>CAIMOJ010000018.1 GCA_903843045.1 Candidatus Uhrbacteria bacterium
CCAGACGGTCTCCGTCCTCGGCCAGACCAGCGAGGCGGGCGGCACGGCCTCGGACACGATAAACCTCTACAGCTACCCGTCCGACTCCGACCTCAACCCGGACAGCGCCGTCCTGTACATCCCGGCGTGCAGCGTCGGAACCCAAATTACCGCGGACGTGGACACGACCTCAAACGTGACCCCGCCGAGCGTGGCCGTGTACTTCATTACGGATTATACGGGGACGATGGGGGACTGGGTCGATGGGAATAATCACTGTGACGGAGCGGGATCCGTCGCCGTCGGGACGGACTGTACAACTTCTACTGAGTGCGGGACCGGTGGAACGTGTACGTCAACTCCTCCGTCGGGATATAGCCGCATGGATATCGTCAGCGCATCGGAGTCAACCGCCATTCAAACGCTCTACGATTCGCTCTCGTCCGGCGATTTGCAAGTCGGACTCATGCGGATTGGAAGTTCCGCAGTTAGCTCCGGCGTTTATGGCGGGGATGGATATACGATCGACGCGGCGCTCGGGTCGATGGATGAAAATGATCTTATCGCGACCGTTGAAGGTTACGCGCTTGAGTCGGACCTTGGTTGGGGGCCGCCAATCTACCAAGGAATGAAGGCGGCAATTACGGAACTGAATGCATCCTCCGCCGACGTGAAACTGATCATTCTGTTGTCGGACGGACAGACCTACATCAGTAAGACGAGCACGATGTGTACGAACTCTACCACCGCCGGAGTGTGCGAGGATGGTACAACGCATCCGAGCTGCGGCAACGATACCTCGACCACCCTCGATGACGAAACAACGTCCAATTACTACTGCTGTACAAAACAGGTCGACAAAGGACTGCTGAGCACCTGTTCGGCCGACGATGAGAATGGAGCCGTCCGCGGAAGCGGTGACGTCAGCGTCTACACGGCCGCGATAACGGCGACGACCGACGACGTATACGCATCGTATATGGCACACATGTCCAGCGAAACGTGTGGACATCTGTATGCGGATATCAACGACTGCACGACAGGCACGTACGCGTTCTCTGCCCAGGACGAGGACGGCGTGGCCGGGATGTACGATTCGATTATCAGCTCGATCATCAATGTGACCGTCGGCCTTACGACGGAATCTTCGACCGGGACGTCTGTGACGACGACTGGAAACGTTTCGGACGGCAATGACAAGACGCTTCCGTTTCCGCCGGATTTCCAGTGCACCGGGTCGGACATGTCCATCCCGATGTCCACGACCTTCACCGGAACCGGATACGTAACCTTCAGTAACATCAACTTCACCTATTGTCCCGCACCTTAACCCTATGAACGGCTTCGACCAAACATCCGATTCCACGCGTCCGCCATGGAAAATCGTCGTCCTCGTTGCGGGGGCGGCGGTGATTGCGGTCGCGCTGATCGTCGGGGCCGTTCTGTTCGTGCGCAGCCGCCAAAAGGTGGAGATTGCCTCGCAGAACATGGATCGCATTGAGGCGCAACTTGCGTCGTCATTGGCAGGATGCGCTCAGGAACCGGACCCAGAGGAGTGTCGAAACCAGAAGGTACTGCTCGCGGCCAAGGCGACCGGCGCGTCGACCGTCTGCGAACAGCTGACTGGGTCCGATCATGACTCCTGTGTCTGGACCGTCGCGAAAGACAGAGAGGATCCGGAGAGCTGCGCGGCGATTGCCGACGTCGAACGAGCGAAGACGTGCTCCGATCAGATCAACGTTCGTCTCGCGCTCTCGAAGAAAGACGCCTCCTTTTGCGACAAGGTTCTGGACGCGGCCAAACAAGACGGATGCAGGAATTCGGTCGACGGTCCGCTTACCGAGGCCAACTGTGTGGGGCGCGGATCGGATCAGGCGGTCTGTGACAAGCTCGCACAGTTCGAAGCGGCGGTGGCGGCAAAGGATCCGAGCAAATGCCTGGAGCTCTCCGATGAGACGGAACAGAGCCGTTGTGCGGATCTTGTCGGGACCGGAGACGTTGACCTTGACGGGCTCATGGCGGACGAGGAGCGGTCATACGGATCGTCAGACACGAATCCCGACACCGACGGCGACGGTTACTCGGACTTCGCCGAGGTAAAGGCGGGATATAATCCGGCGGGACCGGGAAAACTTGGTTCGTAGTTTCGTAGATAATTCGCAGGTTCGTATCCACCTTTCCCATATGTTTGAGAACGTAAAACCGCCCGAGGACATCTTTGCGAACGTCGAGCCGATCGCTCCTCCGTCCGCCCTGGTTCCGAAAGACCTTCCGGAGACGCCGGCGATGCCCGTATCGGATTCGATGTCGTCCGTGCCTCGGTCCGTTTCGTGGAAGCCGATCGTCATCGTCGCCACGGTGCTGGTC
>CAIMOJ010000019.1 GCA_903843045.1 Candidatus Uhrbacteria bacterium
CAAGGGCGCGCCGCGCGACCCGATCAAGGAGACGGCGCTGCGCGACATCGAGGGGCTCCGCGACTCGCTCACGCAGGGGATCGAGCATTTCTTCCAGTTCGCCTTTTACGTCACGCTGTACGCGAAGACCGAGGAGGAGCTCGAGAAGACCACGCAGGAGGTGGAGGCCATCTTCGGGGCGAAGCTCATCTACACGAAGACCGGGTTCTATCAGACCGAGCAGGGGTTCAACTCCACGCTGCCGCTTGGAAACGACGAGTTGCAGATTACCTATAACATGAACACGTCACCCATCGCGGCGTCGTTCCCGTTCATCTCGAGCGACCTCACGAGCGATAACGGCATCCTGTACGGCATCAACCGCCACAACAACTCGCTCATCCTGTTCGACCGCTTCAGCCTGCAGAACGCCAACTCGGTCGTGTTCGCCACTTCCGGCGCCGGAAAGTCGTACGCGATCAAGCTGGAAATTCTGCGCGCGCTCATGATGGGCACGGACGTGATCGTCATCGACCCGGAGATGGAATACAAGCAGCTGTCCGACGCGGTGGGCGGGACGTACATCAACGTCTCGCTCGCGTCGCCGGCCAAGGTGAACCCGTTCGACCTGCCGCGGGCGGTCGGGGAGGGAACGAAGGTGGACGACATTATCCGGAGCGCCGTTATCACGCTGAAGGGTCTCCTGCGCATCATGATCGGCAAGCCGATCCTCGCGGGCGGCGCCGTCGGGTTCACGCCGGAGGAAGACTCGGTGCTCGACCGCGCGCTCATCGAGGCGTATGCCAAGAACGACATCACGCCGGAGACGACCGACCTTTCGACCGTCGTCGCGCCGGTGCTTACCGATTTCCAGGACGTGCTCGAAGGCATGGAAGGGGCGGAAAACCTCGTCGCGCGCCTTCGGAAGTACACGGAGGGAACGTTCTCCGGGCTTCTGAACCAGCCCACGAACGTGGAGATGAACAACCAGCTGGTGATTTTCTCCGTCCGCGACCTGGAGGACGAGCTCCGCCCGACGGCCATCTACACCATCGTCAACTACATCTGGAACGTGGTGCGCTCGGTCCGCAAGAAGCGCATCCTCGTGATCGACGAGGCCTGGTGGCTCATGCAGTACGAGGACTCGGCGCGGTTCGTGTTCGCCCTCGTGAAGCGCTGTCGCAAGTATTACCTCGGGATCACCACCATTACCCAGGACGTGAACGACTTCCTGCGCTCGCAGTACGGCCAGGCCATCGTGAACAACTCGTCGCTCCAGCTCCTCATGAAGCAGAGCCCGAGCGCGGTCGACCTCATTCAGAAGACGTTCAACCTCACCGACGGCGAGAAGTTCCTCCTGCTCGAGTCCGGCGTCGGCGAGGGGATCTTCTTCGCGGGACAGAAGCACGCGGCGATCAAGATCGTGGCGTCGTACGCGGAGGACCAGATCGTGACCACGAACCCGCAGCAGCTGCTGCAGATGGAGAAGGCAAAGAAGGACTTCGAGGCGCAGATCTCCTCGGAACGGGAGGAGAGGGAGAAGCCAGTCGAGACTGCCGACGCGCCGATCGACGAGGACGAGCCCAGCGAGGCCGAGAAGGCCGCGGCGGACGCGGCGGCGGCGCTCATTGCGCAGGAGTCCGCGGGACAGGCGGAGGCGGACCGGATTAAATCGTCGATGCAGAGCTAGCGTATGATGTCTCCGAAAACACGTCGAAACATTCTGATCGCGATCCTCGTCGCCCTGGCGCTTCTGATCGCGTTCCTGCTCTGGTTCTTTTTGAGGCCCAAGCCCAAGACAATCGTGATTGTCCCGCCGGTCGTGGCCGAGAAGCCGCTTCCGACCGCCCCGACGAAGCCGACCGTTACCCAGGAGAAGGCCAAGAAAGAACAGGCCGTGCGCACGGCGTCGGCAAGCCTGCAGTCGGCCTCGAAGACGTTCGCGGAGCGCTACGGGAGCTATTCCACGGAGGCGGACTTCGCGAACCTGACGGACGTGCTCCCGCTCATGTCGGCGTCCTACGCCGCCACGACCGCGAAGTACATCGAGACGGCGGTGAGCCCGAAGGAATACTACGGCGTCACCACGCGAGTCATCACCGTCAAGATCGAGGCGGAGGACGATGCGGCCGGTACCGCGCAGGTGACGCTTACCACCCAGCGCGAGGAGGCCAAGGGCGACGTGCAGAACGTGACGGTAAAATATCAGGATTTGGTCCTGTCGTTCGTAAAGGAGGGCGGGGAATGGAAGGTGGGGAACGCGGTGTGGAAATAGTTCGTGTCCTCGACTGGATTTTTCCGCGCTTCTGTCTTCGTTGCAACGCCGAAGGATCATCCTGGTGCAACTCCTGCGCCATGACCTTTGTTCCGCGGCCCGCCGAGGCGTGCTGCGCGTTCTGCCACGCGACGGGATCGCCGACCACGTGCGAGGACTGTCGTCCCGAGACGTTTCTCGACGGCCTCACGTCCGTCGCGCCGTACGGCAACGCGATCGTCCGCGAGGCGCTTACCAACTGGAAGTATCACGCCGATCCGGAGATGGGGAAGGCAATCGACCTGTGGATAAGGCAGTCCGTCGGGGCAAGGGGATTCCCAGGGACTTTAGTCCCGTCGGGCGCGACGATCACGTTCCTTCCGCTCCACGCCTCCCGCCGTCGCCACCGGGGCTTCGACCAGGCCGAGGAAGTGGCTCGTTCGCTCGCGGCCGCCCTCGGAACGACGCATCAGCCCTTGCTGCAACGGACGACCGCGACGGCCTCGCAGGCCCAGCGTTCCGCGTCGGAACGAAAGGTCGGCGACCTCGACGGGATCTTCGAGACGGCCGGCCCCGTCCCCGAGTCGGTCATCGTCTGCGACGACGTCTGCACGAGCGGCGCGACCATCGACGCCGCGGCCGAGGCGCTCAAGAGGGCGGGGGCGAAGCGCGTCTGGGGGTTCGTGGTCGCCCAGGGATCTCGCCCTTGATCTTTCAGCATCGATCCGGTAATCTGACGGCACCCGGAGAGGTACCCAAGAGGCTGAAGGGGCGGGATTGCTAATCCTGTAGGCCGGGTATTCTCGGCGCGGGGGTTCGAATCCCCCCCTCTCCGCCACAAAAAGACAACCCAATCCGGGTTGTCTTTTTCGTCCAATGGACAATGGCGGTCGAATCGCGTAAAATGACAGCAGCTCGACCTTTGTCCCGATCTTTTTCTCACGGAGAGATGGCCGAGCGGTTTAAGGCACCGGTCTTGAAAACCGGCGAACTGAAAGGTTCCGTGAGTTCGAATCTCACTCTCTCCGCCACTCGACGAACATTTTATGGAGGAAGAAATCCAAACCGAATCGCAATACCGGCTTGCCGGTCCCGGCCGACCGCTCGTCGTCTGGGAAATTGACGAGTACCCAAGGCAGACGCGATCGCGTCGTTGGTACGTGGTCATGGCCGTCGCCGGCGTGTCGCTGATCGTGTACTCGATCGCGACCGCGAACTTTCTGTTCGCGGTGATCATCCTCATGGCCGGAATCATCACGCTTATTTCCGACTTCAAGCACCCGGACCGCATCCCCGTGGCCGTTACGAGCACGGGGCTCGTCGTCGGGGAAACGTACTACGATTTTCGATCCGTCCGCGACTTTGCACTCGTGTACGAGCCGCCGGAGGTGAAGCTCCTGTACGTCACCTTCCGCCAGCTCTGGCAGCCCATGCTCGCCATTCCGCTCGAGGATGTCGATCCGAACGTCGTTCGAAAGGAACTTCTTCCATTTTGCCTGGAAAACCTGGACAGAACCAGCGAAACCTTGACGGAAGTGCTGCGGAGAGTGTATAAACTCTGAGATTTCAAGATTGGAGCGGCCAATTCTGAAAGCCGTAGTTTGGCGCTTGTAGCTCAGTTGGATAGAGCATCAGCTTGCGGAGCTGAGGGTCGCAGGTTCGAGTCCTGCCAAGCGCACCACAAAGAGACCGTCTGAACGACGGTCTTTTTGTTTGTCGTCGCGACGTATTGACAGAATCGCGATTTTGCATCACCCTTGTGGTTCCTGCAGGAGGTTTTGCATGGAACCGTCGGAAATTCAAGTAGAAATCCAGAATGAACTGAGCGACCTGCTGGCGCGGTGGACGCGTCTCGTCGCGCGCGCGGAGGAAAACGGAATGCGGATCGGATTCCTTCCGATTGCCGTGCCCGGTGGAATTCCTCGGTTGGAGCCGCCGGTCGCGGTCGCAGAGGGGATGCCTCCGAGCCTTCCCGACGAAGCGTCCGCGGTCGAACCGATTGCCGCGCGAGGGGAGGCATCGTGCGTGATCGTTTTCTATCCCGACCGCGGCACGGGGTCGTCATTGGTCGAACGGGCCGGGTGGCACGATGCCCTGCGGGATGGGTTGCCGGTCCTTCGGCATCCGCCCGAGGCGATGGAGGACGAGGCTTCCGATCTGTACGAATTTGTCCGGGACGAGCGTCGCCTGGGCATGTTCCCACCCGGCATCCAGGTTCTTCTGCTCCAGTATGTCGTGGCGCGCACCCGATTTCGTCAGGCTCACGGCCTGGACGACCGTCTGGCCGCGCCGATTATCTCGTCCGTAGGGAAGTATGCGGCACGCACGCAGATCGGGTACGTCTACGGCGCGAAGCGGGACCACGGTCCCCTGGGAGGAACCTGGAAGCATGACGCGCAGGCGTACCTTAACGAGCTTTCCGACGTGGCGGCGGAGTCGGCGGACGGAAGCGTCACGCCGGGCCGTCTCATCCGGCTGCTCGAGCTGTCCGTGGAGAACGCGGAGCCGTCCGAGGACGTGTTCGACTCCCTCGACGTCGCGATTCGCGGAGGCGTGTCGCAAAGCGATTCGCGCGTCGTGCGGATCCTCGAGCCGTTCCTCTCGGATCTGGACGCCACCGGCCAGTACAAGACGCTGCGCGGAGCCATCCGCGCCGCGGGTAGGCGGTCGCAGGCTGTCGCGGTGATTGCCGAGGAGCCCGCTTCCGTACTTGCTGGCTGGCCCTGGCTTGCCTTCACGAGCGGGAAGCGAGCGGTGATGGTTGGCGGCGATCCTCGCGAGCCGAACCGGGTTCGCATTCAGGACGCCTTCGGGTTCGCGGAGCTTGCCTGGGACCCGTCCGCCGATCGGAGCAACCTGCTCGCGCAGGTGCGGGATCGGGTCGCCGGCGGAAAGGTGGATCTTGTCATCATTCTGCGCCGGTTTATCGGTCACGACGTGGACAACGTGGTATTGCCGGCATGTCGCGCCGCGTCGGTCCCGTGGGTTTCCGTGCCGACCGGGTACGGGATCAGCAGGATCAGGCAGGAAATCGAGCGCATGGTCGCTCGGCCCCAGTAGGTACGGCCCGTCGGGGACACCGGCGGGTTTTTTTGTTACAGTGGCCGTGTTATGTCCCTCCACCTCTCATCGCCCGTCACGTCCATCCCGGGCATCGGCGCGCTTGCCGCGAAGGATCTGCGAAACCTTGGAATCGTCTCGGTGCGCGACCTGGTGCTGTACCTCCCGTACCGCTACGAGGACTATTCGGTCGTCCGGCCCATCGGGTCGCTGCGCCACGATGACACGGTGACGGTCACGGGGCGCGTGCGACAGATTGAGTCGCGGGCGAGCAAGAACCGGAAGGTGACGCTGACCGAGGCGATCGTCGAGAACGAGACGGGCGAGATCAAGGTGACGTGGTTCAACCAGCCGTACCTCGAGAAAACGCTGCGCGCCGGGTTTCGGATTTCCGTCGCGGGTCGCGTCGACAGCAGGTTCGGCGGAGTGCGTACGATTGTGAGCCCCGTGTGGGAGCCAGCGGGGGACCGGGTGCACACGGGGCGGATCGTGCCGGTGTACGGGCTCACCGGGACGCTGACGATGCGGAGGCTGCGCGGGGCGATCGAGCACGCGCTGACGGTGGCGGCGGAACTCGTCGACTTTTTGCCGGCGGAGATTCGCGACGAGGAATCGTTTCCCGCCCGCGACGTCGCCATTCGCAACGTCCATTTCCCGGAGTCGCGCGCCGAGCTCGACGCGGCGATCTCGCGCCTCAAGTTCGACGAGCTGCTCATCCACCAGCTGATGTTCGCCCAGGTTCGAAAGGAGCGCGCCGTGCGGCCGGCGACGTCGGTCGCCACGGACGCGGAGTTTCTAAAGTCGTTCGTCCAATCCCTCCCGTTCCCGCTCACCCAGGCCCAGCGCCGATCCGCCTGGGAAATCGTCCAGGACTGCGCGCTCGAACGCCCGATGAACCGCCTGCTCGAAGGCGACGTGGGAAGCGGCAAAACCGCCGTCGCCGCCATCGCGATCGCCGGCGTCCTCCGAGCCAACCATGCCGCCGCCTACCTCGCCCCGACCGAGATCCTCGCCTCGCAGCAACACGCCGCGCTCGGACGATTCTTTTCCTTGGACGACAGCGTCGGTCTCGTCGGGCTGCTTACCGCGTCGCAGGCGAAGATCGGGGGCGAGTCCGTGACGCGCAAGGAGCTGTTCGCGGCAGTCGCCGACGGCCGCCTCCGGTGTCTCGTCGGGACGCATGCGTTGCTGCAGCAGGGGATCGAGATCCCGGGGCTCGCGCTTGTGGTCGTCGATGAGCAGCACCGGTTCGGCGTGCAGCAGCGGAAGGCGCTGCTCGACCGGCTTCCCGCGCCGCATCTCCTCTCGATGACCGCGACCCCGATTCCGCGCTCGCTTGCCCTCACGATTTACGGCGATCTCGACCTGTCGATCCTCGACGAGATGCCGAAGGGCCGCAAGCCCGTCGCGACGAAGCTCGTGTTCGACAAGGAGCGCGCCGCCATGTGGACCCAGATCGTCGCGGAGATCGCGCTCGGCCGCCAGGCGTTCGTCGTCTGCCCGCTCATCGACCCGTCCGACGCTCTCGGTGCCAAGTCCGTCACCGAGGTCGCGGCGATGCTCCAAAGGGCGTTGCCAAGGACCGTCCGCGTCGGGATCCTCCACGGCAAGCTCCCGTCCGACGAGAAGGCCGCGATGATCGCCGCCTTCCGCGACCGCGCCGTCGACCTCCTGGTTTCCACGACCGTCGTCGAGGTCGGCGTCGACATCCCGAACGCGACCATGATGGTCATCGTCGGCGCCGAGCGCTTCGGCCTTTCCCAGCTCCACCAGCTCCGCGGCCGCGTGGGAAGGTCGGACATCGCATCGACGTGCTACCTCGCCCCCGACGGCTGGAGCCCGGACGCCAAGGAACGTCTCACCGCCATGACCAGAACGACCAACGGCTTCGAGCTCGCCGAGATCGACCTCAAGCTCCGCGGCGCCGGAAACGTCTTCGGCAGCGCCCAGTCCGGCTTTCCCGACTTCAAGCTCGCGACACCGGCTGACGTCCCCCTCATGAAAAAAACCCGCGACGTGGCGTCGCGGATCCTTGCGGCCGATCCGGAGTTGGAGGGGCATCCGTTGCTGAGGGAGTTCGTTACCGTCTCGCTCGACGAGGTCCATCTCGAGTAAATTAGAGGTCTTTGACGGTCTTGATCGTCTTTGGCGTGGAAGCCTTGTCGATCCCCATCCTCTTTGCCTCGCTCACCCGTCGATCGATCTGCACCACCGACCGGACCTCTCCTCCCAGTCCGACCTCGCCCACGAACACTGTCGGAGCCTCCGACATCGTGTTCTTTGCCGCCGACACGATCGCCGCGCATACGGCCAGGTCCGCCGCCGGCTCGCGCAGCTCCAATCCTCCGATGACGTTCACGTACACGTCCGACTCGCCCAGTTTCAACCCCGCGTGCTTCGACAGGATGGCGCAAAGCATCTGCAGCCGGTTCTGGTCGAATCCGGAGGCCCGTCGCGTCGGCGTCCCGTAGCTTGCCTTTTCCACGAGCGCCTGGACCTCGACGAGGAACACGCGCGAGCCTTCGACGGCCGCGGCGATGACCGAGCCCGGGACGTTCCGGCGTTCCTCGAGGAACCGCGCCGACGGGTTCTCGACCGCCTTCATTCCTCCCGCGGTCATTTCAAACACTCCCACCTCGTCCGTCGCGCCGAACCGGTTCTTCGCGGCGCGCAGAATCCGATACGCGTGCACCGGGTCGCCCTCGAGCGAGACGACGACGTCGACCAGGTGCTCGAGCGTCTTCGGCCCGGCGATCGACCCGTCCTTCGTCACCTGCCCGATCAGCAGCACCGGAATGTTCGTCCGCTTTGCCAACTCGAGAAGGAGGGAAGTGGCATACCGAACCATCGCCGGCGTCCCCGCGGCCGAGTCGAGGTCCGACGACGACAGCGTCTGCACCGAGTCGACGATCGCAAGCGCCGGCTTTTCCTTTTCGATCGTCGCCACGACCGTCTCGATCGGCAGCGCCTCGAGGAAGTTCACGTTCGACGCGTCGAGCCCGAGACGGGTAAATCGTCCCGCAAGCTGCCCCGCGGATTCCTCGCCGGAAACGTAAAGGGTCGAAGTGGGTGGGTGGTTTTTAGTGAGTGGTGAGTGGATTTTTCCGGCGATCTGCGCGACCAGCGTCGACTTTCCAATCCCCGGTTCTCCCGACAACAAGACGAGCGACCCGCGGACGATCCCGCCCCCGAGCACGCGGTCAACCTCCGCGTCCCCGGTCCCCATCCGCCCCGGATCCGCCGCCTTCGACGCCTCGGACAGACTCTGGACCTTCGCGGCTTTCGCACTCGTCACTGCCTCTCGTCCCTTCGGTTTCACGACCTCTCCGCCCTCCTCGACGACCGTCCCCCATTTCCCGCACTCCGTGCACCGGCCTGCCCACTTCGGATACTGAGAGTCGCAGTTTGAGCAGGAGAACATACGATTAGTCATCTAAGCACGAGAGGATGTTTCCGGCCCCCGCCCAGGAAATATGGACGTGCGGGCCGGTCGTGTTGCCCGATTGCGCAACAACCTGACAGTCGCAGGTTTCCAGTTTGTTCGGATCCGAGCAAGTCGTACCTTGGAAGGTACAGGATTTTCCTGCCGACCAGCCCGACGGGGCGGTTTGTCCCGCGCAACAACGACCGCCTATGTGTCCAAGCACCTGGCCCTTTGGTACGGAAGCGCCATCCGTGAGTTTGTTTCCGTTGTCGTCGACGAAGTCTTTCGCGTGGCAGATGTATGCGAGAACGCCATTCTCACCTTTGAGAGTAATGGTATTTCCACACATGTTGTTTGCGGTTGATCGCACCTGGTAGCTGACCGTTCCCGCGAATGGCGAATGAAATGACGTTCCCCACGTCGCGGCATAGTCAAGATTATGATCTTTCCTCCAGTCCCCGCTCACTCCGCGATCGTACCAATGGTGCGTTCCACAGTTTGGGGGTTTTCCAGTAGGCGAATCGTATGGATCCGTTCCTGTTAGCGGGCAGGCCGCACCCGCTTTTGCCGACGCGATCATGGATTTGTACGGATCGGGCATGTCCTTGTATGAGGAAATTCCGCCACAAGCGCTCGGTTCTCCTTCGGGGCCGTCAGTGTCCATAGACAGCTTGATCTGATCGACGCTCGTAATCTCCAACTCCTTGAAGATCGTCAACTGCGGGTTCACCGTCAACAAAATGATGTACACGAACATCAGCAGGACGAACCCTTCCACCGCGTCCTTGATGCGCTTCTTTCCGCCCTTCACGTCGCCGGAAGACGCGCCGAGCACGTACTGTATTCCGCCGACCATCATCATGACGATCGCGATCGTTATGGCGAACAGGATGAGAAAGTTATAGATTCCGGAGACGTACGTCCCGATGAAATTCGAATAGACCTGGCCGTCGATCACGAGTGGCTTGGCGAAGTCAACGCCCGGGATGGCGACGCTCAGCGACGGCGTTGGATATCCGGGCGACGTCTTTGCTGCTGCGTCGAACAGGGCCTGGTTGCCGGTGCTTGTGGCCGTGCGGGCCTGCGCGTTCGTTGCCGCGCACGCACTTGCCACCGCCTTCCCTTCGCATGTATCCTTTCCACCGTTCACGACGGAGCTGACGTAATAGTCGCCGTAGATCTGTTTGCAGTACGTCGTGCACTCGGCCTCCCCGAAGGCGTAGGAGGAGATCGTTGGCGTATACGAGTCGCAGTATGCCACGTCATGGTAGCAGGCGCAGACGGGGAGATGCAGGTAAGAGATAACGGAGTCGTCGCAGGAGGCGGCCGCGAGCGCCTGGGTCGGGAGAGCCGTAAACGCGGTGGCGAGGAAGAGAAGGGCGGCGAGAATCCGTTTCATATTATTTTGCAGTCGCGTTCGCGGTTAGCGCCTCCTGGATCATCTTGGACAGCTCATCGATCGACACTGCTCCCGCGTACGACTTCGATCCGACGTAGACCGTCGGCGTCGCGATGACCCCGAGCGCCCTTCCTTCCTCGTATCCCTTTTTTACCACGGCGAGCGTATCATGCGCGTCATAGCACTTTTTCCAGGACGCCTGGTCGAGTCCCAAGTCCATCGCGGCCTTTGAGAACTCGGACTCGGACAGGAACGCCTGGCGGTCGAACAACGTATCGTGGTATTCCCAGAACTTGCCCTGCCTTGCCGCGCATTCCGCCGCGATCGACGCGAGCGTGGCAAGCGGGTGCGCGCTCTCGTTCGGCATGTCCTTCCAAACGAGCCGGACGTCGGCCGGGTAGGTGCGCATGACGGCGGTCAGGTTGTCGGACAGCTCCTTGCACGCGTCGCATTGGAAATCGGCGAACTCGACGAGCGTCACCTTTGCCGTCGCCGGGCCGCGGACGGGATCGACGAACGTGACCGTCGGCGTCGTGATCGGCGTCGCGGCGGCAATGTCGGCGGCCGTCGGCTTCGTGCGGATGGGCTGCAGGCGCAGGACGAAGAACGCGAACACGATGGCCGTGACGGTTCCGAGGGCAAGAAAGGTGATCCAGGGGCGTGGCATAGGCTATTTGAGGCGGATGGTTTGAAGCGTCCCGTCGTTTCGGCTGGTGAAGTAGAGCGCGGAGCCGTCATCGCTGACGCGGAGATGTTCCATCGCGACGTCCTTGTCCGGCATGGCGACGAGCGTAACCTTGCTCGAAGCCGTGTCGATCTTGTAGACGGAATCGGGATAGTTGACGTACAGCGCGCGCTGGAGCCCGGAGTTGTTCGGCAGGTTTCGGGGGACGGCGCAGTAGACGGTTGTCGAGTCGGAGTAGGAACACTTGTCGGCCCAGGTGTTGAGGCCGAGCGAGTGGCGGTTCTCACCCATGGTCGCGGGGGTGGCGTCCACGAGCCAGAGGAGCGGCTTGTTGTCGGAGTAGCCGCCGGCCACGGAGTAGAGAAGCTGTTTGCCGTTCGGCGACCAGCTCGACAGGAATCCCAGGCCTTCCACGGTAAGTCCGCGGTAATTTTCGCCGTTCAGCCCGATGGGGAGGATCGTCTTGCGATCGAGGCCTCCCGAGAGCGGCGCGGCCGTGTCGGAGAACGCCACCACCTGGTCGTTCGGCGACCAGGAGACGGTTACCTTCGCGCTTTCCTCCCCGAGCGCCTGGAACGCCTTCACGTTGCTTCCGTCGTCGTTCGCGGTCACGAGCCAGCGGTTATTGGGATCCACGGCCTCGGACTTCGCCTCCAGCTCGTCGGCTACCGGCGAGAATTTGAAATCCTCCCAGTGCTTGGGAAGCGTCACCTGGCGCTCGGCCGAGAAATCGTAAACCACGTTCGACCCGTCGGGAAACTCAAGCACGGCCTTGTTCGAGTCCTTGTTCCATTCCGCGTTTTCCACGTTCGGAAATTCCTTGTCGGACAGAAGGACAAGCTTCCCGTCCTTGTCTACCGAGTAAAACTTTCGGTCGTTCGGATTGTAAAAATTCATCGTCTTTCCGTCGGTCCCGATCGTCGTGAACGAGACGGGGCCCTGCGTGACGGCCGTGGTAACCGTGCGGCCGCCATTCGCGACCGTGGCTGCCGTGGGAAGACCACCGGTCGGCGTGCCGGTCGGAAGCACGGGCGGGGTTATGACGTAACTGCCGGCCGCGCCGGAGGAGGGAAGCGTTCCCGTCTGCTCGCCTGCGCCCGGCAGGACGGTCGCCGGCGGCGCCGCCGCGCGAAAAAAGACGAAGTACAGGGCCGCTCCGATTCCGAACACGGACGCGACGAATCCAGCGACGACGAGGAGGCGTTTTGTTCGATCTGACATAGGAAAGACCTTTAAAATCCTAGGAATTCCTTAAAAAATGAGAACGTGTCGCCGAGCATGGAGACTTCGCCCGCGAAGACCATGCAGATGACGCCGAGCAGACAGGTGAGAATAATCCCTAGGAAAACGACCGTCATGATGTAGACGATGACGCTGACGTACAGGGCGATCGGAGGCATTACGGACAGGGAAATTTCCGTTCCAGGCGGCATGAACGATTCCCAGGTAAGTTCGAACAACCCCTTTTTCCCGTTAATCGCGTTGCGAAGCTGGTAGATGAAAAAGGCGCAGAAAACCAGGCGGATTGGAATGGTAATGATGAGTGAGATGCCGAAGGTTGCGCAGTCGAACGGGATGAGGGCGTCCTGCTCCAATTCGTAGATTCCGTGGTTGACCTTGCTGATCATCTTTTTTGCCTGCCCTTCGACGTCCCCGCTCGCGAGATCGTCCATTCCTCCCGTCGCCGCCTTTGAAATCCCTGCCTGCAACTGGTCCGTCGAAAGCTTTTCCTGCATGTCCCCGACGGAATCCCCGCCGCCCGACGTGTCGCCACCCGAATTGTCGTCGTTGTCTTTTGCGATGGAAGGCTCTTCTGGCACGACGCCGCCTCCAGCTTGGAATGGCTGACCATTCGACTGACCTCCTGGTCCGGGCGACTCGTCGGGGCTCTGCGGATTGTCGGACGGGGCGAGCGCGTCCTGACTGAGCGACGGATTGAAGGGCGTCGGATCCTCGCTAGGCCCGACGCTGGCTTCCGTCTTTTCGCGTTGAAGCTGCTCGAATCGATCCTGCTCGATCTCCGGCGTAATTTGTGGAGACTCCTCGTCCATACGCCTTGCATTGTACCTCAACCTGGCCGTTTAGGACACGGACCTTGATCGTCCTCGGCGCCCCGGCCGCGAGCGCGTCGGCGACCTTGTCCTCGATCTCGGTCTGGATCTTCCTCCGGATGTCGCGCGCGCCGAACTTGGGCTCGACCTTCGTGCCGATCGCGGATCCCACGCGCGGGTGCACCTCGAGCGAGATCTCGCGCTCCGCCAGGCGTCCCGTCAGCTCGGCGAGCTGCTTGTTCGCGATCGCCACGAGCGACGCGATGCCGAGCGGCTGGAAGACGCTCGTCACGTCGACGCGGTTCAGGAGCTCCGGACGGAAGCGCGACTCGAGCTCCTTGCGCAGGTCGGACGACAGCGTCGCCTTGCGCTCCGCGTCGTCGCTCATGAACCCGATCCCGCCGTTCTCGAACCGCTCGAGCCCGACGTTGCTCGTCATCACCACGATCGTGTTGCGGAAGCTCACCTTGCGCCCGGTCGCGTCCGTCAGCTCGCCCTCCTCCAAAACCTGAAGCAGGAGGTTCTGCACGTCGCGGTGCGCCTTCTCCATCTCGTCGAACAGCACGACGCTGTACGGCCTCGCCTTTACGCGGTCGGTCAAATTCGCGCCCTCGCGATAGCCGACGTACCCGGCCGGCGAGCCGACGAGCTTGCTCGATGTGAATCCCTCCGCGTACTCGCTCATGTCGAGGCGGATGATCGACGTCTCGTCGTGGAAGAACACCTTCGCGATGGTCTTCGCGAGCTCGGTCTTTCCCACGCCGGACGGGCCGAGGAACAGCATGGAGGACAGCGGGCGGTTCGGCATCGAGAGTCCTGTCTTGGCGCGGCGGAGCGCCGAGGAGACCGTGCGGAGCGCGTCGTCCTGGCCGATGACCGAGGCGGACAGCTTCTCGTGGATCGACTCGAGGTCGCGCTGGCCCTCGAACAGCAGGTCCTCGATCGGGATGCGGAGGGTGCGCGAAATGACCGACGCGATGTCCCGGTCGGAAATGATAATCGGCGACGGGGCGGGGGAGTCGTCGGCGGACTTCGCGAGCGCCTCGCGGAGCTTCGCCTCCTCGTCCTTCAGGTTGGACGCGTCCTGGAACTTCTCCTCGACCACGGCCTGGCGCTTCTCGGCCTGGACCTCGGCGAGCCGTCGCGCGAGCAGGCGGCGCTGCTCGGCCGGCGGGGTTTCCTTGCGGTGGACGCGCGACGACGCGGACGCCTCGTCGATGAGGTCGAGCGCCTTGTCCGGCAGTCGCTTGTCGGTGAGATAGCGGACGGACAATTTCACGGCCGCGTCGATGGCGGCGGGGGAGAAGCGGACGTTGTGGAACGACTCGTACTGGCTGGCCACGCCGCGGAGAATCTCCATCGCGCGGGCCGGGGTCGGCTCGTCGACGACCACCGACTGGAAGCGGCGCTCGAGCGCGGAGTCCGTCTCGATGTGCTTCTTGAACTCGGCGGGGGTCGTGGCTCCGATCATGCGGATGTCGCCGCGCGCCAGGGCCGGCTTGAGCATGTTGGCCGCGTCCATGCTTCCTCCCGACGCGCCGGCTCCGACGATCTGATGGACCTCGTCGACGAACAAAATGATGTTCCCGCATTTCTTTACCTCCTCCACGATCTGTTTCAGCCGCGCCTCGAACTCGCCACGATAGATCGTGCCGGCCACGACCATCCCGAGGTCGATCCCGATTACGCGCTTGTCCGCGAGCGTCGCCGGCACGTTTCCCTCGAAGATGCGCTTGGCAAGGCCCTCGACGATGGCGGTCTTTCCCACGCCCGGTTCCCCCAGCAAAAGCGGGTTGTTCTTCGTGCGTCGCGCCAAAATCTCCATCACGCGCTCGATCTCGCTCTCGCGCCCGATCACCGGGTCGAGGTTCGCCTGCATCTTCTTGCTCGTGAGGTCTCGCCCGAAATAGTCGAGCGCCGGCGTCTTGGTCTCTTCGTCGGCCGCGGCCTTCGCAGACGTCTCCGCCTTCTCCGGAATCTCCGCCGTGCGCGAGATGCTCTCGGCCATCTCCGGGAACTTGGTCGCGGATTTCAAGACCACCGCCACCTGCTCGCGCAGCTTCGCCATGTCGACGCGCTCGCGCAGAAAGAACGCCTCGATGTCCTTGTCGGAAACCTGGAGGATGCCGGACAGGAGGTGCTCGGTCCCGACGAACCGGTGCTCGTACACGTTCGCGGTCAGCACGGCCTTCTCAACCGCGCGCTTCGCGTCGTCGGACAGGAACGGCGCGCCGACGGTCGTCGGAGGGCTCCCGAAGTCGTGGCGCGACGCGACGAGGTCGTGCAGCTTCGCGGGCTTGATGTCCGTCTTTAAAATGAGCTCGGCCCCGACCGATCCCTTCTCGGTCCCGAGCGCCCAGAGCAGGTGCTCGGGCTCGACGAGCGTCCGGCCGTTTTCCACGACGAAGACGAGCGCCCGGGTGAGGACGTTCTTCAGGTGGGTGGAAAATTTGTCGATGATGTCGTGGGACATACGGTCTTATTTCCCCATTTTTCTAAGTCGGGCGATTCGTTCCAAAATCGGCGGGTGCGTAGAGAACAGCTGCTCGAACCTCTTCGTGACGTGCGGGTCGAACGGGTTGGCGAGGAAGAGGTGCGCCGTCGCGTGGTTGGCACTCTTGAGCGGGAGGTCGGCGTCCGCGATCTTCTGGAGGGCGGAGGCGAGCCCTTCCGGGTAGCGGGTGAGGAGGGCTCCCGAGGCGTCGGCGAGATATTCGCGCTGGCGGGAAACGGCCATCTTGATGAGCTGGGCGAAGATGGGGGAGAGGATCGCGAGCACGATCCCGATGACGAGAAACAGCATCGCGCCGTCCTCGCCGCCGTTGTTCCCTCCGCGACGTCGGAACATTCCGCGCAGCATCCAGTCGGACAGGAGCATCACGATGCCGACGAGCACGACCACGATGGTCATCACGCGGACGTCGTAGTTCCTCACGTGGGACATCTCGTGCGCGATTACCCCCTCGAGCTCCGCCTTCGACAGCATCCGGACGAGGCCGGTCGTGATGGCAATCGACGCGTGCTTCGGATCGCGTCCCGTCGCGAAGGCGTTTCCAGACGGGTCCTCGATGAGATAGACCGCCGGCATGGGGGTGCCGGACGCGATCGCGAGGTTCTCGACGAGGTTCCATACGTACTCGCTGTCCTTCTTTTCGATCCTCCGCGCCCCGGCCGACGCAAGCGCGATGGAATCGCCTTGGAAATATCCGGTCAGGCTCATGATCGTCGCGAACGCCGTCGCGAGGACAATCCCGCCGTACGGGTCGCCGTATTCCTTGCCGAAGAAGAAACCGAGCGCGACAATCACGGCCGTGAAGATCACGACGAGGAACCAGGTCTTTCGCTTGTTCGCGGCGATCTCGGAGTACATGGAAATAAGTCAGAAGTTCGAAGCTCGAAGTTCGAAAAAAGGTATTAAGGGTTGAAAGGTTTAAGTCTTCAAACTTTCCAACTTTAAATCTTTTTTCGAACTTCGAACTTCTGGCTTCGAGCTTTATGACTAGAATGAGACTTTCACCGGCTCGTTCGCCACTTCCGGCGCGTCGAAGAACTCGCGCTTCGTGAAGCCGAACGCGTTGGCGATGAAATTCGTGGGGAAGCTCTGGATCTTCGTGTTCAGGTCGCGGACGTTGCCGTTGAAGAACCGGCGCGCGGCCTGGATCTTGTCCTCCGCGTCGGAGAGCTCGGTCTGCAGGTGCATGAAGCTTTCGGCGGCACGGAGCGCCGGGTACGCCTCGGCGACGGCGAACATCGACTTGAGCGTCGAGGACAGCATGTTCTCGGCCGCCGCGTGCTGCGCCGGGGTGGTCGCGCCCATGGCCGCGGTACGCGCCTCCGTTACCTTGACGAACACGCCGGACTCGTGGGCCGCGTAACCCTTGACCGCCTCGACGAGGTTCGGGATGAGGTCGTAGCGGCGCTTCATCTGCACCTCGATGTCGGACCATGCCTCGTCGGCGCGGTTCCGGGTCTGGACCAGTGAGTTATACGTCAGAACGAGCCATCCGCCGCCAAGAACGATGAGGCCGAGAACGACCAAGAGGAGTGGGGACATAGTGACGAAAACATCAATGTTTTATACAATGCATTCTACGGAAATCATTCGGGTTCGTCAATCAAAATTGCCCTGTATTATGCCATTTTCCCCCTTCGTTTTTCGCGCGAACGACATCCGAGGCCTGCTGGAAGAAATTGCGCCGGATTTGGCACGCCAGGCCGGAAAGGCGCTGGTCGTGAAAACGGGGGCAAAAACGGTCGTCGTCGGCCGGGACATGCGCTCGACGAGCCCCGAGCTTTTGGTCGCCGCGATCGACGGGATCACCTCGATGGGCGCGAACGTGGTGAACATCGGGATGTGCACCACCTCGATGTACAACTTCGCCGTCGCCAGCCGCGACGATATCGACGCCGGCCTCATGGTCACCGCGTCGCACAATCCGCCCGAGTACAACGGCATCAAGATGGCGATGGGGAACGGCTATCCGCTGTCGGGCGTCGACATGAGGGAGATGATTTGCGATGGGGCGTTTGAACCGTCGACCGTCGTCGGCACCGTCTCCGAATTCGATCTCCTCCCATCCTATCTCGACAAATGCCTCGCCGGAATCGAGCCCAACGCCTTCGCCGGCATGAAAATCGTCGTCGACTACGGCAACGGCATGGGCGCGCTCAGCGTGAATCCGCTTCTCAAAAAGCTCGGCGCGACCTTCTCGGAACTGTACGCAGAGCCCGACGCGCGATTCCCGAACCACGAGGCGAACCCGGCAAAGGACGAGACGCTCGACGACCTGAAGGCCGCGGTCCTCCGCGAGAACGCCGACCTAGGCATTGCGCTCGACGGCGACGCGGACCGCGTGGCGTTCGTGGACAACGAGGGCAAGACGGTCCGCGGCGACCAGACGCTTGCGTTGCTCGCCCGCGAAATGCTGGCGACCCGTCTCGGCGCGTCCGTCGTCGTCGCTCCCAACATGGGTTGGGCCACGACCGACATGATCACGGAATCCGGCGGCACCTGCGTGGAGGACAAGGTGGGCCGCACGCTTGTCATCAAGGCGATGCACGCGAGCCACGCCGTCCTCGGCGGGGAGGTCTCAAGCCATTTCTTCTTCGAGGAGACGAGCAATCTCGAGGCCGTCGACTACGCGATCGTCCGCGTCCTGTCGTTGCTCAAATCGACGGGCGGCTCATTTGCCGACCTTGTTCGACCGCTGCGACGGTACGTTAACTCGGGAGAAGTGAACCGAGAAGTTCACGACAAGGCCGCGACGATGGCCGCGATCGAGGCGAAATACGAGCCGATTGCGACGAAAACGAACAAACTCGACGGTATCCGCTGCGACTTCGACCACGACTGGTGGTTCATCGTGAGGCCGTCGAATGGAGAGCCGTTGCTGCGCCTGATCGTGGAGGCAAAGACCGAGACCCTAATGCAAGAAAAGCGCGACGAGATCGTGGCGCTGATGACACAACCGGTATGAGCGTGAATACCTCCCAGGAATCCATCGATAATTTTCTCACGCGATCCGTCGAGAACGTCTACCCGAACCGCGAATTCGTCGAGGCTCGCATGCGCGAGGGGAGGGCACTGTCGCTGTACGTGGGCGTGGACCCGACCGGACCGACGTTTCATATCGGGCATGCCATCTGGCTCCGGAAGCTCGCCGAGTGGCAGCGGCTCGGGCACCGGGTGATCGTGCTGATCGGCGACTTCACCGCGATGATCGGCGACCCCACCGACAAGGGCGCGGCGCGCAAGCAGCTGACGCGCGAGGAGGTGCTGGCGAACTGCGTGACGTACAAGGCGCAGGCGTCGCGGTTCTTGCGGTTCGACGGCGAGAACGCGGCCGAGCTGAAGTTCAACTCCGACTGGCTCGGCAAGATGAGCTTCGCCGACGTCCTCGACCTCGCGTCGCACTTCACCGTGCAGCAGATGATGGAGCGCGACATGTTCGCGAAGCGCGTGGAGGAAAACAAGCCGGTGTACATCCACGAGTTCATGTACCCGCTGATGCAGGGGTACGATTCCGTCGCCATGGACGTGGACGGCGAGATGGGCGGGAACGACCAGACGTTCAACATGCTGGCCGGGCGCGAGCTGATGAAGGACTTGAAGCACAAGGAGAAGTTCGTGGTCACGACGAAGCTGCTCGTGGATCCGACCGGAAAGAAGATGGGGAAGAGCGAGGGGAACATGATCACCTTCCTCGACTCGGCCGACGACATGTTCGGGAAGGTGATGAGCTGGACCGACGGAATGATCGTGGGCGGGTTCGAGCTGTGCACGGACGTGACGTCGCAGGAGCTCGCCGCGATCTCGAAGTCGCTCATCCGCGATGAGGCCAACCCGCGCGACCTCAAGGCGCGGCTGGCCAAGGAAGTCGTCCGCATGTTCTTCGGCGACGCCGACGCCGACGGCGCGGCCGAGCGATTCGACGCGCTGTTCCGCGACAAGAAGGGCCCGACGGAAGAGCAGATGGTTCCGGTCGTCATCGAGGGATCGGAGGCGCGGCTCATCGACGTGCTTGTCCAGGCGGGATTCGTCACGTCGAACGGCGAGGCCAAGCGCGTGATCGAGCAGGGCGGGGCGAAAGTGAACGGCGAGGCCGTGAAGGACATCGGCGCCATGGTCGCCGCGGGCTCGACGGTGCAGAAGGGACCGAGGCATTTCGCCAGGGTTAGCAATTAAACGTATGGATGACTGTCTCTTCTGTAAGTTCGTCGCCGAAGAAATCCCGTGTCATCAGGTTTGGGAGGACGAGAAGCATCTCGCGTTCCTCACGATCTTTCCGAACACGCCCGGGTTTACGGTCGTGATCACGAAGGACCACAACCCGAGCTACGCGTTCGACAACGCCGATGACGTGCTGTTGGGATTGGTGCTTGCCTCGAAGGCGGTCGCGAAGAAGATCGACGCGGCGTTCGATGACGTCGGCCGAACGGGGATGATCTTTGAGGGGTTCGGCGTCGACCATCTCCACGCGAAGCTGTTCCCGATGCACGGGACGAAGTCCGAGGAATGGAAGCAGCGAAAGTCAGGCGTGGACAAGTTCTTTGAGCAGTATGAGGGATACATTTCGTCGCACGACTTCAAGCGCGCCGACGACGCGGAGTTGGCGGGAATCGCGGAAAGGATCGCGAAGGTTTAGACGGCCAATCATGGCCGCGTTCGTCGAAGGGACGGACGCGGCTATTTCGTTTCTCGCAGGATGCACTTCGCGGCCGCGGCGGGGGAAAGCCTGCCCGTGTCGATGACGAGGCTCTCGGCGAACGATACGGCGTCCTTTACGCGATAGTCGCGCAGGATGCGCTTGAGGATTGCGGGCTTGGTGAGTTTGTGAAATTCCTTGCGGTCGGATCGTCCGACGCGCTTCAGAAGGTCTGCGTCGTCGCAGGTGAGCCGGACGAACAGGACGGTTCCGCCGGCGCGCGTGACGCGATTTGCGATCGATTTCAGCACGGCATCGTCGCGCTTTCCGCCCGCGGTCTCGACTCCGTACGCGAAGGTCATGATCAGGCCCGGATGACTCGCCTTGATCGCGGCATCGACGGCCATCGTTCGCAGCTTCTCGGAAAACGTTGCGTACCCGTCGGTCCCGTACGCGAAGAGCGTCGACGCGAAGTCGGCGACCAGATGGTTGTGGAACAGGGGATACCCGCTCGCCTTCGCGACGGACTTCGCGACCGTGAGCTTCCCGCTGGCGGGAGGGCCGTAGAGGATGATGAGGCGCATAGGGATTCAGCAGGTTAGTTCTTGTTTATTTTCCTTTCGTCCAAGACGCGCAAACTCTTTTCGACGAACGGTAACATGTCGGGACGATCGTTCCAGATTTTTTCGATCTCGGGGAAGATCTCCGCGAGCGCC
>CAIMOJ010000020.1 GCA_903843045.1 Candidatus Uhrbacteria bacterium
GTGAATGAATTGCCGGACGGTCGACATCTTTCGCAGCTCGGCGTCCCGGATGGCCGTCGCGATGATTTCCTTGCGCCGTGTCTCAAGCAGTGCCAGCTTTCGCTCGAATTCCTTCGTGATTCCAACGGTTTCCGCGACAATTTCCTGTGGGGTTTTGACCATATGGGCATAGTATAGCGTACTATGGTAAGTTGTCGGAAGTATGCCCAGCCCCTTCGTCCACCTGCATGTCCACAGCCATTATTCGCTTCTTGAGGCTTTGCCAAAGCCCAAGGAGATTTTGAAGCATATCCTGAAGCACGGGATGGACGCGGTGGCGATCACGGACAACGGGTCGATGTACGGGATGATCGAGTTTTACCAGAAGGCGAAGGACGCGGGGGTGAAGCCGATCTTCGGGATGGACGCGTACCTCGGGATCGAGGGGCGCAACGAGAAGCGGGCGAAGATCGATACGAAGAACTATCGGATCGTGCTGCTCGCGGAGACGCGGGAGGGGTATCAAAATCTCATTAAGATCGCGTCGATCGGGTTTCTCGAGGGGTTCTACTACAAGCCGCGCGTCGACAAGGAAGTGCTGCGCTCGCTCGGGAAGGGGATCATCGCGCTGTCGGGAGGGCACGCGGGGGAGATCGAAAGCGCGATCAACTCGCACGACGTCGACCGGGCGCGGACGCTCATCCGCGAGTACGTCGGGATCTTCGGCGAGGGGAACTTCTTCCTCGAGCTCGTCGACCGCCCGGAGATCGCGGAGCAGGAGGCGATCAACGCGACGCTGATCGAGCTGGGCAAGGAGATGGGCGCGCCGGTGGTCGCGACCAAGAACGCCTTTTACCTGAAGCCCGGCGACGTCGAGGCGTGGAAGGTTCTCAACTGCATCAAGGGACAGCGCACGCTCGAGGCATACGAGCGCCAGCAGCAGTACGACTTCGACGCGTCGCTCGTTTCGGGCGAGTACATGATCGAGCGGTTCAAGGACGTTCCCGAGGCGATCGAGAACACGCGGAAGATCGCGGACCGCTGCACGGTCGAGCTTGAGCTCGGGAAGTGGAACTTTCCGGATTTTAAGATCCCGGACGGGAAGACGTTCCTCGACGTGCTCACGGCCCGTGCCTACGCCGAGCTGCCGGAAAAGGTCGGCGGGACGCTCACCGAGGTGATGACGAAGCGCCTCGACTACGAGCTGGCGATCATCGAGCAGAAGGGGTTCTGCCCGTACTTTTTGATCGTGTCCGACTACATCGAGTGGGCGCGCCGCAACGGAATCGTCACGACGACGCGTGGATCGGCCGCAGGGTCGCTCGTTGGATTTTCGATCGGGATCTCGACCGTGAATCCGCTCGTGTACAAATTGCCGTTCGAGCGCTTTCTCAACCCGGAGCGTCCGTCGGCCCCGGACGTGGACGCCGACTTCGCCGACAACCGCCGCGACGAGATGATGGCGTACGTCACGGAGAAGTATGGCGCGGACAAGGTGGCGCAGATCTGCACGTTCGGAACGATGGCCGCGCGCGGGTCCGTGCGCGACGTGGGCCGCGTGCTCGGGTACGACTACCAGTTCGTGGACAAGATCTCGAAGTCGGTCCCGATGGGGAGCCAGGGGTTCCCGATGACGCTCGAGATCGCGCTGACCGAGGCGCCGGAGCTGAAGAAGCTGTATGAGGTGAACGCCGAGGTCCACCGCCTCATCGACCTGGCGCGCCAGGTGGAGGGATGCGCGCGCCACGTCTCGATCCATGCCGCCGGCGTGGTCATCTCGCCCACCGCGCTCACCGACTTCACCCCGCTGCAAATCGATACCCGGGAGGGAAAGACCATCACGCAGTACGAGATGCACGCCGTCGAGTCGGCCGGTCTCGTGAAGATGGACTTCCTCGGGATCCGCAACCTGTCGATCCTGGGAGACGCGATCAAGCTCGTGAAGCAGACGAAGAACGCGGACATCATCCTCGAGAAGATCCCGGTCGACGACAAGAAGACCTTCGAGCTGCTCGCGGCCGGAAAGACGATGGGAACGTTCCAGCTGAACGGCGACGGGATGACCAAGTACCTGATGGACCTGCGCCCCGAGCGCGTCGAGGACATCATGGCCATGGTCGCGCTCTACCGCCCGGGCCCGATCGAGTCGATCCCGGAGTACATCCGCCGCAAGCACAACCCGAGCCTCGTGAAGTTCATGGACCCGCGGATGAAGGACATCCTCGACCAGTCGTACGGCGTCATCGTCTACCAGGACGACGTGATGCTCATCGCCATCAAGCTCGCGGGCTACTCCTGGCTCGACGCGGACAAGCTGCGAAAGGCAATGGGAAAGAAGATTCCGGAGGAGATGCAGAAGCAGAAGGAGAAGCTCCTGAGCGGATTCGTCGAGCACGGACTCACGAACGCGAAGGCGCAGGACATCTGGAAGCTCATCGAACCGTTCGCGGCGTATGGGTTCAACAAGGCCCATGCCGCGAGCTATGGGATGATCGCGTACGACACGGCGTACATGAAGGCGAACTTCCCGGCGGAGTACATGACGTCGATCATGACGGCCGAGTCCTCGGACATCGAGAAGGTGGCCGAGGCGGTGACGGAATGCCGGCGCATGGGAATCGACGTGCTGTCGCCGGACATCAACGAGTCGCGGCTGACGTTTACGTACATAAACGACACGACCATCCGATTCGGGCTGATCGCCATCAAGAACCTCGGGGAAGAGGTGATCGAGTCGATCATCGCGGAGCGCGAGGCGAAGGGGCCGTTCCTCGACCTGGCCGACTTCGCGCGGCGCGTGCACCATCGGGCGTTCAACAAGAAGTCGATCGAGGCGCTCGTGAAGACCGGCGCGCTCGACCGGTTCGGCGATCGCAACCAGCTGCTCGAGAACATGGATCGGATCTTGCTGTTCAACAAGGACGCGCAGAAGCAGCTGACGACGAACCAGGGAAGCCTGTTCGATTCCGCGCCGTCCGTGGCGACGTCCGGGATCACGCTGCGTGCCGTCCCTCCCGCGGCCAAGCGCGACGTGCTGCAGTGGGAGAAGGAGCTGCTCGGCCTGTTCGTATCGGCGCATCCGTACGAGGACGTGGCGAAGCAGCTCGGCGACACCGTCCTTTCCGTCGCGGTCGCGATCACGAAGCCCGACGCGGAGTTCGTCCGCGTGGGAGGGATCATCACCACGGTGAAGGAAATCGTCACGAAGAAGGGCGACGCCATGGCGTTCGTCGGGTTCGAGGACCTCACGGGGAAGACGGAGCTGCTGGTGTTCCCGCGCACGTTCGCGCAGTTCAAGGAGTCGCTGCTGCCGGACACGATCATGGTGGTATCCGCGAAGGTGTCGCGGCGCAAGAGCGAGTCGAGCCGCGACGACGACGTCGACGGGCCGGGCGGGGAAGAGGTCGCGCTCATCGCGAACTCGCTCGTGCTCGTCTCGGACAGCGAGGCGGCGGGGCTTGGCGAGCTGCTGAAGTCGGGCGGGTGGATCGACGAGGAGCAGAGGTCGAAGTTTAAGAAAGAGGATACGAAGGCCGAAGGAGGGAAGGCCGCAAGGGGGCAGACGGTTTCGATCGCCCTGCGCGGGCGGCCGGAGCATGACATGGTGGAGAAGCTGCGCGGAATTCTTCGGGCGAACCCGGGCCCGACCCGCGTCTGCCTTCTCGTGGAGTCGGGCGGACAGACCAGGAAGATCGAGACGGAGTACTCGATCCTCTCCACGAGCCAGGTGATCGACGAGATCGCGGGGATCGTCGGGAGGCAGAATGTGACGGCGGACGCTTGACGTCCGCCGTTTTTTCTGCCACAATCATTCTCCACCCATCAACGGAGGGTGCCATGGGCGAAGAAGATCCGAGACGCGTGAACGTCGTCTGCATCGATGACGATGGAAAGGAGATTACCGTCGCGTCGGCGTTCCTTGCCGGCGAGAACGTGCTGATCACGGGGTCCGACGAGGCGATCGAGACGATCCGCTCCGACGTCTGCGAGCGGTGCGGCCTGAGCCAGCACGACGGCGCGGAGTTCCTGGACGGCATACTCGACACGTACCAGCCAAGCGTCGCGGTGGCCTATGGCGCCTGGTGCGCGACGATTCCGAAGACCTGACCCGTCCGACTCGGCCCCGAGCCTCGCTCCGGGTCATTTTTGTTTGATCTGCGATCCCGGGCAACGTATACTGGACCGGAATATGGCAGAGCCAAATCCCATCAGCCCTGAGATTTCGCGCGAGATGACCGACCGCGGGCAGCCGCGCATCCTGCCGCTCTCGGACCGCGTCATGCGCGGCCTCGTTGACGTCCGTGCCGCGGCCGAGGCGCGGACGACCCCGCGGTCGCTTCCTGAGCTCACGGACGCGTTTGAGGCGAGGTTCGCGAAATGGAGCGACTCGATCCCGAAGAGCAGACGCGGAAACACGCAGGAGAGACTGGCGCGGGCCAGGGAGCTTCTGGAAGCGAACGATTTGTCGAACCCGGAGTGGCGGTCGATCCGCATCGCGGAAGTGCAGCTTGATCTGACGCTGACCGAAACGCGGCTCGTTTCAAGCTTCCTCCGTGACTTTTCTCCCGAGGAGGCCGCGGAAACCCTTCGTGCGGGCGCAGGTCACCCGCGGTTTCTCACCGAGGCATTGCTGCGTCAGAGGGCCGATATCGCGGCGGACTTGGAACCAACGCCAATCCTCGAGACGTTCTTGGCGTACGTTCCCGAATCCCTCCGGACATCCTCCCGCGTCCTTTCCTCCGATCTCGTTCCCCCGCGCGCGCGGGAAGACGCGCGACGGCTCGTGAACCAGATTGCGAACCGGTCGTTCCGCGAGGCGAAGGAAACCTGGCGCGCGGTAATGCTCGCGTGGGTCGGGATGCCGGAGCACCTGATTCGCCTGCCAAGCGAGCTTGAGAGGGAAGCGCTGCAGGACGACGCGCGCGACCAGAGGCTTTTTGCGTGTCAGGTCGACATGTACGACGCGATCGTCGCGTCCCATGCGGAGCGCCGCGAATCCATCGAGCGCCGTCGACGCACCGAGGAGATTTTTCGACGTGGCAAAATCGTCGGGGTCCCGAGGCCGGTCATTTCCACGGAAGACCATGCCGCCTCGCCGGTCATCGTGACGTTTCAGGATGGGGACGACACGCGGCAGGCCGTGGTGAAGTTCTCGTTCAGCGAGCGGTTTGCGCGCGAGGGCGTCACGCCGGGAAACGGGAAGTACCGCGAGGTGGCGGCGTCCATGCATGCGGTCGGATTCGGCGTGGAGGCGCCCGCCGTCGTGTCGCGCCGGCTGGAGCCGTACGGCGACGTGACGGTGTTGGAGCTGCTGGACGGAAAGGACTGCAGTCGGATTGACGAATGGTTTCAACTTCCGAGCGGCCGCCTCAGGCCGGAGATCGGTCCGATGGCGGTGGCGAGCGTTCTCTTGAATAACTCGGACCTGGCGCCGCGCAACATCATGAGGACGTCACGCGGCCTCGTCCCCATCGACTACGGCTCCGACCTTTCCTCCGACGTCGACTCGCCGTTCAGCTCCGTCGCGCTTCTGCTCATGTCGGATTCGGGCGAGACGGTCCCGGCGGAGCTTCGGGACCGCGTCGTCGCGTGGAGGGACTCCGCGGAACGCAAGACGTTCGAGCGCATGGTCGGACTGCTCCCGGAGAACATGGGTCCGTATCTGGAAGAATACGGGAAGCGCATCGACGCGATGGTCGCGAGATTCGCCATGGACGGCCCGGGGGCGAAGTACCCCAAGTACATGCCCAGATTTCGAAGGGACTTCGGGGAGAAATTCGCCGCGTACCTCGCATCGAATTCGGCCCAGGCGTCGAGGCCAAGGTCGATCGAACCGGACGTGACGAGACCCCAATAGAAAGCCTATGTCATTCGTGAATGTCTTCGCCCTCGAAAACGGCAATCCCGTCCACCTCGCCCGCGTCGACCTCGTGAACGGCGTCGCGGTCCCTTCGGGCGACCCGGACATGGTCGCGGATCTCAGCGCGGGGATCGTCGATCCGCTCCTCGGAACCGCGCTGACCGTCGCGGACGGCCTTGCGTTCATGGCGGTGCTTTCGTCCGTCTATCGTACCCCGTATCTCTACGCTACAGACATTATTGAGGAAACGTGATAGAATAGTATCCATAGGGACTTTAGTCCCGTCCGTGGCAGGAGGAATCCATGGCACCAGCCGTCAAAAAATCGAAGGTCGTCGCGAAGGCACCGGCTCCGGCCGCGCCGTCGCTGAAGCTGTACCGCCGAATCGCGGTCGGCTTTGTCGTTGCGGTGGCCATGATGCTGGCGGCGGTGCTGTACGTGTCGACGGTGTCGGCGACGATCCGCGTGACGCCGATCAAGACGACGGTGAAGACCGAGTTCATCGCGGACGTGGTAAAGACGCCGACCAAGGACTCGGAGGTGCGGGGCTCGATCGTCACGGCGACCGTGCAGAAGACCGCGCCGTTCGCGTCGGCCAACCCGGGAAAGATCGTCGATGAGAAGGCCGGCGGGACGGTCATCGTCCGCAACGCGTCGACGCATACCCAGCCGCTCGTCGCGACGACTCGGTTCCTGAGCGCGGACGGCGTCCTCTTCCGGCTCGACAAGGGCGTGACGGTTCCGGCGAACGGGACGGTTGAGGCAGCGATCCACGCCGACGTCGCGGGCGCGACGGGGAACGTCGCTCCGACCAAGTTCTCGATACCGGGCCTTTCCGAATCGCTTCAAAAGTCCATCTATGCCGACAACGCCGTCGCATTCGTCGGCGGGACGCGCACCGTCTCGATCGTGACCCAGGAGGACATCGACCGATCGGCGCTTGAGCTTCGCGGCACCCTGGAGGAGGAGGCGAAGGTTGCGCTGAAAGCGAAGGCCGGGGACGATCTTGCGGGTGAGGCGTACTCCTTCGCGATTACGGAACAGAAGAGCGACACGCAGGCCGGGGCCGAGGCGTCCGGGTTCAGCCTCACGATGTCGATAGAGGCAACCGGGGTGTTCTATGACCGCGCCGCGCTCGCGGTGATTGCCAAGAAAAAGCTGTTCGAGCAGCTGCTCCCGGGAACGGACTTCGTCGGATCGAATGACAACGCGCTCCAGGCATCCGTCGACAAGGTCGCGGACGCGAAGCTCGGAACCGCGAGCGTCCACGTGTACATGGACGGAATCGTCGCCCCTTCGGCCACCAGCCGGTCGCTCGAGCCGGGACGGTTCGCGGGAATGAGCCTGGAGGAAATCAAGGGTCTTCTCGTAAGGGAAACGATCGCGTCCGACGTGACGGTCGAGTTTACCCCGTTCTGGATGAAGCGCGTCCCGAGGCTGAAGGACCACATTTACGTGGAGATTGCGCAGTAAGAACGGCCGCTTGTGGCCGTTCTTTCATTTGTGTTACAGTTCGAGGGTTATCGGTCACCCTTGTCCTCAAACCCTATGTCTTCCGAAGAGCTCTCCCACCTCCGCCATTCGCTTGCCCACCTGCTCGCCGCGGCAGTCCTCGAGCTGTACCCGGACTCCAAGCGCACCATCGGCCCGGCCGTCGACGACGGGTTCTATTACGATTTCAAGTTCTCGACGCCCGTCTCGGAAGAGGATCTGCCGAAGATCGAGGCGAAGATGCGCGAGCTGCTCCCAACCTTCACGTCGTTCGATCGCTCCGAGGTCTCGGCCGACGAGGCGCGCGCGGCGTTCGCGGACAACAAGTACAAGACGGAGCTCATCAACGAGTTCTCGACGGAAGGACAGACGCTGACGCTGTACCGGTCGGGATCGTACGTCGACCTTTGCCGCGGCGGCCATGCCGACTCGCTCGCGAACGTCGACCCGGAATCGTTCAAGCTCGACGTCCTCGCCGGCGCGTACTGGCGCGGGAGCGAGAAGAACGACCAGCTCACGCGCATCTATGGCCTCGCGTTCGAGACGAAGGAGGAACTCGTCGCGTACCTCGCCATGATGGAGGAAGCCAAGAAGCGCGACCATCGCAAGCTTGGCAAGGAGCTCGAGCTGTTCACGGTCATCGACGAGATCGGCGGCGGGCTTCCGCTGTTCTATCCGCGCGGCGCCGTGCTGCGACGCCTGGTGGAGAACTTCATCATCGAGCGCCAGGAGGCCCGCGGATACGTCCCCATCTGGATCCCGCACATCACCAAGGGCCGCCTGTACGAGATCTCGGGCCACCTGCAGAAGTACGACGCGATGTATCCTCCCATGCAGCTGAAGGACGAGGACGCGTACTACCTGAAGCCGATGAACTGCCCGCACTTCATGATGCTCTACAAGCAGAACCCGCACTCGTACCGCGAGCTGCCGATGCGCTGGACCTGCACGACCACGAACTACCGCTATGAGAAGAGCGGGGAACTGTCGGGCCTCACGCGCGTGCGCGGCCTCACGCAGGACGACTGCCACGTGTTTGCCATGCCGGACCAGATCGAGGGCGAGATCAACCTGATGCTCGACATGATCGACGAGGCGTACCGCGCGTTCACCTTCACCGACTTCTGGGTGCGCATCTCCACGCATGACCCGGAGAACAAGGAGAAGTACATCGGCGACCCGGCCATCTGGGCCGAGAGCGAGGCGGCGCTCTCTCGTCTCATCGAGGCGCGCGGATGGACGCACAAGGTGGGCGTGGGCGAGGCCGCGTTCTACGGGCCGAAGCTCGACTTCATGGCCAAGGACTGCATCGGCCGCGAGTGGCAGCTGTCCACCATCCAGCTCGACATGAACCTCCCGGAACGGTTCGACCTCGAGTA
>CAIMOJ010000021.1 GCA_903843045.1 Candidatus Uhrbacteria bacterium
GGGTCGCCGACGGTGTCGCCGGTGACCGCCGCCTTGTGGGCGTCGGAACCCTTGCCGCCGTAGTTGCCGGCCTCGATGTACTTCTTGGCGTTATCCCACGCGCCGCCTCCGGTCGTCATAGAGATGGCGACGAAGAGTCCGGTGATGATGGAGCCGATGAGCAGTCCGCCGAGCGCGTCCACGCCAAGGCCGAAGCCCACGACGATCGGGGCGAAGACGGCGAGGAGCGACGGGGCGATCATCTTGCGGATGGCTTCCTTGGTGACGATGTCCACGGCGCGGCCGTAGTCCGGCTTGCCCGTTCCGTCCATGATGCCCGGGATCTCGCGGAACTGGCGGCGCACTTCCTCCACCACGCAACCGGCGGCCTGGCCCACGGCCTGCATGGCCATGGCACCGAAGAGGTAGGTGACGAGGCCTCCGAGGAAGAGTCCGGCGATCACGTTCGGGTTCGAGAGGCTGAAGTCCATCTTGCCTCCGGCCGCGGTGACCGTGTGCACGAAGTCCCCGAAGAGGACGAGCGTGGCAAGGCCGGCCGAGCCGATGGCGTACGCCTTGGTCACGGCCTTCGTGGTGTTGCCGACCGCGTCAAGCGGGTCGGTGACGGCGCGGACGGACTCCGGAAGGCCGGACATCTCGGCGATGCCGCCGGCGTTGTCGGTGATCGGGCCGTAGGCATCAATCGCCACGATGATTCCGGTGAGCGAGAGCATGGACATGGCCGTGATGGCGATGCCATACAGCCCGCCGAGTCCCTGCGCCGCAAGGATGCCGACCACGATGGTAAGCACCGGGAGCGCGGTGGACTTCATAGACAGCGCGATGCCCGCGATGATGTTGGTTCCGTGTCCGGTAACGGACGCCTCGGCCAGCTTCTTGACCGGGCTGAACTGCGTGCCGGTGTAGTACTCCGTGATCACGATCAGGAGACCGGTGATGACGAGGCCGAGCAGCGAGCAGAGGAAGATACTGGTGACGTTCAGGCCGCTCATGTTCGTCAGCATCTTGGTGGTGACGAAGTAGAAGCCGACGGCCGCGAACGCGCCGGCGGCGGCAAGGCCCTTGTAAAGCGCGCCCATGATGTTGCCGGACTTTCCAAGCTTGAAGAACATGCTGCCGAGGATCGAGGCCACGATGGCGACGGATCCGAGGGCGAGCGGATACAGGAGGACGCTCATGTTGCCCGGGAACAGCAGGTTGCCGAGGATCATGGCCGCGACCGTGGTCACGGCGTACGTCTCGAACAGGTCGGCTGCCATGCCGGCGCAGTCGCCGACGTTGTCGCCCACGTTGTCGGCGATCACGGCCGGGTTGCGCGGGTCATCCTCCGGGATGTTGGCCTCCATCTTTCCCACGAGGTCGGCGCCCACGTCGGCCGCCTTCGTGAAGATGCCGCCGCCGAGGCGGGCGAACACCGAGATGAGGGATCCTCCGAATCCAAGGCCGATGAGGCCGTGGACGGATCCGGTGACCGCGTAGAACGCCGCCACGGAAAGGAGGCCGAGGCCGACCACGAAGAGGCCGGTCACGGAACCGCCCTTCACGGCCACGTCGAGTGCCTTCTCAAGGCCGCTCTTTGCCGCCTCCGCCGTGCGCACGTTGGCGCGGACGGAAACCGACATGCCGATGAACCCGGCAAGGCCGGAGCAAATCGCTCCCACCGCGAACCCCGCGGCAATCTCCCAGTCGAGCACGACGCCGAGAAGGAGGAAGATAATCCCGCCGATCATCGCCACCATCTTGTTCTGGCGCGCCATGTAGGCGTTGGCCCCCTCCTGGATGGCGAGCGAGATGCCGATCATCTTCCCGTCGCCGGCCGGCTGCTTCAAAATCCACTTCGTCAGATACGTCCCGTATGCAAGAGCGAGCAATCCCGCCCCGATCGCGTAAGAAAGTATTGGATTCATAGTGCCGGTATGCTAGCAAAAATGGGGTCGGCGGTCAATTGGATGGCGAATTGTCGCGCAAAAGAAAAAGCCCGTCTTGCGACGAGCGAGGACTCCTAGTCTTTTTTTACCACGACGAACTTTCGACGCAGGCAGGTTTTTTCCGTTTGCCAGTCGCAGTTGATGCGCAAGCGCTCAGGTGCGTCCCGCCAGCTTTTCCAGAACGTAACGTCATACTCGCTTGGATACGTCCTGCTTGGGAAGCTCGGGCCATAGCCTTCATACGTAAATCCGTCATTGACGATTTCCAGTTCGCTCATGGCACCTTCCAGTCCCGCGTTTATCGCGCGCATCTGGCTGTCCAGAATCGTATTGACCAGCATCCATGCGTGTCCGTGATACCACGCATGCCAGTCGACCTTATTGCCCCAATCGTCCAGGACCAGGTCTTTGTTAGTCACGACATTGAGGTGACCCGCATTCCAAGCGATTTCTCGGTAGAGGGTTCCGGTCGAGTAGCTGAAACCGAAGGTCTCACCTGCCTCCAATGGTCGATGGGACCAAGAAATGCCTATAGTCCTGGTATATTGATCGGTCTCGTTCTGATCTTGTTTCATCGCGTTGCTCCTATTGGTTGCGTTTGACGACGAGTTTGCGTTCCAGGCAGATCTCTGAGCTCCACCATTTCGTCATGTGAAAATTTGCCGGGGCATCCAGCCAGGTTTTCCAGTGAGAGACGTTGTGCTCGGTCTCGAATTGCGCCTTGAGCGTTGCATCACCCACCCAGCCCAAGAGGACGAATCCGTCGTCTGCGATGTGCAAATCGCAAGTGGTTCGCAAGAGCATGTTCATCGCGACGATCTGGTGGTCTAGAATCGTATTGGCAAGAAGCCATCCATTCGGAACTTCCCCAGGATGACCTACTTTCCCAGTGCCATCGGGGATCGAGATGTGACCCCATGACATACCCCTAGGACCATCACGGCCGAGTTCGCAAGTCGCATAGCACAACTCGAACCTGTCGCCTTCTTCCAGTCTCGCGATGCACGACAGATGACCAAGAGCCTCGCTGTCCTTGCGTCGCTCGCTCCATTCGGTCGGATACTTTCGGTGTTCGTTCATTAATCCCTCCACGTCGCTTTACGCGATCGTGCGGTAAGAATACTGATAAAAGTACTTATTGTCAATACTTTCCGAATAAATAAGTAAATAATTTGGCTTAAATTTGACACTAAATTAATTTTTGTAATAAAATGTCGAAAATAATCCACAACAAAGTATGCAACCTGAGTTTGCGCGGGAGTTGGAAAAGCTTGGATTCGGGAGGAAACAGAGTTTGCTGTATATTGCCCTGTTGGATTTGGGAAAAGGAACCGCGGCGGAGATTGGGAAGCGGGCGGGGATGAACCGGACGACGGTGTATGACATCGTCGACGAGTTGGAACGGGTCGGGCTGGTGACGCGGGTGGTTGAGATCAAGAAGAAGACCTACCGGGCCGAGCCGCCGGAGAAGCTGCCGGTGATTTTGGAGGCAGAGGCGCAGCATCTGCGCGACATGGCGCGGCAGTCGCAGGCATTGGTGAACATGCTGCAGTCCGTGGCTGCGAAGACGCCGGCCGCGCCGAAGATAAAGGTGTTCGAGGGTGAGAAGGGGCTGAGGTCGCTTTATGATGCTTCCCTCCTCTGCAAGACGTTCATCCGTTCCTTCCTAACCGCCGACGAGCTGGAGGCGTTCGACCCGGAGTACGCGCACAGTTACTTCGAGCGACGGGCGCGGAAAGGGATCAAGATCCGCGGGATCCTGAACGACAGCGAGGCGTCGCGTGGATATCAAAAGGAGTCAAAGAAATATCTGCGGGAAATCCACCTCGTTTCCGGCGATAAGATGGATATCGTTCCAGAAGTGTATATTTATGACGATACGATATCGATATTCTCGCTAAAGGAAAGGCTCGGCGTTTCCATCGAGTCAAAGGACATCGCACAGGCATTCAAGAAGCTATATGACCTGGCCTGGGAACGGGCGACGGAAATGGATGGGGGAAAAAAGTAGTTTGACAAATAGTGTCATGGCGTGTATTATACTTATATTAGGGCTTCGGCCTCCGAGACTCCGCCAATGTGGCGGAGTCGATTTGTTTTCAGAGACAGCGGATGAGCGCGTTTCTTACCTCTTCGAGCTGGTCGACGGAGAGCGTGTCAACCTTTCGAATGAGACGGCGGTTGCTTACGAGCCGAACCTGCGTCAGTGAAATCCAAACGTCGCGGGAATCAAAGTGAACCCTGTGGTGAAACGGGTCGTGCTTTTCTTTCGTCGTCATCGGAAGAACCAGAAGCGTCTCTTTGTTGTAGACGCGTAGGACGAGGACTGGCCGTTCGAAGTTCTCATTCTTGCCGTCCATCTCCGCGCCGACATTCGTTCCGATCGAGCACCACCAAACTTCCCGCGGATGAGCGTATGCCGTTCCTGGACGGTCATGAAGCCGTTTCTTGAGCGATGCCCAGTTGTCAAAGTCCTTCTCGTACATATCGTTTTGAAAATAATAAAAGTCCCCGTCGAGTGAATCGAATGTGGGGACTTCCTGCTCCCATTACATCAAAAAAAAGCGGTTTTGTCAACGGAATCGGTGTGGATATCCGTCGAAACCATGTATAATCCGTCCATATGAAAGAATCCCGCGGGCCCATCGTCGAATTTATCTCGTCGCAGAAAAAGAAACTGCTTGCGCTTACGGCTGGCGCGTCGATTGCCATGGGGATCGTCGAGCATGAGACGAAGCCGGTCGCGGCGCAGACCGTCGAGACCGTCCCGGCGAAGCCGCCGACGGCGCATGAGGCGATGATGGACGCGCTAAAACGATCGGACGAGGGGCGGACGATTGAGACGAAGGCGCAGATCGAGGCGCGGTTCAAGGCGATCGATCCGCTGATCAACCTCGCGTATTATAAGGACAACTCGAAGGAGATGGTCCTGCAGGTCGACCGCTACCTCGGCGTCCTGATGTTCGAGCCGCTGACGGAGAAGGACGCGAAGTACGCAGAGAAGTCGCTCGCGGAAGTTGGTGCCGCAGTGAAGGAGACGATCGAGCATGGGAAAATGGACGGGAAGCGCAAGGAGGCGCTGAGAGTCTTGAAGGGCCGGCTGCACGAGGAGCTGATCGAGACGATCCGACATATGGACTCGGAGGAGGTTGTCGCCCGCCGGATGTTCCTTGGGCTGACTGTCCATGAAAATATTCGTGACGCGTGGACGAAGAAAATGACGGATGAGGAGACGACGTCCGAGACGGTGCGCCACTACGCTCCGATCGTGCGCGAGCAGCTCAGGGACAAGGAAGGGACGGTGACCTTCGCGGCCTGGATCGAGAAGCAGCAGGCGGCCATCGACCTGTTCGCCGAGCACGCCGAGGAGCTTGGATATTCTCGCGATCTGGTGAGTCACATTACGCCGGAGGTCATGCTCGGGGTGATCCGCGCGGAGGAATTCCCGGATCTCGACGCCGAGACGTTCGTCCGCCTCGCGCCCGTCCTCTTTGAGACGTTCAACATCGCCTTTTCCCCGTCGGAGGGCGACACGCGGTTCAGCGGCGGGCTGGCGCAGATGACGGCCGAGACGTTCGATGGGATCATCAAAAAGCATCGCGACGACTTGGAACGGATTCGGGACACGGACACCGGCGCCAAGTTTTCCGTCCCGACGAAGGGAAACCGCAAGGAATTTTCCAAGGCGATGCTTACCGACGAGGAATCGCAGTTCTTCTA
>CAIMOJ010000022.1 GCA_903843045.1 Candidatus Uhrbacteria bacterium
CCTCGGAAAGGATCGGCGTATCGAAACGAAGATAGGTCTTGAAGTGGCGGTAGACTTCCGTGGCACGGATTGCCATCGGGGAATCCAGATACATCGGGATGGTTGTCTTGAACTCGCGGAGCATGATGTCGATCTCGTACAAAAGTTCCTGCGTGCGCTCGATGGAGAACGACGGGATCATGAGGACGCCGCCTGCCCTGATCGTGGATTCGACCGCCTCGCGCAGCTTGGTGGCGCGCTCGGTGGGCGGCTCGTGGACGCGGTTGCCGTACGTGGACTCGCAGACGACGATGTCCGCGTGGGAGATCGGCTCCGTGTCGGGAAGGATCGGAACGTGCTCGTTGCCGATGTCCCCGGAGAACACGACCTTCTTCCCTTCCGCCTCGACGGAGACGAACGCGGACCCGAGCACGTGGCCGGCATCGTGAAGCATCGCGCGGACACCCGGCGCGACCATCACCTCCTGGTGGTAGCCGATCCCGGTCATCCGCTCTTCGAGCACGTCGAGGTCCTCCTGCTCATACAGGACCTTGTCACCGCACTTCTCGGCGTTCTCGGTCATGATGTGGTACGCGTCGTCGAGGACGATCCTCGTAAGCGCCATGCACGGCTCGGTCATGGTAATCGGCCCCGCGTACCCCTCGGAGATAAGCTTTGGAAGCCGTCCCGTGTGGTCGGCATGCGGATGGGTCACGAACACCGCGTCGATCGTCTTCGGATCGAACCCGAACGGCCGCTGGTTCTTGTCGCCGCACATGCGCTCGCCCTGGAACATCCCGCAGTCGATGAGGATGCGCCGCTCGACGCCGTCCGCGTCATTGCAGGTGAGCATGTGGCAGGACCCGGTCACCTCGTTTGCCGCGCCGTGAAAAGAAAGCTTCATACGTCGAGCCCAAGCGCCTCCTTAAAATCGGACCAGCGACCGCGAAGCTGCTCGGCCATGTCCTCCGTCGGAGAATCGTCATGGATCTCACCGACGGAACGGTGGTCCTCGATCACTTCCTTCACGAGCTCGTCATACGCCTCCTGCTCGGAAACGCCCTGCTCGCGGCCCCGTTCCACGACTTCCTCAAAGATTGCCGCGCGGTCGAACCCAGGAAAATCTGGCATATTCGCATTGATAAATTATGAGAAACCGCGTATGATCCCCCGACCTATGAAACTGGACTGGAAAACCCTCTCTCGCCCAATTATAGCACTTTCCCCGATGGCCGACATGACCGACTCGGCGTTTTGTCGCGTCGTCAAGTCCGTCACGGACATTCCCCTCGTGATGTTCCGGGAAATGGTCTCAAGCGAGGCCGTCGTGCGTCGCAACGACAAGACGTTGGGCATGACCGACATCCATGTCGACGAGCGCCCGCTGGTGCAGCAGATCTTCGGGTCGGATCCGGCGGTGATGGCCGAGGCGGCGCGCATCATTGCGGAAGACCACCATCCGGAAGGGTTCGACGTGAACATGGGGTGTCCGGTGTACAAGATCGTTCATAATTTCAACGGCGCGGCGCTCATGCAGGACCCGAAGCGCGCGGCCGGGATCGTCCGCGCCATGAAGTCGGTCATCGACGTCCCGCTGTCGATCAAGATTCGCCTGGGTTGGAGCGACCCGACGGACTGCATTGAGTTTGCCAAGGTCCTCGAGGCCGCGGGGGCCGACCTGTTGACCGTCCATGGGAGAACGAAGGCACAGGGTTACTCCGGCGTCGCGGACTGGGAGATGGTCGGCCGCGTGAAGGCGGCAGTCTCGATCCCCGTCCTTTGCAACGGCGACGTACACAAGGCCGAGCTTGCCCCGAAGGCACTGACAGTCTCCGGCTGCGACGGGATTCTGATTGCCCGCGGCGCGCTCGGCAACCCATGGATCTTCGCGCAGATCGACGACGTCCTGTCCGGCAAGCCTGCCCGCATCATCTCGCTCCCGGAACGCGTCCGCGTCATGCGCCGCCACCTCGACCTGCACACCGAGCAGTACGGGGAACGCGGGTTCGTCTCCTTCCGCAAGCACCTCTCCTGGTACCTCAAGGGCATCCCAAACGCCAAGCCGTTCCGCGACGCCATGTGCGTCGCCAAGACCCGCGCCGAGCTCGAGCCGCACCTCGACGCGTTTCTGGCCGCCAACGGATAACGGCTTCGACCCTCTATGATCTCCAAAGAAAAAATCCTCGTCACGCTGATTTTCTCCGCCGTCGCGACGGTTTCGCTCGTGGGAGCCGTCTGGGGGACGGTCATCCAGTGCCGCGTGATGTCGAACGGCGCGATCGTTCCCGCGACGGTCGAGCGCGCATGGTATTCCCACGGAAGAAGGTCCATGACGCCGCACATGAGCGTCTCTTACGACTATGAGGGGCGGAGCTACACCCAGTCGGCCATGCTCCCGATGTGGTACTTCCTCCTCGACCAGGATCCTGGCGATTCCGTTGCCATCACCGTCGATAAGACGAATCCGGCTGACGCATGGCTTGCGAGCACGACGATGGACTGGATCGGGTTCGCGACCACGCCCATCTTCCTCGCCGGCCTGTCCGTGATGTTCGGGATGTTCGGAGCGCTGATCCTTTCGGGCAAAGGCAAGGTGAAGTAACGCTAGGAATTCAAAGACGCCGGTTGACGAAACCGGCGTTTTTGTTGATAATCCCGGCGGAGGATCGCCACCATGCCCATCGACCTGCTCTCGTCCCTCACGGACCTTCTCATCTCCGGGTCCAAATACGGACTCGCCTTCGCCGCCGCGATGTACGTCACGGAATGGCTGAGGCCAAAGGAACGCTGAGCGATCGCCGTCATCCACGGCACTGCCATTGCCTGGCTCACGCCGGACACCCTCTGAGAACCGCCTGCCGGTTCCTCGACCATCGAACGACTGAGATGGTCATTTTTATTTGGGCACATTCTACTCCTTCTTTTTTGCCGCCTCGCGCGGCTCAAGACGTTCCGCGGGCAGCAGCCAGCCGAAGGTTTTCCAGTACGTCTCCAATCCGCTCGTCGTCTTGATCTTGCTGTATGCCAGGACAAGCTTCTTATAGCGTTCGGCCCGCGCCTGTTCCTCGGCGTCCGTGTCCTCGTCAAAGCGCTTTGCCACGTCCGGATGCAGTTCCTTGCTCGCGGCCTGGATTGCCTTGGAAAGACGCGATCGCTGTTCCTCGAGCGGAAGGCGGGAAAGCTCCGCGATGTCGATCCCTGGCGTGTCCGAGAGCACGACGAGCGGATCGGTTCCGCGTTCGGCAAACGCACGAGAGACGATCTCGCGCGTTTTATCGGCCGCCGCCGTCCAGTCTTCCGCGTTTTCCATGCCATTCCCAGCCGTTTCAGACATGGTGGTAATGACGCCGAACGCCGGGTTCACGCGGGAAAGGTCGAGCTGCATGATGGATAGGTCTATGTCGCGAAGCGTCGCGAGGGCCTCGAAGTGCTCCTTCTGCCGGACGGGATCCTTGAACGTCTCAATCTCGACGGGAAATATTCCGTTCTCGTCCGTAATCGTCGTCCTGCCTCCCAGATCCTGCGCACCGCTTCCAAGAACTTCCCGGTGCCAGCGAACCTTTTCAAGGGCGCTTGCACGCAGCCGCAGCAATCCCAAGGCGATCGAAAAGTAATCCCCACTTTTTACGCGCTCAACGAAGCGCGTCGCGAGTTCGAACCGTTGTTCCTCCTGGTTGGGCCCATAGGGCACATCGTCCATCCAGAAGAACGCCTCGCCGTCCGTCATCTTCCCAAGCATGCTCGCGACGACGCGAGGAAGCGTCTCCCGAAGCGGATTCTGGAAGGATCCCCCGTCGGAAAGCACAAGCGACCCCTCCTCGCCGCCATCGCCCGCCGTCTGCGACACGACGTCGATGCGCCGCATCAGCCCCGGGAGCGCCTCGCGAAGGCCTGCCTCCGTCCATTCCTTGTCGACCTTGAATTTCTTCGCCTGCTCCTGTCGAAATGCGTAAAAACTTTTTTCCTAATCTATCCGGCCACGACGTTCTCCACCAAACATACGATTGTCCTTTACGGAATTACGACGGTTTACCAGGCCATTCTAGTCGTTTTTCGCATCTTTCACAAACAGGCATTCTCAATTGACGACAGCCGTCGCCACCATTCGAAGCAGACGACTGGCAATACCACCAAGGAGTCGTTCTTGCGACTTTATGGTATTGTGGACGGGGCAACGAGACAACGGCAATTCCTGGAAAATAATTCATCTGGAAAATCGGAACAGATCCATACCCCATTGGTCTTCGTCGTCACCAGCCAGCAGTTAAGAGCGTTCCGAACGGCTATGCCCGACTTCTATTCGATTTTTCAGGGGATGTTTGAGGTAAGGTAACCGCCACTTTCTATCGCGTCGCGACGTCAACCGAGAACGTCGCCGTCGTTTCCGTCGCGTCAACGAGCGTCACGGAATACGGTCCAGCCTCGGCGGACCGCGATCGCACGGTTCCGAGCGCGGCGACCGCAGGACCGCTGAGCGTCCCGCCTGAGAGCTCGACAACGGGCGACAATTCCCCCTGCCAGATGCACTGGACGCCTTCCTTGCAGCGCGAATCATTCACTGCCGTCAACGTCACGCGCAGTCCGTCTTCGAACCCCAATGATTTCCCCGTCGAGAGCATCACGGTCGATCCGAAGGCGACGGAAGACGATGGAACGGGATTGTCCGCGGATTGATTCCTCCGGACGGATCCGACCGCAAAGGCGGCAACGGTCAGAACCGCGAGCGCGCCGAGAATGACGGCGATGGATTTGTTTTTCATAGGGTCTCGGATGACATTGGATTGATCATACCACGGACGACAAAAATAACCCCACCCGTCTGGGAGTGGATTGACAAGAGGCTCATTTTATCGTATGGTTGTGAACCATCGACTGGAAAGTGGTTCCCGGCACTGCGCGGCGCTCTCTGGCAATGCGTAGCGCTGGGCATTTCTTTCCACGGCCGACCCAGGCCATCCCCGAGGCACAGAAACCGAATGAGACATATTTTCCTGATGTTCGCGATCTTGTTCGCAAACGCATGCGCGCTGACAGCCGACCACGCGGCTGTCGATACCGCAGCACCCGAGCAGCCTGACACAGGCGAATCGGACACCGCGGTTGCCACCGATACGGACTCCCCGACGGAAACCGGCGACTCGGACACCGCGTCAACCCCGAGCGACACGGGCTGCGACACCACGGAGCGCCGCCTCCGCGACCGTGACGGCGACGGCTACGGCGACCCCGAGAGCTACGAGGAGGTCAGCGTCTGCGACCCGTGGGAGGACGGGTTCGTCAACTGGATCGAGGGACGCGACGACTGCGACGACACGAACGCCGACATCCACCCGAACGCGGTGGAGATCTGCGACGACGCGAACGCCGACGAGAACTGCAACGGCGTCTCGGACGACGAGGACCGCACGGTCGACCGCTCGACCACCGGAACCGTCTGGTACATGGACTACGACGGGGACGGCTACGGCGAGGACTACACCACCCAGCTCGTCTGCGACACGGCGGCCGGATGGTCACTGGTGGGCGGCGACTGCAACGACGGGGTCGCGTCCATCAACCCGGGAACGATCGAGGTGTGCGACGGCGGCAACGTCGACGAGAACTGCAACGGTCTCGTCAACGACGCCGACCCGTCCGAGATCCCGCCATACCAGGTGTTCAAGGACGCGGACGGCGACGGCTACGGGAACGTCGACGTCACGATGATGGTGTGCGAATCCCCGGACGCGTCATGGATCGGCGACAGTACCGACTGCAATGACGCCGACCCCGCCGTCTACCCAGGCCACGGCTGCTGAGACCACACGTACCACGCGCTCGGGCCACTGAGCGACTTCGGCCGACACGAACCTGTCGGTCGGTTTTTTTTGCATGCCCGGAATGCAAAACAAAATCCCGAAGTCGATTGACTTCGGGATTTCGTGGTTCCGAGACATGGATTCGAACCATGATTGAAGGATTCAGAGTCCTTTGTCCTGCCGTTAGACGATCTCGGAGCGTAGTGAGCGAAAGAAGAAGCCTCAGCTTATTCTTTCGCGAACGAAGCGACGAGATCTGGCCTCAGACAGATCTCGGATCGTTTGCGGGGAAAGAATATCACGGGTTGACAAATGGGTCAAACCATGGGAAATTTCGAGGACATTCAGGAGGGTGGGGATGTCCGAAGCGTTTCTAGGCACGCTCAGGTTTTTCAACGACCGGCGCGCAACGCCCCCGAAGGAAGTCGTTCTGCCCGTCCGCGTGTATCGTCACGGCCGGTACCTGCTCCTCAATGCCGGTTCCCTGGGAAGCTCGCTCTGCCGAAGGACATCCGCGTGGAAATTCCAAGGCCTCGTTCACCAAGGGTCGCGAACCCTGCCATTCTCGCTGGTCATTCGCGATGTCCGCGTCCGCGACGACGAGCTGTACCTGACCATTGAGGGGTTTCCGCTGACCATTCTGAATCCGACGGAACCTCCCGTCGACCCGTTCATTCGCGGAACGATCCTTGCCGAACGCATGACGCCCTGACGCGCGCCCCTGCGCCCAATCGGGCGATTTTTTTATACGACCGATCCGCCGAACGCATCGATAAGCGTCTCAACCACCTGCTCAACCTCCTTCTTCACGTGCTTTGCCTTCACGCGGACCTCGCGACCGAGAACGCGGGCGAAGACCTGCTCGAGGAGCTTGCGATTCTTATCCGCGTTGATCGCGTCGACGTATACGCCGTACGCGAAGGACATCTCAATGAGGTCGCCGCTTACCGCCGAGAGCTCACCGGTTTGGATGACCATCGGGAGGGTGGCGTTGCAGCTCTTGATCTGTTGGAAAACCTCTGGCCAGCGGCGCTTTACGTCCTCAAGGTCGAGGACGGGAACGTCGCCGAGGGCGACCGAGACGGGCTCGGGGATCTGGTCGGGAGGGATCATCGGGGCCGCCGTCGTCGCGACGGTTGTTGAGATCGGTGGGGCGGCCGGAGAGTTCACAGGGACTTTAGTCCCGATCGGCTGTTCGTTGCGGACTGGCACGGGAGGCACGACGGACGGTTTCACCACCGACGGCGCGACGACCACCCCTGACCCCTCCTGCCTATCAGGAGGGGAAACTTGATTGCGGACGTTCGTCGTCGCCGAGGACGCCTTGATGACTGCGATCTCCAATGGCAGCTGGACGATCTTGGTGGTTTTCATCTGGCGGCGAGCCTCGAGGAGGAGGTCGATCGTCGAGACGACGAACGGGACTGAAGTCCCTGTGAAAGCTCCCAACATCTTGTCACGGAGCGACGACACGACGTCCTCGACGAAATGCGGAAGATCGACGCCGCGCTCCAACCCTTCCCCGACGAGGCGAAGTGCCGTCGGCGCGTCCTTCTTTTCCAACGAAACGACGAACTCGTCGACCATCGCGGCGTTCGTCGCCGGGAGGACGAGGGAGGCAATGTCGAGTGTGATGTGCGTTTCGTCCAATGCCAGAACCTGGCCGAGGACGCTTTCGGCGTCGCGCAGCCCCCCGTCGGCATGGCGGGCGATCTCGCGGAGGACGTCGTCGTCGACGGCGATGTTCTCCTTCGCGACGATTCCCTTCAGCCGCTCGACGATGGCGTCGACGGAGATGCGCTTGAAATCGAACCGCTGGCAGCGGCTGATGATCGTTGGGAGAACCTTGTGTATCTCGGTCGTGGCCAGGATGAAGATGGCGTAGGAAGGCGGCTCCTCGAGCGTCTTGAGAAGCGCGTTGAAAGACGACGTCGACAGCATGTGGACCTCGTCGATGATGTACACCTTGTACTTGAGCTTGTTCGGCGAGAAACGGACGCTCTCGACGATGTTCTCGCGGGTCTCCTCGACCTTCGTCTGCGACGCGGCATCGATCTCAAACACGTCCAGCGCCGACCCGGAGATGATCTCCAGGCAGGACGAGCACGCATTGCACGGCTCCCCCTTGGTCCCCTCGACCCCTTTGACCCCCTCGCAATTCACCGCCTTCGCGATCAGCCTCGCAACGGTCGTCTTCCCCACTCCGCGCGGTCCGGTCAGCAAATACGCATGCGCAACAGAACCAGAAGAAATCTGGTTCTGAAGGGTCGTTCGCACGTGGTCCTGACCGGTCAGGTCGGCAAACGTGGACGGGCGGTATTTGCGGTAGAGAGATTCCACAGGTATAAAGTTCGAAATTCTAAGTTCGAAGCTCGAAAAAAGATTAGAAGTTTTAAAGCTTCAAGACTTAAACCTTTTCCACCTTTTTTCGAACTTCAAGCTTCTTACTTCGAGCTTTTCACGACATTCTCGACGGCCGCCCAGACGGACTCGCGTGACTTTGGCAGCAAAACGACCGCTTCGTCGCCAACGTCCGCCTTGTAAAAGCTCATGGTGGCTGGAAGCACTTTATACGCGGTATTGCCGCAAATCACAACGTGGGTGCCTGTGGACGAATCCATGGCAACGCAGCCGACCGTCCGGCGACGCTCAACCGGGCCGATTTGCTTGAACACAAAAGTTCCGTCGGCGCGAATGACCAGCTTGAGCACGTCGCCCTCGACGAGTCG
>CAIMOJ010000023.1 GCA_903843045.1 Candidatus Uhrbacteria bacterium
AGAAGGTCGTCGTCCACCTGCCAGTCGCCCGGCGCGACGGCGAAGAGGGACGGGTCCGGGATGGTAAATCCTCCGGCGGACAAAAGCGTTGCGCCCTGCGGGACGTACAGGCGGACGTAGTCGACGTTATTCACGCCGGAGAACTCGTCGGTCACGGACCCGTTGTGCGTTCGCGTGACCGTCACCGTGTCGATGATCCCGCCGTTCTCGTCGATGGCGACGCTTACCTTCGCCGTCTCCGAGATGACGCCGTCCGTCTTTCCTCCTCCCAGGTTCGTATCCACGAGCATCAGGTAGTCGCCCGCGGCCTGCTTCATCTCGCCGCCCCAACCGAGGTCGCGCACCTTGCGCTCCAGGTCGCCGTCGGCGAAGTAGATCTGCACGTCGCGGCTTCGGAGACCGGCGTCCACGCGGTCGAGCACCGAGAAGAAGTCCTGCGAGCTGCCGCCCATGACGCGGTCGATCAGCTTTGGCGCGAGGTCGCCGATGAACGCCTTCGGCTTGTTTTCCGTCTTGTCGTATTCGATCTCGACGATCTTCTGGGTCTCCAGGAGGAAGTTCCCCGAATCGATCGTTCTTCCGTATTCCGGCATGTCGATCGGCCCGAGCAGTCCGAGGAAATCCTGGATGTACGTGGCGTTTACCGCGATGACGCCGTCTACGGTCCCGCCGCCCGCGTCGCCGTAGAACTGCATGATCTGGCGCGCCGTGGCGGGGAAGTCGGGGAACCAGTTCGCGTCCTGGAACTCCCAGCGGGCGTTCAGAAGCGCGAGCGGTTCCGGTGCCACGAGGTTTGTCTTCTGCGATCCTTGCAGGTCGTACGTCCCGCCGCCCGGAACGTCCATCTTCGTCATCACGCCGTTGTCCATCTGCAGCTCGGCGAACGATCCCATGAACCCGCCGGTGGCGCGGATCTCCGTGTTGTTTTGGAAGACGACCAGGTAGCGCTTCGAGCCGCTTCCGCCGAGGATCGTTCCGGCCATGTCGGCGAACGAGAGGAACTCGTCGACGGAGGCGACCAGCTTCGGAAGCTTGTCCGCAAGCTGCGCGAACGTGGCGCGCTGCGCCTCGGGAACGTCGTTCGGGTCAACCGTCGCGACGAGGGCGGCCGCGTTCTTCAGTTCCGGCTGGGCCGACGAAACGTAGGTGGTGAGAATCTTGAGGCGCGACGTCGGCGTCGGGCTCAGCTCACCCTGCGCGGCAAGGACTCCCTGCGCGATGCGCTCGCCGGCCGAGGAGAGCGACTGTCCCGCCGCGATGAGCGCGGTGCCGGTACGGTACGTCTTGCCGGTTGCCGGAATCGCGGAGAGCAAGAGGGAAGTGGCGGCACCGAGGTCGTTCACCGACTGCTTGGCCCGGGAAAACGCGCTGCCGGCCTTGTCGAACGAGGTCGAGGCGGCACTGGCATCGCGCACGAGGACGGCGTCGGCCCCGGCGCGGAGCTGCGACAGCGCGGTCTGCGACGCGTTCTCAAGGCCGGATTTCGTCGTCTTCAGGTTGGATACGAAGTGCATCGCGTGAAGCGGAAGGACGAACAGGAATGACGCGAGCACGAACCCGCCGATGGCCCGCGGCCACTGGGCGGGGAGGAACTGGAAACTCGGGAGCGCCCACGCGACGCGTTCCTCGGGCTGCCTCTCCTCGATCGCCTCGGCGAACGACGTATCGATTTCGGCGGCCTCGACGATGATTGGCTCCTCGACCGTCGCGTTCACAACGACCGTCTCGTCGCCCGCCGTCAAAACCAAGCTCCCCTCTCCTTCAAAAGGAGAGGGACAGGGTGAGGTCATCGAGATCGCCGCGGCCGTCTCAACGGCCGTCACGATCGTTGTTTCCTTGGTGACTGCCGCGATCGCGGGAGAAAAGTCGATCGAGATGACGTCCGGTTCCTCGGCCAAATCCGCCTCGTCCGCCTCCGGCATCTCGAAGTACGCGGCAAAGTTCTCGGGAGCCTTGGGAGGAACGAACGGAGTGGCTACGAACTGCGAGCGAAGGGGCTCCAGGTGCGAAGAGGCCGTAGGCACGAAGGCCGCATGCCGAGAGGGAATCGCGGAAATTGCGTCGTCCTTCGGCCTGCTACCCTGAGGCCTTTCATCCTCTCGCGTCTGCGCCAAAATCTCCTCGCGTCGCAGCACCAAATCCCCGACCGGGTTCATCTTCTCCGCGTCCGCGAGGGAGATCAGGAATTTCTCCGGCATCAGCAGGTTCGGCGCGGCGACGGCGTGGTCGCTCGAAAGGAAATCGGACGGCTGGGGGAGGTGCGCGTTCAGGTGGACGATGTACGGGGAAAGGTCGTGCGCCGCGGCGATGCGGACGGATGGCTTCGACATTCGGACGTTCTCGGCCAGGATCCCGTGAAAGCGAAGCTCGCTCGGAACCGAGTGGTCCAGCAGGTACGTGACGGTCCGCGCGGCCTTGCGGCGGCGAAGCGTTTCCTGGAGGCGCTTCCTATTCAGTTTCGCGGTGAGCGACGTTCCCATAAAGGTTCAGGATCGACCGGGCCATAGCGGCCCAGGAATATGTTTTGACTTGTTCGCGGCCCTTCGCAATGAGCTCGGCACGGAAACGTTCGTCCGAGTACCCGCGTTCCATCGCGGTGGCCATCGCCTCGACGTCGTCGGGAGGGAAGTACAGCGCCGCGTCCCCGAGAATCTCTGGCAGGCAGGTCGCGTTCGACGAGACGACGGGAATCCCGGCCGACATCGCCTCCAACGGTGGAAGGCCAAACCCCTCGGACTTCGATGGAAACACGTAGAGCGCCGCGCCGCGGTAGAGCTCGGCGAGCTCGGCGTCCGTCGGGTTCATTACGAAGCGGACGTTTGCTGCGTCGTCGACGGACGATCGCAGTCGCTTGTAAAACAGGTCGTCGCGTCCCGCGAGGACGAGTTCGACGTCCGGATGTGACTCGGAAAAGATCGCGAACGCGTCGAGCAGGGAATCGAGATTCTTATGCGGATAGGCGTTGCCGACGTAGAGAACGTACGGTTTGCCCCCCTCTCCTTTAAAAGGAGAGGGCCGGGGTGAGGTCATCGTTCGATGCGGATCGTCGAGCGTAGACGGGACCAATCCCGTCACCCCCTCGTACACCACCTCGACCTTCGACGAATTGATCCTCGGAAAAAACCTGGCGATCGACGACTTCGTGTATCGCGACACGGCGACGACCCGTTTCGACGCGCCGATCGCGTGCCGGAGCGAGATCCGATATCCCAGGCGCTTGAGCCAGTGGACGACCGGGCCGCGCGTCGTCGTCTTCGACGAGACCGGCTGCTCGAGCAGGATCAGGTCGTGGATGGTGACGACAAATGGTGTTCGGCAAAGCAGGGGAACGTTCCAGTGTGGAAAATGGATCAGGTCGAGGCCTTCTCGCGCGATGAGAAACGGCATCACGATCTGTTCCTTCGCGGTATACCAGTGCACGTCCGCGAGACGTTTCTCGAAGTTCGGATTCACGATCACGCACGTATCGAAGTTCTCCCGCTTGAGGAACAAAACGTAGCGGTTCTCAAGGTCCTGTTTCTGCAACTGGTCGACCAGCTGCTCCACATACCGCCCAAGTCCGCCACCCCCCACCGCCGGGCCAAACATCCGTGCGTCGATTCCGATCTTCATGTGCCCATTTTACCAGAAAAATCACGGGTTGTCCGGAGGTTATCCACATAACAAAGATCCACAACCGTGTTGTGGATTTTATGCGCGGCGATCGTCCGTTGTCGACCTGAATACTTCCCGTGTTCGTTGCGCCGCTTTCTCCCAGGAAAACTCCCTTGCGCGGTCCAATCCCTTTTGGCGAAGTCGATCCCGCAGCGCTTCCGACGACATCAGCTCGCGCAGGGCCATGGTGATCTCCTCCGTCCGAAACGGGTTCACGAGGATCGCCGCGCCGGCCGTCAACTCGGGGAGCGACGACGTGTGGCTCGTGATGACGGGGGTGCCGCTCGCCATTGCCTCGAGGACGGGGAGGCCGAACCCCTCGTAGACGGACGGCCAGGCGAAGGCCGTCGCGGCGCGGTAGAGGGCGGGACGGTCGGACGAGGGGACGTAGCCGAGGACGTGAGTCCAGGAGGTTCGAAGGTTCGAGGGGTCGAAGGTTCGAAGTCGATTTCTGATCGCGCCGCTCTTCCACCCCCAGCCTCCCGCGAGGACGAGGTGCAAATCGTCGCCCGTCTCACGGCGATACGCGGCCACCGCGTCGATGAGCGCGACGATGTTCTTGCGTGGCTCGAGCGTGCCGACGAACAGCACGAACCGCTTCGGCAGCTTGTGGCGCGAGCGGACGCCATGGTCCCGGGCGGTGAACGTCGGAGAGAACGCGGGGTCGATTCCATGGGGGACGACGTGGACTTTGTCCGCGTCCGTTCCGAAGAATCGAACGACGTCCTCCTTCGTCGCCGTCGATGGGACGACGATCGCCGCGGCATCGCGGACGAGACGGCCTGGTCGAGACAGGGCATGCCAGAGGCGCATCTTCATCGAAAAGAATTCCGGGAAGATTTTCCACGAGAGGTCGTGTATCGTCAGGGCATACGGGACGGAAGGGGAGATCGCCGTGAAGTTGAGGTTGGGGAGCCAGATGAGATCCGGCGTCGCCTTCGCGATCCGATCGAGCTTCGGCCATCGTGCGGCGAGAGTCGTGAGCTTGAGGAGTTTGTTGGGAAGGCGCAGGTGGGCATGCGCAACCGGCGCGTCGACCACCCCTGACCCCTCCTCCCTATGCGGAGGGGAAACGAAACGGCCCGTCGAGACCGTCTCGTACTCATCTTCCATCCTCAATGCAAAAAGGGCGCGAAGGAGCTCGCTTGTATACTCCCCCACGCCCGTTTTGTGCGCGTCCGACAGGTGCCGGACGTCGACGAGAATCTTCACAATTTCTAATTTCTCGTTTCGATTTTTTCATCCACGATCTCCCGCATCTCCTTCACGAACCGCTCCTGTCCGAATTTCTCCGCGTGCGCCTTGATCGCGACCGGGTCGAACTTCTTGTCATCGAACCGGATCAGATGGTCGGCCAGTTCCTCCCAGCTTTGTTCCTCGAACAGCTCGCCCGTGACCCCGTCCACGACGGTCTCGGTCGCGCCGCCCTTCTTGTACGCGATCACCGGACGGCCGGCGGCCATGCTCTCGACGGGCGTGATGCCGAAGTCTTCCTCCTGCGGGTTGATGAACGCGCGCGCGTTGGCGAACAGGGCGGGGAGGTCGGCGTCGGACACGCGGCCGAGGAACTCGACGTTCGGGCGTGCCATCTTCTTGAGGTCGTTGAGTACCGGGCCGGTGCCGAAGATCTTCAGCTTGATGCCGGTTCGGTTACAGGCTTCGACCACGAGGTCGAATCGCTTGTACGCGACCAGGCGACCTCCCGCGAGGAAGTATGTCTTCGGCTTGTCGGAGATCTTGAACCGCTTCGTGTCCACCGGCGGATGGACGATGACGCTGTCTCGGTTGTAGTACTTCTTGATGCGCTGCCGGACCGTCTCGGAGTTCGCGATGAACACGTCCACGCGGTCGGCGGCGAGCCGGTCCCACATGCGGAGCAAGGTGAGGAACGGCGGGAGAAGCATCTTGATGAAGCGGGGAACGCGAAGCTCCTCGACGTACGAGAGCGTGTCCGTCCACAGGAATCGCGTCGGCGTGTGGCAGTAGCAGATGTGCCTCGTCCCCGGCGGAACGATGATCCCCTTGGCGAATGCGGACGTCGATGAAACCACCGTGTCGAACCCGTCGAACCGGTAGTGCTCCGTGGCCGTCGGCATCAGCGTCAGGTACCACTGGAACCGTCGCTTGATCATCGGCGCGCGCTGCAAAAACGATGTCCGAATGTCCTTCCCCCGGAACTGCGGAAGCTTGGACGGATCGTAAAACAGCGTAAACGTGGGCGCTTCCGGCCACATGTCCTGCAAAACCGACAGGACCTTCTCGGCCCCGCCGTCCTGCTTCAGATAGTCGTGAACCAAGGCAAGTTTCATGCCGGCATCCTAGCATTCCCTGTCTTTTTTGCCAAAAAAGACGTTTTAAAACGTCTTTCCCTTGATGGCAACGAGCGGCGTCTTCAGCAAGATCACCAAGTCCTGCCACGGGCTCCAGTGCTCGATATAATACGTGTCTAATCGAACCTCCTCCTCGAAGTCGAGATCCGCGCGGCCCGAGATCTGCGCGGGGCCGGTGATTCCGGGCTTGATCGTGAGCACCTTGCGGTGGTGCGGCTTGTACGCGGCAACCTCCTCGAGCAAATGTGGTCTTGGACCGACGAGGGACATGCGGCCGAGGAAGACGAGGAAGAACTCGGGGAGCTCGTCGAGGTGGAACTTGCGGATGACCTTGCCGACCGGGGTGACGCGCGGGTCATCCTTCAGCTTGAAGAGGGGGGAGCCGTCGCGGAGGTTGCCGTGCTGCTTGATGAACTCCGGGTCGAAGCGGAACTTGTGCGCGTCCTTCACCATCGAGCGGAACTTGAAATAATGGAACGGCTTGCCGGCCTGGCCGATGCGGTGGGTCTTCTTTCCCTCGACGTCGCGCGAGAACAGCACGCGACCGGGCTGCTCGATGAAGAGTGCGATCGAGACGACGAGCATGATCGGGGAGGAGAGGACGATGAGGACGCTCGACCCGACGATGTCGAATACGCGCTTGTAGATGGCGCCCCAGCCGTCGAGCGGCGTCTTCTCGACCTCGATCACCGGGATGCCGGCGAAGGTGTGCACGATGGTGCGGCCGACGGCGGCGGCGAACAGGTCGGCGGAATAGCGGAATCCCATCTGGTGTGTGTCGGTGAACGACAGCAGGTCGAGCGCCTCGTCGCGGCTCGCCTCCGGATTCGCGAGGATGATCTCGTCGATTTCCTTCTCGCCGTGCATGGCGAGGATTTTCTTGCCGGTCGCCTCGTCGAACTTCTTCGCATGGCCGACCACCTGGAGTCCGAAGCGTGGGAACCTTTCAAAAAATGACAGGAGCGCGGCCGACGTCTTTCCGTCGCCGATCACGACGACGCGACGAGTCCCGATGCCGTAGGAGAGCATCGCGCGCTGCAGCATGCGGATGGCGACGCGACCCATGGAGACGAACACCACGGCGAACGCCCAGGCCGCCACGGCGATGAAGCGCGATTCGAACAGGACGCGCGAGAAAAAGAGGATGGCGAATACGGCGGCCATGGCGGCGGAGCAGGCGAGGAGGACGCGCGAAAGCTCCGAGGCGATGCGGCGCGGGTGCGTCGCGTACAGGCCGGCGATGGCGAACACGGCGATCCAGACGAACGCGATGGGGACGACGACGGAGACGTATCGCGCAAGCGTCATGTCGAAGATGACCGGGCGCACGCTCGTGAAGGCGGGGAGAAATCGCGCGTAGAACGCCGCGATCCCGGCGGCCAGGAGCGCGAGGTAATCGAGCGGGACGAGGGCGAGCGTGAACGCGAGTTCGGATCGTTTCATATCGCTCGTATCCTAGCAAAAGACCCCGCTTTTGGCGAGGTCCTTAGCTGTCCGTGGAAATGCCTGTAAGCCGAATTTTGTCTGCTCAGTCTTGCGACCAAGGAGATGGCAATCTCTCTGATCCGTACGTTGCCGCACGGCTTTAGCGAACTACCAAATTTGTTCTTGCACCGGAAAGGGTTTGCCACGTCACTACGTTGCCGTAGGACGAACGCCGTAGCCCTTGCGGACATCGACGTACTTTTCACGTTTCATCCCGTCTTGCGACGGAACTAGTATTGTCTCTGTGGTACTTTCCCTAGGTTTGGCATCCGGTTCCAAAGCGTGAATTGCTCCAACGCCTCGATCCCCGATGCGTATACCTGGCCGCCGTTAGCGGCTTTCCAGTCCGACTTGCGTCGGACCGCGATCTGCCTTGCGACAAACCGGGTGTTCGGACTTTCCTCGCGTCCCTTGCGGGAAACGTAGCCATCCGGCATTCCTCGGACCAAGGGAATATAGCAGGGAAACGGGAGAACGTCAACCCAAAAGCCGACCCACGCTGGGCCGGCCTTTTTCTTTTCCTAGAGCGTCACCCCGACGCGCTGGCGAACCTTGTTCATCTTGAACGCGGCCATGCCCTTGGCCTTCTCCGCGCCTTCCGCGAGGATGCGCTTGAGCTCGGTCTCGTCGGCGGCGAAGTTCAGGATGCGGCCTCGGATCGGTCCGAGATATTCGACGACCGCTTCGGCGAGGTCCTTCTTGAAGTCGCCGTATCCCTTGCCGACGTAGGCGAGCTCGATCGACTCGATGGATCGTCCCGTCGCGACCGAGAAGATCGTCAGCAGGTTGGTGATAGCCGGGCGGTTCCTGTCCGTCCGGATCTCGGTGCCGGAATCCGTGACCGCGGACATGATCTTTTTGCGGATCGTGTCGGCGTCGTCGGTGAGCGCGATGTAGCTCTTCGCGCTCGGGGCCGACTTGGACATCTTCTTCGTGCCGTCGTCGAGCGCCATGATGCGCGCCCCCTCGGCCCGGATCTTCGGCTCGGGGACCACGAACGTCTCGCCGAAGTCGCGGTTGAACCGAATCGCCAAATCGCGCGCCAGCTCCACGTGCTGCTTCTGGTCCTCGCCCACCGGGACGATCTCGGTGTCGTACAGCAGGATGTCGGCGGCCATCAGGATCGGGTACGTGAACAGCCCGACGGACGCACCTTCAGCCCCCTTAGCCCCTTCAGCCTTTTTAGCCTTATCTTTATACTGCGTCATCCGCTCGGCCTCGCCCATCTTGGCCACGCACTGCAGAATCCACGCCAGCTCCATGTGCTCCGCGATCCGCGACTGCTGGAACAGGATCGTCTTCGCCGGATCGATCCCGCAGCCAAGATACGTCGCCGCTGCCGACAGGATGTTCTTCCGAAGCTCCTTCGGATCCTGCGGCATCGTGATCGCATGGTAGTCCACGATCATCATCAAAAGCTGCGTGTCGGATTGCAGCGCCACGGCCGGCTGCACCGCGCCGATGTAGTTGCCGATGTGGAGGAAGTTGGTCGGCTGGAGACCGGTGAGAGATCGTTTCATATGGGGGGGGCTTAGAGGGCTGAAAAGGCTGAAGGGGCTTAGAGGCCGATGGGCTAGTAATCCGTTCGTTCCTTGGTGCCGGTGGCAAATTGGTGGAGGAGGTAGCCGGTTTTCCGTCGCTGCTGTTCCAGTCGTTCGTACGCTTCCTGCTCAAGGTATCCTAAGTCGCGGGACAATTCAATGATCGCAGCGCATTCACGAAGAGATCCTTTGGCAATGTCCAGGAACCGTAGATGGTCAGGCTTCGTTCTCTTTCCGTGGCCTTCGACGATGTTCAGCTCGATGGACATTGCCGCGCGACGCAGTTGGGAGGTGGCGCCAAACAATTCGTGCTTTGGGAATTTTTCTGTCGCGACGTAGACGTCTAGCACGAATCGATGTGACTCTTTCCAGACGATTAACGTGTGATACGGCTGTTCAAATGTTTTCATATGGAAAAGGGCCTCGAAGCGTGACGCCTCTCAGCCCTCTCAGCCACTTAGGCCCTTTCAGCCCTTTCTCTACACTTCCATGATCACCGGAACGATCATCGGCCTCCGCTCCATCCGCGCGAACAGGAAGTTCCCGACCTCGTCGCGGACCTTGTCGCGCAGACCGGCCGGATCAACCGCGTTGCCGCCGTTGCTCGCGCTCAGGGCCTTCGTTACGATCACGGTGATCGCATCATTGATCTCGGTCATGTCCTTCTGGAAGATAAACCCACGGCTCGTGATGTCGGGCGTGCCGACCACGCGCAGGGTCTTCGCGTCGAACTTCACGACGACCACGACCATGCCGTCCTCCGACAGCTCCTTGCGGTCGCGGAGAACCACCTGGCTGACGTCGCCCACTCCGAGACCGTCGACGAACACGTGCTCGGCCGGGATCTTTTCCTTCGTGAGGCGTCCGCCTTCCTTCCAGAACTCCATCACCTGGCCGTTGTCGACCACGAAGACGTTCTCCTCCTTGATGCCCATCGAGTACGCGACGGACGCGTTCTCGCGGAGCATGAAGTGGTTACCCTCGATCGGGACGTAGTAGCGCGGCTTCGTGAGCGCCAGGAGGAGCTTGATGTCCTCCTTGTACGCGTGGCCGCCGGCGTGGACGTCCATGATGTCCTTGTGGATGACCGTGGCGCGCTTGCGGTAGAAGATGTCCTTCAGGCGCTGTACCGCGTTCTCATTTCCAGGAATGACCGAGGACGAGAACACGACGGTGTCCGTCGGGTCGATCTTGATGGCGCGGTGCTCGTCGGTGGCGATACGGTTGAGCGCGGCGTTCTTTTCGCCCTGGGCTCCCGTGCATACCACGACGACGCGGTTCTGCGGGACGGAGTCGATCTGTTCCATCGTGATGAGCGTGGAGGTGGCCACCTTGATGTACCCGAGCTCCTTCGCGATCTCGACGTTGGTCTTCATGGAGAACCCGTCGAGCACGACCTTCTTGCCGAGGCGCTCCGAGATCTCGAGGATCTGCTTCACGCGGGAGAGCAGGGAGGCGAACGTGCCGAAGATGATGCGTCCCTTGGCCTTCTCGATGATGCGCTCCAGCTCCTCGCCGATGACCTTCTCGGACACCTGGTGGCCGGAGTTCATCGAGTTGGTGGAGTCGCCCATGAGGCAGAGGACGCCCTTCTTGCCGAGGTCGGCGATGCGCTGGAAGTCGGCGTGCTCGGTTCCGGTCGGGTGGAAGTCGAACTTCCAGTCGCCGGTGTGCAGGACCGTTCCCACCGGTGTCTCGACGACGATGCCGGCGGAGTCGGGGATGTTGTGGTTGATGTGGAAGAAGGAGACCTTGAACTGGCCAAGTTGCAGCACGTCGGTGATCTTGGTCACCTTGATGTTGAGCGGGCGGGTCTGGAAGTCCGTCTGGCGGCGCTTGATGATGGCCGCGCCCACCGGGAGGGCGAAGATTGGCGGGTTGCCAATGAACGGCACGGTGTGCGGGATGGCGCCGATGTGGTCGTAGTGGCCGTGCGTGATGATGACGCCGCGAATGTTCTTTTCCTTGCCCTTCAGGTAGGTCATGTTCGGGATGATGTAGTCCACCCCCGGCATCTCCTCGTTCGGGAACTCAAGCCCGAGGTCGATGATGATGATGTCGTTCTTGTACTCGAGGAGCGTGCAGTTGCGACCCACCTCCTCGGCGCCGCCGAGCACGATGACGCGCAGCTTGTCGCCGTTGGGGGCGACGTGCGTGGTAACCGCGGGCGCCGCCGCGACGGATTTCTTGAATACCTTTCCGCGGAACTTGTCGAAGCTGCTCTGGACGACGGGGGCCGTCGCCGGGGAGGCCTGCTTCTGAGCGGGCTGCTGCGGAGGTCGTGCCGCCTGCTGCGGGCGCGGCGCCTGCGGCTGCCTTGGCGGCATCGGCGGGCGGACGGGAATCGTGGGGATGCGCGGCGTCTTCGGACGCTGGATCGGCGTGTCAATCATAAAAAAGTCTTTTTGCGCGGAGTCGAATTAGATTTTTCCTTCCACGCGATATTTACGGAGGACGCGACCAGGCATCGTGTCCTTGAAAAAATCACCTGGTGCATGTGGAGAGACT
>CAIMOJ010000024.1 GCA_903843045.1 Candidatus Uhrbacteria bacterium
CCGAAAATTCCCTCCGCCTGCTGCTCGACGGCCGCGTGACGCTCACGGGCGTCCGACCGTCGGCAAGCCCGCACCAGTCGCCACCCGATTACGTCTCGGCGATCGTCAACGAGGCGCGCCACATGCCGTCGGATCTCCAGGCGAGCTTTCTCGAAGGGACGCTCACCATCCGCCAGGTGCGCACCGAGATCCTTCGCCGCCACGTCGCCGGCAACCGGCTCGCGCGATCCACCGCCGCGCTCTTTGAAACGTGCTCGGTCGACCTCGCCACCATCTGTGCATCCGTCGGATCGCCCGGCATCGCCCTCTGACCCTCCGACCCGGCCCCGCGCCGCGTCCTGGGTCTCTTTTCTTCCGCCGAAAATTCCCGTATCCTTCAACAGATATGCGCATCCTCCTTCTCCAGTTTCGCCCCGACCCGATCATGGCCGCCCATGAGCTCGATCTCGTCGTTCGTTTTTCCAACCGTCCCGCGTCCGACTTCGTCCCCGTAAACGCGACGACCGCGCCGCTGACCGTCGGCCTTCTCGACGGAGCGGATGCGATCATCCTCGGCGGATCCGGCGACTATCTGATCTCGCGCGGCGACATCCCGGAAATTCTCTCCGCGCTCAAGCCCGTCCTCGACGAGGCGCGTCGTCGAAATATCCCAACGCTCGGCATCTGCTTCGGCGCCCAGATTCTCACGCACGCGTTCGGCGGCCGCGTCGAAAAGGACGAAGCGCGCGCGGAGGTTGGGACGTTTCTCGTCACGAGGACCGAGGAGGGAAGCGACGACGAACTGTTCCGCGACCTCCCGCCGAGCTTCGACGCGCAGCTGGGACACAAGGACCATCTGACGGTTCTCCCGTCCGACGCCGTCCACCTTGCCTCGTCGGAACGCAGTATCCACCAAGCATGGAGGTTTCCCGACGCGCCGGTGTACGCGTTCACGTTCCATCCCGAGCTCGACCAGGACGGCGTTCTGTACCGCGTCGACTATTACGCAACCGAGTACAAGCTGACCCCGGAGATCGTCGCGGGTATGAAGGCGGCACTCCGACCGTCGCCGGAAGCGAGCACGCTGATCGCCAAGTTTCTCGACCTGTTTGCCTAAACCGTTCGGATCGCCTACACTACTGCCCATACCGAGCCATGGCGCAGTTGGTAGCGCGCTTGCCTGGGGGGCAAGAGGCCGTGGGTTCAAGTCCCGCTGGCTCGACCAAAAACGACCGTCTTTGACGGTCTTTTTTGTATGCGACATAAAAAAACGACCCGGAAACGGGTCGGTCAGAGGTCAGTGGGCTTCTTCCAGCAGTCGGGCTCGAGGTAGGCGGCGAAGAGCGGGACGTTCACGCCCGGGCGTTCGATCCAGAGGAGGAACGGCTTGTTGAACGCGATGACGCGCGGCATGCTGAAGCTTCTCGTGACCGCGGCGGCCATGGCGACGCGGGCGCGGGCGCCCTTTTCGTTCATCCGGAACATCGCCTGGCCCAGGGCCTGGGTGATGATGTCGGGGAACTTGCGGTCGGGCATCTTCGTCCACATGCCGACAAGGTACGAGAGGTCGAGCTTCGCGTCGAGGTCAACCATGGGCAGATCGGCCATGGCGGGGGACGGGTGGCGCGAGCGCGCGGGGACGCTCATCCGGTTCCGGACCTCTTTCAGCAGCTCGCGTTCCGAGTCGGGGCGCGGCGCCATGGCGATGCCGATGACGTCGTTTGTCTTCGTGCGCACCCACAGGGTCGTGGTGTCGCCCGGGTCGTCGTCGCACTGGAGCCAGTCGCTCTTGAGGCGGAACCCCTCGTGGGTCGAGCCGTCCGGCCGGCGGATGCGCTCCAGGCCGGCCACCTCGGGCCACTGTACGGAGAAGTCCGACACGGCGGCCATGCCGAAGGTCTGCGGCGAGAACGGCTCGAGCGCGATGTCGAACTTGCGCGCGGCGAGCCAGGCGTTGATCTCGTCGGCCGACCACGCGCACGTGGCCTCGATCTCGCGCATCTCGGACACGAGGGCCCGGTAGTTCGCGTAGGTCTGGGCGGCCGCATCTTGCTGGACGCCCTTCTCGATGTCGTCGCCGCTGTGCCAGTCGGCAACGCCTCCGAGAATTGGTTCCGCGGCGCGGAAGAGTGCCGCAATCGTGAGGGGGGAAGTAATCAGAGGTTTCATTGAGATTCTCCTGCTCAACAGAGCGCCGTTAACGTACGCGATTTTTTGGGAATTGTCAATGGGAGGACCGTCGTTTTCAATGGGGGTTTTCGTCGAGATCGGGCCGAATCCATTGACAGATTGCCATTTTATGGTACTCTCCACCACGTTCGGGCCTCCGCATGCCGCGGTTTCTCCCAACGGTCCTTGGAGGATCTTATGCAAACGGTAACGATCTATTGGTGCGGCAAAAGCAACGTCGTTCTCGGGCGCGTCGTACTCGACGGCTCGCTCACCGAGCGACCTCAGATCCGACAGCTCGCGGAGGGACTCAAGATTCCCGTCGTGGAAGGCCAGACGCCGCTACGCGCGAACGACCTGTGGGTCGGCATCTCGCCCGACGGCGGATGGGGCGACCTTGCCGGCGAGACGATGTGGGCTCGAAGCGCCGAGGCCGAGATCGTCATCAATCGGCTTGAGAACGCCACGGTCGTGGCGAACTGACCACTGCGCGTCACGCGCGGTCGACATCGAGCGCGTTTCGCGCCACGTCGTCCCCGCGGACGCGCTCTTTGTTTGGTCGTTTGACATCAAATTCGTCCCGCGATAATCTGATATCAAAGCTATGACATCCGTTCGCGCAACTATTTCCATCATCAGCCTTCTCGGCCTTATTCAAGGCCGGGCGGTTCTTGGTGGGTAATCGTTTCGCGTAACGATCCAAACAGGAAGCCGCCCGCGTGGGCGGTTTTTTGGTCAGCGCTTTTGCACCATCATCCTCCGGAGAACACATGTCCGCTCGACTCTCGTCCTGGATTCCGCTCGCCGATCTCGATCCGCGCGTCCGTTCCGTCGCCCTGGGCCTCGTTCCGCCCGGCGAGACGCTCGTGGGGGTGGACTGGCGGCCGACCGCGGGCTTCGTGTCGCTGCTTGTGGAGCGGTGGGTTCACGACCCGTTCATGGGGTCCGTCGAAACCCTGCCGCTTCGCCTGAGCGAAGACGAGGCTTCGCCGCTTCTCGCCGCGCTCCTGGCGGGTCGATCGGCCGCAGACGGCTTGCCGTTCGGGACCGGTCGTCGGGAGTGCCTGTAGCCGTCCTCTGCCGGATTCTCCGGCCTCTGCGCGCGACCATTCGCGCGTTTTTCTATTCTGCGCTACCATCCATTCACTATGCGCCTCCATCGATTCATCCTCGACCTCGACCTTTCCGCCGACCAGATCATCATCTCCGACCGGGAGGCGACGAATCAGATTCGGAACGTGTTTCGAATGGAAGCGGGCGATCCGTTCATCGTCTGCGACGGGAAGGGGACGGAGGCGACCGTGCAGGTCGTTTCCGACGATAAGACCATCGTCGCGAAAGTCGTCGACCGCCGAAGCGTCGACACGGAGAGCGCGACGCGAGTCGTCCTCTACGGCGCCGTGCTCAAGCGCGAGAACTTCGAGCTGGTCGTGCAGAAGGCCGTCGAGTGCGGCGTGTCCGCGATTGTCCCGGTCATCTCGTCGCGCACCATCAAGCTCGGCGTGAAGCTCGACCGCCTCCAAAAGATCGCGACGGAAGCCTGCGAGCAAAGCGGCCGCGGCATCGTCCCCGAAATCGTCGAGCCGATGTCGCTCCGCCTCGCCATCGTTCACGCGAAATCGAACGCGACGAATTTTCTCTTCGAACCCGGCTCTCCGCCCTTCGAACCTTCGCCCTTCGCCCCTTCGAACCTTCCCGCAGGCCTCTTCATCGGCCCCGAGGGCGGCTGGGACCCCGCCGAGCTCGACCTCATGCGCGCCGCGAACTTCACCGCCGCCAACCTCGGCCCCCGAATCCTCCGCGCCGAAACCGCCGCGATCGTCGCGACGTTCATGGCGACGCGAGCATAGGTCTCGCCCCTATGGAACCGAAAAAACAAATCGACACGACGAACGCGATCTCCTGGCTCGTCGGCCTCAACCTTCTTTTTGTCGCCGTCAGGATCTTTCAGGCGATCGACAAATCGTCCCATTCCGTCTCGGACACGCTCATCGCGTTCGTCCCGGTCGCGAGCGTTCTCGCCCTTGCGTTCATCTCCTTTCGCCGCTACATGACGAAGTTCGCCCGCTGCCCGTTCTGTCATCGCTTCCATAAAATCGGCGATGCGTGCCCGCCGCCGAAGAAAGAATAATCACGTATGGAACTCTCCGAAATCCAACGCCTCGTCGATGCCAACGCGGAATGCTATTCGAAAAAGCACGGCATCCCGCTGAGCGTCGATCTCTTGGTTCTCAAGCTCATGGAAGAGACCGGCGAGTTCGCGGAGGCGCTGACCGTGAGCCGAAACCTGTGTCGCGCGGAAAAGCGCGTGGATGCGGTTACGTCACAGGAGAACCTCGCGGCGGAGATCGCGGACGTGGCGGTAACCGTGCTGCATCTCGCGTCGATGTTGAAAATCGATCTCGAGGCCGCGCTGGAAAAGAAGGCGCTTGCGAAAGGAAGGGCGTATCTGGCGGAGCGGAACGCGGCGTAAAAGAAAAAGCCAGCCGAGAAGGCTGGAGGCGGGCTAGTCGAACGAGTAGTCCGTGAGGTCGCCCGCGATGATCGTCACGTTCCCGGCAGTGACGACGCCGACCGGACTCGCGGGAAGCACGATCGTGCCCTGGCACTTCTCGCAGACGACGGTCTTCGCGTCCTTCACATTGTGGAGGACGTTTTTGTGTCCGCATCCATCGTTGGCGCAGACGACGGTCAGCGTGCCGGCGGTGATCTTCATCACTCCGCCTGGGTCGGATTGACCGTGATCGAGCAGGGCTTCGACGACAGGGTCGAGCCGCAGCAGACCGTGAGTTCCTGTCGCGCGCCGTTCTTGTCCGTCGCGTGCATCTGGTAGCCCACCGAGTCGTCCGCCGCGTGGCAGTGGTCGGCGTAGTCCGCTTCGTAGGTCTGCACGAGTTCGGGGTTGGAGTACTGGGCGGCGCCGACCGCGTCATAGGCGCGGTTCGAGCCGATCACGTCCACGGAGGCCTTGCTCCAGGCCCAGAGACAGAATCCGCCGATGATGAGCGCCGCGAGGATTCCGACGATCGCGACTACGATCATGAGCTCGACGAGCGAGAAGCCGTTGCGGCCGTTGAAACGAGCGGTTTTCATTGATCCTCTCCTTGTTAGAGGATCGTGAATCTACCATGATTTCGTCTTCGTGTCAACACATCGGATCAAAAAAGCCCGTCCGTAACTCGCGTTACGAACGGGCGAGGCGTTCCTGGCGGATCCTCGTGAGGATTGCGCAGAAGACGCGGGCCGGGAGCGAGGTGGTCGCCGATTCCGGGTATCCGAGGTCGTGGACGAGCTCCATTCCCTCGGTCGCGAGCAGCATCTCCATCGCCGCCGGCTGCTGGTCGAACTTGGCGCGGATGGCGCGTTCGATCAGCGCGTGGTGCTCGAAGGACCCGTAGGCGATCTCCGAGCCCTGCCACCACACGAACCGACCTTCCGCGCCGCGGGCCATCCGCTTCGCCTTTCCGCCCGACATGCGGAACGCCTGCTCGCGCCGAGGGTCGCCTTCCGGGAACTTGATCCCTTGGATGAACCCCTCGGTCGACGCAATCTCCACGCCGTCGAGGAAGAACGCGAGCGCCGGGAAGTTGCTGAGCAGGTCTTCCGGCTGTCCCTTCGGCTGTCTTCCACCGACGTTTCTTTTTTCCACGGGATCTCCTTTGTTGCCGCGAGAGTGCGACGAACGGTGGAATATACAGGACTTTTCAGGAATTGTCAAGAGATTGACAATAAAAAAAGCCGTCCGGTTCAGGACGACAGGAGACGCTTGGGGAGCGGGGCGTCGACGAAGGATCTTGATGAGGCCGGTGGCCCCGTCTGCCGCGCGGGACTGACTAGTACCCGCAGTCGACGGTTTCCAAGTCGAAGGCGTGGAGGAAATCCCCGCCCGGATGCATGGGCACCGTGTTCGTGATGATGTCACCCGACGGGTGCGCGACCGTTGTCCCGTACTGCGTCGTCACGTAGTGCTGGCACGCGACGATCGTCGTCGTCGTGACGGGGTGGACGCAGGCCACGAGGTGGCGGCACGATACCTGAATCTGACACACCCCTGAAGCCAGGGCATGCTGGCCGATTCCGAAGAACGTGGCGAAGAAGAACACGAAGAACACGACTGATTTTTTCACGGAAGCCTCCTTAAGGCTGGTGGAGGTTATCATGTGGCCTTCCTCCCCGTCAAATGAATTCGAATATCCCATGTCTCAGGAATGTCCGCGCGCGGAAAAGAAAAAAGCCGTCGGGTTACGACGACAGGAGACGCTTGAAAAGCGCGGGGTAGTCGGTGTTCGAGAGGAGCTCGACCGCATTCGGTTTGCTGATCTCGTCGTTCGTCTCCATCTCGACGAGCAGGTCGATCGGGGCGAGGCCGGTGGACGCGACGGGGATGACGCGGATGCGCGCGTTTCGGATGCGACGGGCGAGGGCGATCTCCTCCGTTCCGCCCCCGATCAGGACCGCGACGGAAACGTTCGCGAGTACCGGCTCGGCGCCGCGCTGGATGATGCGCAGTCGCGAGGGAAGAAGGTGCGGAGTGATGGCTTGGATGACGTTCTGGTTCTCGACGGCGATCAGGATCCCGTCCGAGTCGTTGACCGCGGTGGCAAGGCCGCGAACGGCGTCCAGGACGGCTTCGCTTCGAAGCGAAGAGCTTTCGCCGACAAGATTGGTCAGGTCGAGGACGGAGACGACGAGAAGAACGTTCATGCTGAATCCCATGTGCGCCGGGAGAGTATCGCGTCGTGGACGAATTGTCAACGGACGTGGTATCGTGCGCATGCGTACAATCGATCCTATCCAGAGCGCAGCGAGGGAACGAGCCCTGTGACCTGCCGGCAACCATTCGACGCGTCGTCGAAACCGGTGCCAATTCTCGCCCGCGTCGGGGAAAGATAATTTATTTTATTCGCTCCCTTTTTGGGAGCGCGTTTTCGTTATGAGCCATATTCCGAATCTCTATTCCGTCGAGTCCGTCACGAGCGGTCATCCCGACAAGGTGTGCGACCAGGTGAGCGACGCGGTATTGGACGCGTGCCTTCGGCAGGATCCGAGGAGCCGCGTGGCCGTCGAGTGCTTCGGCGCGGCGGGGCTGTTCGTCGTCGGCGGGGAAGTGACGACCGGCGCGGTCGTCGACTACGAGGCGATCGCGCGGGCGACGATCAAGGCGATCGGGTACGACGAGCCTGCGCGCGTGATTGTGAGCGTCGTGTCGCAGTCTCCGGACATCGCGATGGGCGTGGACACGGGCGGCGCGGGCGACCAGGGGATCATGTACGGGTACGCGACGAACGAGACGCCGGAGTTTCTGCAGCGCGGGGTGGTGGCGGCGCACGCGTTGACGCGCGGACTTGAGGCACTGCGTCGCGACGGCGGCGTGCTCTGGCTGCGTCCGGACGGGAAGGGACAGGTGACCGTCGAGAACGGAGAGGTGCGGACCGTGCTCGTGAGCACGCAGCACGCGGCGGACGCGGGCCAGGACGAGATTCGCAGGACGATCGTCGACCGCCTCGTCCGTCCGCTCGGTCTGCGAAGCGACATCGAGATCCTCGTGAACCCGACCGGCTCGTTCGTGCGCGGCGGGTTCGACGCCGACACGGGGCTCACCGGGCGCAAGATCATGGTGGACACGTACGGCGGCTTCATCCCGCACGGCGGCGGCGCGTTTTCCGGAAAGGATGCGACCAAGGTGGACCGCTCGGCCGCGTACATGTCGCGGTTCGTGGCCAAGAACATCGTCGCGCGCGGCGACGCCAAGGAATGCCTTGTCTCCGTCGCCTACGCCATCGGCCGCGCCGAACCGCTCATGGTCTCGGCCCGCAATGAGGACGGCCGCGACATCTCCGAGCTCGCCCGCGCCTTCGACTTCCGCCCCGCGGCGATCATCGAGCGCCTCCGCCTCCGCGAGCCGGTGTTCCAGGGTACCGCGTCGTACGGGCATTTCGGCAAGCCCGGTTTCTCGTGGGAGGAGGTTGTGGTATAACCGGTCGGTATGACTGTCTATGAAAAGATTATTGAACTGCTGAATAAGAACGAGGCCACGTATGCCACCGAGCATCACGAGGCCACGATCACGAGCGAGGACGCGTCGCGCGTGCGGGGCGTGAGCATGCATGCGGGGGCGAAGGCGCTCGTGATCCGCGGAAAGAAAACGGGCACGCACTGGCTGTTCGTGATCCCGGCGGATCTGCGATTCGATGCGAAGAAGGCAAAGGCCCTCGTCGGCGAGGCCGTGTCGTTCGCGACGGATCCGGAAACGGTCACCGGCTGCGTCCGCGGAAGCGTCCCGCCGCTCGGATCCGTCATCGGACTGAAGACCTACTGCGACGCGCGTCTCGCGGAAAACGAGACGATCCACTTCAACGCGGGGTCGCTGACGGATTCCGTGTCGATGCCGTACGCGGACTATCTGAGGACTGAGAACCCGGAGATCGTTGACATCTCGGAGTAATCGTGACTCATGCCCGACATCTTCTCCAAGGAAAAGCGCAGCGACGTCATGTCGAAGATCCGCTCGAAGAACACCACGGTCGAGCGCGTGGTGTTTTCGTTTTTGCGGAAGGAGAAGATTTATTTTCAGCGGCATTACGATCGGGTCGTCGGCTGTCCCGACGTGGCGATTCCGTCTCGGAAGGTGGCGATCTTTTTGGACGGCGATTTCTGGCACGGTCGAAACGCGTCGACGCGATTGCCGAAGCTGAACGACTGGTGGCGCGCGAAGATCGAGCGGAACATGAAGCGCGACCGGGCGTCGCGGGCGGCGCTTCGGAAGGACGGGTGGAGCGTGCTGAACGTCTGGGAGGGGGAGCTGATGCGAAAGCGGACGCGGGATAAGTGGCTCGAAAAGATTCGCGCGCACCTGGCGCTGGCGGGAGCGTCGCGACCGTGGTTCGTGTATATGCTGCGGTGCGTCGACGGGACGTTGTACACGGGGATCACGACGGATCTCGACCGTCGCCTCGCGGCGCACAACGGCGGGACGGGCGCAAAGTATACGCGGGGCCGCGGACCCGTCGAAATTGTCTGGTCGAAGAAAACGAAGGACGGGACGACCGCAAGGAAGCTGGAGGTTTCGATGAAGAGGCTGTCGAGGGAGGAGAAAGAACAATTCATTTCAACCGTATGAAAACCATCACCGTCCAGAAACTGAAAGAACGTCTTGAGAACCCGGCGCCCGGGAAGAGCATCCTGATCGACGTCCGATCGCCGGACGAATACGCCGAGGGGCACATTCCGTCGGCCATCAATCGGCCTATCGGCGGCCTGGCGATCTACGAGGAGGCGTTGCGCGTGTACGACCACGTATACGTCCACTGCCTGACCGGCGGGCGCAGCGGGCGGGTCTGCGCGCGGCTGGGCGAGATCGGCCTGCCGGACGCGTCGAGCGTCGAGGGCGGCGTGACGGCATGGGCGGCGGCGGGGTATCCGGTGGAGCGGTAATCGCATTTCGATGAGGACCGGTCGCTCCCGTTGACGGGGCGGCCGTTTTCGGCTACCGTTCGCGTGCCCAGCAACGGAGGGCTCTCATGCCGGAACAGCTTGGAATTGCATTCGGGACGCCCGTCCCAACGGCCGACTCGACCCGGGCGCGACTCCCGCGGCCGCCCTCGCTCGCCACGGTGTGCGGGATCAGCTGCGGGATGAGCGCGCGGCACTTCTTCGGGACGCTTGAGGCGGAGCGCGTCACGATGCTCGTGGACACGCGGCAGACAACGACGTATCGAGACGCGCGGTTCGCGCACGGCGACGATCTCGCCTACGCCTGCGAACGGCACGACGTCGGCTACGCGCACATCGCGGAGCTTGCTCCGACGGCCGACCTCCGCGCGGCATACCACAAGGTCGCGGACGGAAAATCGGCTGCCCGCGAGGAGCGCGCCGTCGCCTGGACGGCATTTCTCAAGGGGTATGCGAGGCTCGTCTCGACCGATCGGAAGGTGCTGCGAGAAGGATCGCCGTTGCGCGATCTCCTCTACGGCCCGCACGAGCGCATCGCGTTCCTCTGCGCGTGCCAGCATCACGAGGACTGCCATCGGCGCGTGCTGCTCGGGATGATCGCGAAGCACGTGGACGGAATCGCGGTTGCGCACCTCGGTCCCGAGAACGTCGGGGGGATCGCGCCGTCGCTCAAGAGTCCGCGGCGCTACCTCCTCGAGCCCATCCCGAGCGCGGACATTCCCGCGTCCCGCATGCCGGGCCGGAGGGCGTCATGATGGTCCATGGAATCGTGCTTTCGCGGACCGAGATGAGCGCCGACCGTTTTTGCACGTCCGTGGCGATTCATCGCGGCGGGACGTGGGAACAGGTCCGACTCCTGGACGAAGGAGGCTTCCACCCGAATCGGGACGGATTCGCGTATGCGCGCCAGGTGATCCTTGCGAAGTGGGTTCCCGGCCGTAACATTCGCCTGCCGGAACCGGAGGTTCGCGATCCTCGCCCGACGCATCCGGAGGATCGCGTCGTGGATCTGGAACGGATCGTCCTCGGGGAAATGGCGGACCCCGCGACCCTTCTGGCCCTCGTGCGCGCCATGACGTCTCCTTCCGCGCGGGCCCTCTTTCCGAACATCGTCTGGCAGGACAACGGGAAGACATACGTGCGCGGAAACGCGCCTCAGGAACGTTCCATCGGGTACGTGAACATCGAACGACTTGCGATCCGTTCCGACGAATACGCGGACGTGCGGATGCGGGCGGGCGAATCGCTGGTCTGTAAGATCAAGTCCGAGATCTTTCTCGCGAAGATCCGCGACGGCCGCGTCGCCGTGAACGAAGAATTTCCCGCGAGAACGGCACGGCTTGGACTCGCGAACCCGTACGACTGGGATGGCCGCTTCAACCCTCCCCGCTGCTACGTCATGCTCACCGGAACCGTTCGGTAGCCTTCCGGCCAGACGCAAGTTTGGTCGGTTTTTCATTTGTTTCCCCTCCTCATGGGGAGGAGGGGTCAGGGGTGGTCGTCGCGACAGTCGTCGTGATACGATAGGCCGGATTAGAATTCTTCTTATGGACATCGAATACGAGGCTACCTTCGAACACGTCGATAAGGACGGGGTCCGGGCGCGACTGCGCGCGGCGGGGGCGACGCTCGTTCGTCCCGAGTACACGCAGAAGCGGGTCGTCTTCAACCTCCCGTTGGGACATGAGATTCCCGGGGGTTGGCTACGTGTGCGCGACGAGGGAGGGAAGGCGACGATGAGCCTGAAGGTCGTCGACGGTTCGGCGATCGAAAACCAGAAGGAGATCTGCCTGGCCGTCGATGACTTCGACGCGGCGGTCGAGTTCCTGACGCTGGTCGGGGCGAGTCGCAAGGCGCACCAGGAGACGCGGCGCGAGCTGTGGCGGCTCGACGGGACCGACGTGACCATCGACGAGTGGCCGTTCCTCGAGCCGTTCGTGGAGGTCGAGGGGCGCGACGAGGCGACGGTACGCGCGGCGTCCGAGAGGATCGGGTTCGACTACGCGACGGCGCTGTTCTGCTCGACGGACACGCTGTACGCGCGCAAGTACGGGTTTGACGAGGATCGCTTTAACAACCGCTCCCCGCTGGTCGTCTTCGACATGGAGAACCCGTTCGAATCAAATTAGCACTTGCGCAAATATACGATTGGGCGGATGATGCAATGATCGGCTGCTAATCCGTGAAAATCCACTCGTATGCGCACGCTTCATCTCGCAGCCACCCTTCTCGTCGTCGTTCTCGCCGGCTTCGGCTGCTCCTCGTCCGCGACCGTCGCGCCGCGTCCGCTCGGCAGGCCCGTTCCGGCTCCCGGGACCTCGGCGGTCGCGCCGACCGAGCCGACGGACGGAACGACGACAGGCGCAGTGACCGATCCGGCCGCGCCGGCCGTCGTGGCCCCGAACGCGGAGGCGCTCGCGCCGGCGAACGCGGGAAACGCCCTTGCGAAGCACGATCTGATCCGCGTTACCAGCCCGAGGCCGAACGCGGACGTGTCGAGCCCGATTGCGATTGTCGGCGAGGCGCGCGGCAGCTGGTTCTTCGGCGCGTCGTTCCTCGTGAAGCTCGTCGACGCGGACGGCAAGACGCTTGGCACGGGAACCGCGAATACGGAAGGCGAGTGGATGACGACCGACTTCGTCCCGTTCACCCTGGACCTCGACTACGTCGCGATCATGCCGGGATCGGGCACCATCGTCCTGATGCGCTCGAACCCGTCCGGCGACCCATCCCGCGCCGACGAGCTGGACGTCCCCGTCCGGTATGCGGCCTCGGGACCGGATGGAAAATAGGCAGAACGTCGAAGCGCCCGCCCGGAGACCGTGTCTTCGGGCGGGCGCTTTTTGTTCAATTCGACGCCTCCATTGACAATCCCGCGGGATGGCGTACAATGCCGGTCGGCCAAAACGGCTCAGGAGCATTTGCATGTCCGCGACCATCCGCATTCCGTCCCGTATCGCGCTCACCATCCTTCTTGCTCGCGTCCCGTTGGCCGCCGGTCTCCTCTACTCGGGAGATCCCAGCCTCGCCGTCGCCGTGCTGATCGCCTCCGAGCTCCTGCTCGTGGTAACGATCACCTCGTCTCGGCTCTGCCCCCGTCCGGTTTCCCGGTAACCGTGCCTCGTCCGAACAATCGGACGGGGGATTTTTCGTTTTGGGGGTGTCTCTTGTGCGAATCGGTTCCGCGGAGTAGGTTGGTTTTCCGGAGGTATTCGGAAATGAAAAAATTCGTCAATCTGGTTCGCCTTGGAGCCGGGCTCGTCGCGTGGGGGCTTGCGCTTCTGTTCGTCTTCTACCCCGCTGGAATGGCCAAGCGCGGATGGATGGCCGTGACGCGGGTCAACATGGCGGAGCGCCGGCGAAGGAACGCCAGCCATCTCGCGGAAGCGGGCGCGTCGCTGGACTACCTGGCCCGGCTCTTCATCGGACTCACCATCGAGGCGCACGTCCGAACGAACATCCGCGGTCTGGATCGTCCAGAAGCGTTCATCGTCGCGGGAAACCATCGTCATGCGATGGATGCGGTGAACTATCCCGTCGCCACCAAGATGATCGGGCAGATGAGCATCCGGTACGTCGTCAAATGGGCAATCGTGAAAATCCCGTTCCTCGGGAAACTGTTCCGCGGGAACGGATATGCAATTGTCGCGCGTCGGAAGGACATGCCGGACCTTTCAAGTGAGGATCGTCGCAAGTTCAACCGTCCCGTTCTCGAAGAGTACTACCGTCTCGCGCGCGAGGACGCGGTCAGCGTCGGAATCTTCCCCGAGGGCGAACGGTTTACCGGCCCGAAGGAAGGCGCAACGCGCAAGCACGTCGGAGAGCTGGTCGGAAAGGGAACGTTCCGCGAGATGTGCGACGCTCTTCCCAGCCACGGCGTGGCCATCGTCACCGTTCTCTGGCCGACGCCTCCGGGCGGAAAGACCGTCTACTCCATGCTGGAGCTGTGCGACCGCAGGCTCGACATCACGATCGACCTCTACCGGCACCCGTCGGACCCCGACGAATTCCTCGAGGAAGTCTTCGACAGGATGGACAAGGAACTCGGCGATCTCCCCTACCGCTCACCCCGCTCCGGGTGAGTCTTTTTTTAAGCCTCGTGAAATTTCCCCGCGTCCGTTTCCCGATATCCAATCACGAATGCCGCCCATGCCGCCAACATAAACGCAGCTCCCAGCAGCGTCGGTGCCGACGTGCTGTACGCGGCCGCGGCTCCTCCCACCAGGCCCGGCAGGAACTGGGCGAACGAGGCGACCGACTGGTTGAGGCCGAAGATTTCTCCCTGCGAATCCTTGCCGGCGCTCGCGGAGATGATCGTCGTGATGTTCGTGGAGACGAGTCCCTGGAACGTTGCCAGGAACGGGAAGATGAAAAAGAGCGTCTTCATTTGCGAGGGGACGAGAACGAGCGCGAGCGTGGCGGCGAGGCCGACGGTGGCAAAGCGCAGGACGGCGGCGGGGGAGAAGCGGCTCGCAATCGGCGCGGCGAGAATGCCCTGCGAGAGCGCGATGCAGATGCCGACGAACCCGAACACGTCGCCGATGGCGCCCTGGGAGAGGTGGAACCGGTCGATCAGGTATACCTGGAAGTAGGAGGTGTAGAAGGTGACCCCGAGCGTCAGGAGAAACTGGACAAGGAACAGCAGGCGGACGCGCGGCATCGTGAAGGCGAGGCGGATGTTCTCGATGCCCGTCATGAGCGTGACCGGCGACGGGCGCTTTTTTTTGAGCGTCTCGGAAAAAAAGAACACGAGCAGCGCGATGTTCACGATCGAAAGAATCGCCGCGAACCAGAACGGCGTGGCGAATGAGAACCACGAGACGATCGCCGGGTCGGACAGCTTTCCGCCGAGATACGGCCCGATGACGAACCCGAGCCCGAATGCCATCCCGATGAGTCCGAAGTTCCTCGTGCGCGTTTTTTCCGTCGAAAGGTCCGCGATCGCCGCGGTCGCGACGGAGATGTTCCCGCCCGTCGCGCCGTCGATGGCACGGCCGAGGACCAACAGCCAGAGCTGCGACGTGACGATTCCGATGGCGAACATCAGGTAGCCAACGAGCGTTCCGGCGAACGAGAGAAGCAGGATCGGCTTCCGGCCATGACGGTCGGCAAGCGCGCCGAGGATCGGGGCGGAGAAGATTTGGATGAGCGGGAAGAGTCCGAGGATGAACCCGAGGATGATCGTCCGCGTCGCGTACGGCGTCCCGATCGGAAGGATCCCGTTCGCGCTGAGGAACAGTCCCGGAAGGACGGGAAGCGCGATGCCGAAGCCGATGAGGTCGGTGAACACGGCAAGGAGGAGCGGGCCAAACGCTTTGAGATTCTTCATAACAGGGATAGTATATCAGACGTATGGAGAGACCTCGATTTTTTTACGATGAGACGTGCCGGTTTTGTCGGATGTGGGTGAAGCGGTGGAAGAGGACGACGGGGGAGGCGGTCGAGTACGTTCCGTTCGCGGTCGGCGAGAAGCGGCCGTCGTCCGAGTTCGTCGGGACGGACGGAGTCGTGAGTCCTGGCGCGGAGGGCGTGTTCCGACTGTTTGCGACGACGACGCGCGGACGGTTGCTCTGGTGGTATCGCCACGTCCCGCCGTTCGTCTGGGCGTCGGAGATCGCGTATCGGATTGTGTCGTCGTGCCGGGCGTGCGCGTACAAGTTCACGAAGGTGGCGTTTCGACTTTTGCGAATCGACGAACCCGTATGAAACGATTTACCCATTCGGAGCAGTTTCAGCCTGGAGAGAACGCGCGTGAGTCAGACGTTGGGGATTTTCAGAGGCGTTTGAAAAAAAACGAGGCCGACCGAGTCGCAGCTCCCGTCCTCGGAGATACGCGAGCCGACGCGCGAGGAACGCGAGCTGATTCGGGACGCGGAGCGATTCGTGGACGCGGCGCTTGGCGGTCTGTCACGCTTGGAGATTCTGCCGTTTGACCGCCGTCGGGCTTACGTGTTCCGCGAGGAGGTTTCGGCGAAACGTTTCGGTCACAACTCGACGGTGAGCGCGTTCCATCACATGGGACTGATCCCGCTCGGGAGCGATCGCGTCCCGCACCCCGCGACGTTTCTTCGCCATGCCATTCACGAGACGGTCCATGCGAAGTCCGCGAACGTCATCAGGCTCGGGGCGCGAAGCGGGCTGATCAAGCTCGGCTTCGAGCGCGTTCCGATGTCCGTCGTGGAAGAACGGGAAATGACCCAGCTGTTCCGTGGCTTCTCCGAGGGGATCACCGTGCTGATTGAGCGGGCCGCGACGGACATTGCCCGCGCCGATAAAAAATATCGCGGGGCCTTTGAATCGTTTGAGCGCGAAAACGCCGCGAACCTGGCCGCCGCGGACGAAGACTGGCCCGGAGAGAACGAATCGATCACGGCGTTCGTGACGAACGCGGACGGTTCGGTCACCGTGACTCGGATGTACGTGTTCGAGCCGGGAATGGTCGCGACGATCATTTCCGAAATCGCGGACCGCGAGGACGTTCCCATCCTGGACGTCTTTCGGAGAATGGTCGACGCGTATCGATCCGGCTCGTTTGAAACGATCAAAACGTCCATCCGAGATCGGTTCGGGCCGCTTGCGTGGAAGGTGCTTTCTCGGTGGGCGATTGGAACGACCGATCGGGAACAGACCCGCCTCATGGATTTTTTTACGGAGACGGATCCGGCCGAGCGCGACCGGATCGGAAATGAGATCGTTGACAAGTCGTCATCCGTGAAAAAAATATGACCCCGTTCGCCTCGCACGTGTACGCGATCGTCAAAAAAATTCCCCGCGGCAGGACGCTCACCTACAAGCAGGTGGCGATCGCGGCGGGGAAGCCCGGGGCGTTTCGGGCCGTGGGGACGATCTTAAGCAGGAACTTCGATCCGACGATTCCGTGCCACCGCGTTATCCGTTCCGACGGAAAAACGGGAGGATATAATCGCGGGGAGGGGCGGAAGGCGGAGCGGCTTCGGGAGGAAGGGTTTTCTGGATGAGGCCGAACAGGAGCGCGCGCTCCTGTTCTTTGTTCGCAGAGGACTGCGCCGAGGCAGCCTCCTCCAACCGCCGGCGTCGCAGGCGTTCCTTCTTGTCGTCGGTTGGATTGGAGCCGCGGCGTTCCATGTCCGTTCGAGTGTAATAAAAATTCCCGCGTCTTACAAACGCGGGACGAGGTCGTTGGCGACGAATCGGCCGACCTGGATCCAGGCGATCCAGTTGTAGATGGCGGTATGGCCGAACTGGAACCAGAGGGTCTGGGACCAGTACCAGGGCGGAACGCGCCGGATTCCTCGGAGCCATTCGATGAGCGTGGGCGGACGGTAGCGGTGGGCGTTGACGACGCGCGAGTCGGAGCGGCGGACGATGCGGTCCCACACGGCGCAGTAGAACTTGAGCGGGATGCCAAGCTCGGCGAATCCCTCCACGAGCCGGAGCGTCTGCTGGATCTCGGGCGCGTCCGGGAGCAGCGCCTGGGCTCCGCGCGTGTGGACGACCTTCGCCATGCGCGATCCTCGCAGCGGCGTGCACATCATCACGAGGGCAAGTCGGCGAACGAGCGTCGGGTCGTCGTAGAGCAGCGCGGAGAAGATCCACGCCAGGTCCTGGCCACCCTTGGAGAACCCGATGCCAATCACCGGGCCTTCGCCGACCCCGTCGCGGATCCACGCGTTGCGTTCCATCGTCTCCTCAAACGTCTCGTAGTTGCCTTGCCGCGGCGTCTGGACGAGCAGGACGCGGAAACGGAACGCCTTCGCGAGAAACCATCCGAACGGGTAGGCGGAGAACGGCGTCTGCTGAAGTCCCGGTGCGAGGACGACCGTCGCGCGCGCGGTGCCGCGCGGCTGGATGACCGCGGGAAACTTTCCGAACGTCGCGAATCCGGCCAGGGCGAGCCCGTCCTCCGCGAAGACGAACAGGACGTGCGTGACCACGAGGACGAACGTGTCCACGGGCCGGAGAATCTCCGCCGTCTCACGGAACAGCTGCTTCCATTTGCGAACGAACGCGGAGGCTCGAACGAGCAGCCGCTTTTTCCATGGCTTCCTCATGTCGCCTCCTGCACGAACCCTAGCGGATTTTTGCGGTTGCGTCAATCCATTCGACGCGCTATCCTACTTCCCACTATGGAATCACTTCACATCACCGGCGGGCGCCCGCTTTCGGGCTCGATCGAGGTTTCCGGCGCGAAGAACGGGGCGTCCAAGATGATCATCGCGTCGATGCTTACCGACGAGGAGGTCATTTTAAAAAATGTCCCGCGACAGCGCGAGACGGGGATTACCGAGGAGATTGTCACGACCGTCGGCGCGACGACGGCGTGGGAGGGCGATCATGTGCTGCGCCTCAAGACGCCGGTCGTATCGACCGCGTCGGTGCGCGCGCTCTCGGAAAAGAACCGCATCTCGGTGCTCGCGATCGCTCCGTTGCTTCATCGCGCGGGCGAGGCGTTCGTCCCGCTGGTCGGAGGGGACAAGATCGGGCAGCGGCCGGTGAACTTTCACGTGGACGCGCTCCAGAAGATGGGCGCGATCGTCGAGGCGACGGCGGACGGATATCACGCGACGGTCAACGGACGACTGCGCGGCGCGCTCATTGAGTTCCCGTATCCGTCCGTGATGGCGACCGAGACGGCACTTCTTGCCGCAGTTCTTGCCGACGGTCGAACCGTGATCCGCAACGCGGCGGGGGAGCCGGAGATCAAGGGGCTCATCATGATGCTGCAGAAGATGGGCGCGGTGATCCAGATCAACTCCGGGCGCAACATCGAGATCATCGGCGTCGAGAAGCTCCATGGCTGCGAGGCCACCGTGATGCCCGACCGCATCGAGGCCGCAAGCTACGCGGCGATGGCGCTCGGGACGCGCGGCGAAATCTTCGTGAAGGGCGCCGAGCACGAGCACCTCATTACGTTCCTGAACGCCGTCCGGAAGATCGGCGGCGAGTATCGCGTACAGGACGACGGGATCTGGTTCTCGGGGAAGGACGGCCTGCGCGGAATCGAGCTTGAAACGGGAACGCATCCGGGGTTCATGACCGACTGGCAGCAGCCGTTCCTCGTGGCGCTGACCCAGGCGGAGGGAACGAGCGTCGTCCACGAGACGGTCATGGAAGGACGCCTCGGGTACACCGAAGCGCTCAAGAAGATGGGCGCGGACGTGACGCTTTTCTCCAACTGCCTGGGAGAATCCCCATGCCGGTTCAAGGAGCAGAACTATCGCCATTCGGCCGTCGTGAACGGCGCGACGACGCTGAAGGCGACCGATCTGGAGGTCCCGGACATTCGTGCGGGACTGGCGTTGGCGATCGCGGCGCTGGTCGCGGAAGGAACGTCGGTCCTGACTGGGATTCATCATCTCGACAGGGGATATGAGCGGCTGGAGGAGAAACTGAGGGGCGTCGGGGCCACGATTGAGCGTAAAATTAGCTAGGTTGAGCATAGAACGCTTGACAAACTGGCCGGAATGTGATAGCATTCCGGCTTGTTCTATTCTGCCATGGTGGTGGGATGGGACGGGATTTTCCAGAGGGTTCAATGACTTTGTTCTTGATTCAGAAGATGGGATTCGACGCGTACGGCGTCGATCGGATGTCGCCACGCGTCAAGCGGTACCTTGGCATGCAGGCGTACGTGATCCTCATCCAGTTCCTCGTGGACTGGTTTCTGTGGACGGCCCTGTTTGGCATCGCGCTCGACGGATCGGCGGTCCGGTTCCTGTTCGGGTTCGCGATGGCGTTCATCATCCTCGTCCTCGAGGTGACGATCAACGTCCAGGACACCACGGAAGGGATCCGGCGTGTCGCGGGGCTGTTCGCCGCGCGCATCCTGCTGATGTGCGTCATGAGCGGGTTCACGTCGACCGTGTTCGATCTGCTGTTCTTCCACGACTCGATCGACCAGCAGATCACTAAGGAGGAGAAGTACGACGCGGATGGGATCCGTCAGACGGCGATCGACGCGATCGAGGCCGACTACGCCGCACGGCTTTCGGACAAGAAGGCCGAGCTCGGCGGGCGTCCCGACGAGGTGAAGGCCACGAGCGCGGCCAACCGCGTCACGCTGGTCGCCACGCAGAAGGCGAATCGCGCCGACATCACCAAGCGGCTCTCCGGCGTCATGTCGGACGCGGCGCGCGAGGCGGCGGGTCTGGGCCTGACAGGCCGTCCCGGCGCGGGCCTGACCACCGGAACGCTCACCGCGCAGGCGACGGCAATTCGGAAGGAGCTGAAGGACTACGACGCGGCGGCCAAGGTTGAGCTCTCGGAGTTCGACGCGGCGGCCGCGACGCAGCAAGGCGACGCGGTTTCCGGCGGACAGGCCGCGGGCGACGCGGTTGTCGCGGAGCGCGACGAGAGGATCGCCGCGATCCGCGCCCTGTCGCAGACGGAGCTTGCGGCGGCCTATCCGGGCGACTGGGTTCGCAGCCGCGGCGTCATGGACCAGTACCGGACGCTCAAGAAGCTCATCGCGAGCGACCCGGTCAACGCGATGGTGGCCACGTCCCTCTGGATTCTCGGGATGCTCATCCCGTCAGTCGTGCTGATCCTGAAGTTCATGGCGCCCATCGAGGTGCAGAACAACTTCTCCAAGAAGTACCAGGCGGCGAACGGCGACCCGGAGTCGGCCGGGGATCTCCGGATCCTCGGGTACGGCGGCAACATCGGCATGCTCGGGTGGAGCGCCGACGCCATTGCCCGGCACAACGCCGTCGTGGCCAAGCGCATCGAGCTGCGCGAAAAGCTTGTCGAGTTCAACCGGTGGTTCATGCACGCGTGCGCCCCCGACTCGATGTCCAAGGTGAGCGTATCCCGCGCGACGCTCACGCGGATGTCGGCAACCCGCTGGGACTCCTCGGTGAGCCCGTGCATCCGCGAGCTCAGCGACATTGAGGCAAGTACGCGCGGCGCGGGCGTCGAGCTCCACGCTTGGGCGGACGACTGGGAGGTCGAGGATCCCCGCGTGAACACCGACCGCCTCTGGGCCGCGTCGGACGAAGACATCGAGCGCGAGTACGGCTGGGTCAGCCCCGGCACCCCGCGCCTCGTCCGCTCCGGTCCCTGAACGGGACACCCTGGCCGCCTCTTCCATGAGGCGGCCTTTTTTCCCGCCGTCGGGCGGGATCCCGCCCGACGGCGGGACTTTATGCTATAATTCCAGCGTATGTTTCTCTCCCTCCTTTCCGCCAGCCCCATGACCGCGCTTGCCTGGCTTGCCGCGATTTTGACCTCGCTTACCATCCACGAGTTCTCGCACGCGCTCATGGCCAAGATTCGCGGCGACCTCACGGCCGAGCGGGAGGGGCGGCTTACCTTGAACCCGCTGGCGCACCTCGACCTGTTCGGGTTTATCCCGATGCTGCTGTTTGGGTTCGGATGGGCAAAGCCGGTGCCGTTCAACCCGTACAACCTCAAGAACCCAAAGTGGGATTCCGTCCTGATCGCGCTCGCCGGCCCGTTTTCAAATCTCATCGTCGCGACCGTCGCGGCCCTCGCAATCCGGTTCTTCGTGGGCAGCCAGATCGTCACGTCGCTCAATCTCCTGATCGTCTTCCTCTTTCTCCTGATCATCCTCAACCTCTTCCTGATGTTCTTCAACTTCGTCCCCGTCCCGCCGCTCGACGGCTCGAAGCTCTTCCTGGCCCTGTTCGACGCCCCGCGCTACGCGAACCTCCGCCAAATCGTCCTCGTCCGAGGTCCACAGCTCCTCATGGTCCTCATCCTCCTCTCGCTCGTGACGCACCTCGACGTCTTCTTCTTCGTCAGCCGCCCCGCGTTTGCCACGTGCGACGTGCTTCTCGGCGACTCCTGCGCGGGGTTCTTCAACGCGATTTTTGCGGGATAACTACGAGATGGCGGGGTTGCGAATAACGAATTAGTTACTTATTACACATATGCAACGGATTGATACGAATTAGAACGAATTCGTCCGTCCGCGGCAGACACGACTCCCCTCGTAAGAACACGTAACATCCGTGGCAATACGTGCCATATGTGTAATAAGTAACTAATTCGTTATTCGCAACCCCGCTTCCTGTTGACGCTTTAAACCCCGCATGATACTTTACGGCCATATTTTATGGGCCCAGCCGAAGGTCACCTGACCCAATCGGCCTTAACGCCCGGCTTCTTAATGTATCATCCACCGCTATGCCAACGATGAACCAGCTTATCCGAAAGGGCCGATCGACGGAAAACGTGAAGTCCAAGTCCCCGGCGCTGCAGTACGCGCTCGACTCGCTGCACCGCAAGCGCACGATGCTTTCGAAGGGATCCGCCTTCAAGCGCGGCGTGTGCGTGAAGGTCACGACCATGACGCCGAAGAAGCCGAACTCCGCCATCCGCAAGATCGCGCGCGTGCGCCTTTCCAACGGCACGGAAGTCACGGCCTACATCCCGGGAGAAGGGCACAACCTGCAGGAGCACTCCATCGTGCTCATTCGCGGTGGACGCGTGAAGGACCTTCCTGGCGTTCGCTACCACATCGTTCGCGGAGTGTACGACACGCAGGGCGTCGCCGACCGTCGCAAGGGACGCTCGCTGTACGGCCAGAAGAAGCCGAAGGCCGGAGCGGTCGCGAAGGGCGCGGGCAAGAAGAAATAATATTAATTATGTCCTCGACGGAGTACTCCCCACGCAGGGAGGAAGTCACCGGTCGGGGACCTATCATCTAAAGATATGCGCGGAAAGCAAGCTGTACGCCGTCAGATTACCCCGGACCCGAAGTTCAACAACGAGAACGTGGCACGCTTCACCAACCTCATCATGCACGACGGCAAGAAGAGCACCGCGATGCGCGTGATCTACGACTGCTTCGACATCATGGAGAAGAAGACCTCGTCGAGCCCGGTGGAAACCTTCGAGAACGCGCTCAAGAACGTCATGCCGACGCTCGAAGTGAAGAGCAAGCGCGTGGGCGGAGCCAACTACCAGGTTCCGATGCCGGTTCGCGGGGAGCGCCGCTTCATGCTGGCCGCCCGCTGGATCCTCATTGCCACGCGTGCCAAGAAGGGCCGCCCGATGGCGCAGAAGCTCGCCGACGAGCTCATCGCCGCCTCGAAGAACGAGGGCGACGCCGTGAAGAAGAAGGCCGACGTCCAGCGCATGGCCGAGGCCAACCGCGCGTTTGCTCACTTTGCTCGCTAGACCTTTATGCCCCGACAATATCCCCTTGAGAAGACGCGCAACTTCGGAATCATCGCGCACATCGACGCCGGAAAGACCACGGTTTCCGAGCGCGTGCTTTTCTACACGGGCCGCTCGCACAAGATTGGCGAGGTGCACGAGGGAGAGGCTGTCATGGACTGGATGGAACAGGAGCGCGAGCGCGGCATTACCATTACCGCCGCCGCCACCACCTGCTTCTGGAAGGACCACTGCATGAACCTGATCGACACCCCGGGACACATCGACTTCACCGTGGAGGTGAAGCGCTCCCTTCGCGTGCTCGACGGCGCGTGCGTCATTTTTGACGGCGTCGCCGGCGTGGAACCGCAGTCCGAGACCAACTGGCGCTATGCGGACGACTACAACGTGCCGCGCCTCTGCTTCATCAACAAGCTCGACCGCACGGGCGCCGATTTCTACAAGGACCTGAAGTCGATCGCCGACCGCCTTACCAAGAAGGCATACCCGCTCCAGCTTCCGATCGGAACCGAGGCCGATTTCGTCGGCGTCGTGGACCTTCTGAAGATGAAGGCGTTCTATTATCGCGACGATCAGGGCAAGCAGATCGACGAGCTCGAGATTCCGGAGGACATGAAGGCCATCTCGGCCGAGTATCACGGCAAGCTCATTGAGGCCATCTGCGCCACCGACGACGCGCTCATGACCAAGTACCTCGCCGGCGAGGAGCCGGGCATCGAGGAGCTCAAGGTCGCGCTGCGCAAGGCCACCATCAAGGTGGACATCATCCCGGTTCTTTGCGGATCCGCGCTTAAGAACAAGGGGGTGCAGTTCATGCTCGACGCCATCGTGGACTATCTCCCAAGCCCGCTCGACATTCCGTCGGTCATCGCGCACAATCCGGACAACTTGGAGGAGAAGGTTGAGCGCCCGACCTCGGACTCCGCCCCGTTCTCCGCCCTCGCGTTCAAGATCGCGGCCGACCCGTTCGTGGGCAAGCTCGCCTTCTTCCGCGTGTACTCGGGTTCGGTGAAGGCCGGATCGTACGTGCTCAACCCGCTCAACGGCGAGCGCGAGCGCATCAGCCGCATCGTGCGTCTTCACGCGAACAAGCGCGAGGAAATCGACGAGGTGTTCGCCGGAGAAATTGCCGCCGCCGTCGGACTCAAGTCCACGTTCACGGGGCACACGCTCTGCGACGAGAACAACCCGGTGATCCTTGAGGCCATCGTGTTCCCGGAGCCGGTTATCTCCATTGCCATCGAGCCGAAGACGAAGGTCGACCAGGAAAAGATGGGTACGGCCCTTCAGCGCCTGGCCGAGGAAGATCCGACCTTCCGCGTCCGCACCGACGACGAGACCAACCAGGTCATCATCTCCGGCATGGGCGAGCTTCACCTCGACATCATCGTCGATCGCATGAAGCGCGAGTACAAGGTGGAGGCCAACGTGGGCGCCCCGCAGGTCTCGTATCGCGAAACGATCAAGGCCGCGATGTCCGAGGGAGAAGGAAAGTACATCAAGCAGACGGGAGGCCGCGGACAGTACGGCCACGCCTGCATCCGCCTCGAGAAGAACGAGGCCAACAAGGGCTACGAGTTCGAGGAGGAGATCAAGGGCGGCTCGGTGCCGCGCGAGTTCTGGAACGCGATCGACAAGGGTGCACACGAGGCCGCCGACCGCGGCGTGCTCGCCGGCTACCCGGTGCTCGACGTGAAGGTGACGCTGACCGACGGCTCGTTCCACGACGTGGACTCCAACGAGGCGGCGTTCAAGATCGCCGGTTCCATGGCGTTCCAGGACGCGGCCCGCAAGGCCGGCCTGATCCTGCTCGAGCCGATGATGAGCGTGGAAGTGGTCATGCCGGAGGAGTACATGGGAACCATCGTGGGCGACCTGAACTCCAAGCGCGGACAGATCCAGGAGATGACCGAGCGCTCCGGCGTCAAGGTCATCACCGCCTTCGTCCCGCTCGCCGAACTGTTCGGCTACGCGACGCAGCTCCGCTCCATCTCGCAGGGCCGCGGGTCCTACTCGATGCAGTTCGACCACTACGAGGAGGTCCCGAGCAACGTCTCGAAGGAAATCATCGAGAAGCGTTCCGGAATGAACCGCCGCGTGACATAAGAATCGAAAGGGCGGTCCGACCTCGCGTCGGACCGCTTTTGGTTTCGACGCGTTGTCTGATAAACTGTCCGCGTATGAACGAGAACCAGCCGTCCATGGAGTCCGAGGTCGCGAAGCCGGTGGAGTTTCGGATCGTGCGGGACTCGCATGTTCGGCAATTGCTGCGCGATCGGACGGAGGCAATCGTTGAGAAAGTCTATTCGGATGGGACGGACGCGGTGGTGTTTCTCGACAAGGGCGCTCGGCCGATCTCGTGGCTGTTTCGGGAAGTTTGGAAGAAGAATCATGGAACGCTGAACCGTCCGCAGATTCGGTTTGTGAACGTTGGGAGGCGAAAGGACGTGCTGCATACGACCGGACCATTTGCTGGTCCCGTTTCATCGGACGCGGTCGCGGAACTGAGAACGTTGTTCGGTAGCCAGTTCGCGGACAAAAACGTGACGATCGTCGACGATCTGTCCGCGACAGGCAGGACGTTGGAAGCGGCAACGCGGGTATTTCAGGAATCGTTTCCGACGGCACGCGTGGACACGGCATTCATCTCCGACGCCTGGGATATGCCCAAAGACCGGTTTCCATGGTCGGAAATTCCGGGATCGACGGACGTGTTGGAGCTGAGCGAGATCATCGTGAGCCACTCAGCGTTGGAACATCGAATTGATGCGCTTCACGAGCTAGCCCTTGGAAAGCTGCGTGATGCGCTCGGCGCCAAGGCGCGGACCGTCACCATGAAAAAGGAAATCGACAAAGCGCTCGCCGCGACGGGCAACGGAAGGGATCTCATCGGCGACCTTGAAGGTGTCTTGGCTCACATGCAGCTTCTCTGCGCGTCCGAGCCCGTCCCAGCCGACCTCATGGCCCGCGTCGCATCCGCAATCGAGGACGCCAAGCGCGCGTTTCCGTCGTTCAAGCGCGGGGCGAAGGGACCGTCGACTGCCGATCTCTACGCGAAGGTTGCCGAGATCGACGTACTCGCGGAAGAGCTCGCGACTGCCGCGGACTTTTGGCCCGGCCCGCCCCACTGGGGAAATGCCCATGGCGAACTCGACGATATGCTGTCGGACTGTCGCGACGATGCCGCGCGGATATTGTGTCCCGACGATCGGCCCGAGTTCGTCGCATCGTCTTGGATCGCAAGGGAAGCCGCACAATACGCCGACCCGGCGCGCCTCGCGGGTCTCGCCGACCAGCTGCGCGCCGAGATGAAGGGGATCGCGGCGATGCCGGTTTCGAAGAAATAGAAAAAAGCGGGGTCAGGCGACCTCGCTTTTTACGTAGATGCGGATTCTTCCGTGCTCTTCGGACGGCTTCCAGTTCACGAACTTGAAGTCGTTGGAGATCACGCGCGCGCCTGGCGGGAGTTCGTTCTGCAGTTTCGTCTCTAACTTGCGCATTGCGTACGGGACCTGATAGAGAAAGACGACCGTGCGGTCCGAGACGTTTGATTTCCAGAAGGACTCGCGGACGAAGCGGGCGTTCTTGAGGCCCAGGCGGCTGGCGGAAAACTTGGAGGCGGTTACGAGCGCGCCGTTGATCTCGATGCCAAGGGCGTCGGCGACTCCCTCGCGGGCGGCGGCGATGACGATGCGGCCGTCGCCGGAGCCGAGGTCGGTGATTCGGTCGGCGGGCGTCAGCTTCGCGAGGCGGATCATCGCGTCGACGTGTTCCGTGCGCGAGACCACGAACGGGCCGCCGAAGTGGACGAGGGGGAGCATGAGCTGGATCACGTACCAGAACCCGAGGACGTTGACGACGAGAAGGACGACGAGGATGACAGATAGGGCTACGGTGCTATAATCCACATGATTACAAAATTCGAACAATTATGATTCCACAAGACATCATCGACGCGTACGAGTTCGGGACGATCAAGTCCGTGAAGGCGATTTCGGTCGGTTTGATTCACCAAACATACCAGATTTCGGCGAAGAACGGAACCTTTATCGCGCAACGTTTGCATCCGGTGTTGGCATCCGCGGCGATTGGGAAGGACTTCTTCGTCGTCACGACGTTCCTGAACGACAAGGGATTCCCGGCGCCGAAGACCGTCGTCACGAAGAAGCTGCAGGTCCTCGCCAAGGACGCGGAGGGAAGGGTTTGGCGCGTGCAGACGTTCCTGCCGGGC
>CAIMOJ010000025.1 GCA_903843045.1 Candidatus Uhrbacteria bacterium
CGTTCCGCCGCCCGTGGAGATGTTCACCGTGTCGCTTCCCGTCCCCTCGTTGTCGAGCGTGATCGTGTCGTTTCCCGTCCCGGTCCCGACGTTAAACGCCCGGGCGAGCGCGCCGCCCGCGCCGATGTTCATCGTGGTCGCAGCAGCGCCGAAGTTGATCGTCGTCGCGTTCTGGTTCAAGAGGTTAAAGGTAACCGCGGTGGTCGCAATATCCCCGCCGTTCACGAACAGGTCAGCCGAGGTCGTGATATCTCCGTCCGCTGAAATGGTGCCGATCCCGGACATGTTACCAACCGAGGAGATGTCCCAATCGGAGGAATTTATCGTGACGGTGTCTCCATTGTCTCCAAGCGTGACCGTCCCGTTGGCCGTCATCGGAACCTGGAAGGTCACCGTGCTTCCGCCGCCGGTCACCTCGAAGTTTCCGTTTACGAGCACCGGCCCGTTCATCCCCATCGTGCCGTTGAGGCTCATCGTGTCGTTCGGCGACCCGATCGTCAGCGTGTCGGGCGACGTGTTGTCCGAGCCGATGTTGATCGCCTTCCCGGACGTTCCGGTTCCGATGTTCACCGTTCCGGTCGTTCCCGAGTCGAGCGTGATCGTCCCGGTCGTGCCGCTCACGATGCTCAGCGTCGTGGCCGCCGCGGAGGCGATGTTGCCGTTTGCGGTCAGCACTCCGGCGAGAGTCAGCGCGCCCGTGCCCGCGACGAAGTCCGTTCCCGCGTTCCCGATGTTCGTGATCGCGTGATTCGCCATGTCGAGGTCGCCCGAGATCACAAGGGAGCTGAACGTTCCGACGCCACCGGCCGAGACGGACCAATCCGCGTCGGTCAGGCTGACGTTCGCGGTGGCACCTCCGACCACGATGCTCGACGTCGCGTCGCCGACGTTCACCGTGTCCGTCGCGCCCGAGACACCGATGTCGACCGTTCTCGCGCCGACGCCGCCGGCTCCGTTGCCCGTCGCGCTGACAACGACTCCGCCGTTGCCGTCCACCTGAAGGCCGACCGCGTGCAGCGCGACGTCCGCGCCGCTGACGGGAATGTTCAGATTCAAAACTCCCTGGTTGTCATCCGACGCGACGGTCGCGATCCCGGTCATCGCTCCGGCGGTGCTGACGTCCCAGTCGGACGTGTTGATGGACAGCTGGTCGCCCCCGTCGCCGATCACTGTGTTCTGCGCGAACGTCAGGTCGCCTCCGGTAATCGCGAGGGAAAGGTCGCCGCCGGCCCCGGTCGTGATGGAATCCTGCGCGTAAGTGGTCGAGGCGTCTCCGGCCGTGAATGAGTCCGCGTACATCTTTGAGACAGCCGCGATATCGCCGGCGACGTACAGATCGTCTCCGTTCGGGGAGAACGCGGCCTCTACCGACCCGGGGACGATCGACGACCCGCCAACGAACAGGTCCCCGCCCGTGAACTCCCAGCGGTCGTCCGTGGAATATGCCACGCTACCCGTATCGGCGTCCGACGCCTTGAACGTCAAGGTCCCGTTCCCGTTCGCGCCCTCGCCGACGTATACCGTGTTCGCCGACTCGTCGACGCCGAACGGGGATGACGCCGCGGCCGTCCCTCCGACGGAAAGATCGTCGGCGATCGCCAATCCTCCCGCGGCGGTAAAATCCGTCCCCGCGTTTCCAATGTTCAAAATCCGGTTGTTCGCCATGTCGAGGTCGCCACTAAGGGACAGCGACGACGCGGACAGTGACGTGAACGCGCCCGATCCGGGTGTCGCGACGCCGATCGACGGGAAGTCGGCCGCGCCGGCCGCGTCGACGCTCCAATTTGTCGCGTCGATCGTGATCGTGCCGGTGGAGGTGAGGGTCGTTCCGGTCGTTCCGGACATGATCGACGTGTACCCGTCGGCGGTCAGCGTGCCCATCTGAATTTGACGCATCCCATTTCCACCGATGCGGATAAACTTGTCCCCGGGATCGTCGCCGATAATGATGTCGCCGCCGTCCGTGTTGAGGGCCAGGACGCCACCTCCCGTCGCATAGACGCCGAGCGCACCCGTCCCGCGAAGTTGGTCGCCGTTCAGATGAACGAACCCTCCGGCCGGACTCAGGGTAAGGTCATCCACGCCGGCCGTCGCGATCTCCGTTTGTCCGTACGACGTCGTCCCTGCGACGAACGCGCCGTCGCTGTAGACCGACCCCTCGACGCCAAGCGTGTCGGCAACGAACAGGTCGTTACCGGACAGCGTGAACGCCGCGTTCAAGAGCGTCTCGTCGCCGGCGGTTCCCACGAGCACGTTCCCGTCGTCCTCGAACGTCCCGAACGCCCCGGTCTCCCAGAGCGACGAGCCGGCGGGAATGTCCGACGTAAGGGCGAGCGTGCCGCTCGCGTCCGGAAGCGCGATGATGTTGTCCGCGGTCGGATTCGTGATCGAAAGGGTCGTTTGGAACCCGTCGACTACGCCCCCCTCGAACGAAAGGGCACTCGTTCCCGCGATCGTCGCGCCGGTAAGGTCGAACGCGCCGGTCGCCGTGTCGCCGGTGGACGAGAGGAACGCGGTCGAGTCGAGCCCGTCGAGCGACTGCGAGTTGAGCGCGAACGGGGCGGCAACGAGCTGCTTGCGCGGAACGAGCGTCTCTCCTCCGACGATGACCTGCAAAAAGACCGCGCTGTTGTCCGCAAACACCGAGTCGGGAATCGCGGCGAAGCCGGCTCCCGTGTCTCCAAGGTTTACGGAAAAGAGTCCATCGGTCAGGGGGACGACCATGTCGGCCGTCGATCCGCAGGCGCTGTCGTCGTTCGACCAGAGGCAGGCCCCTCCGGCGACGAGCGTATGAAACGAAAACTGCATGTTGACGTTCGCGTCGGAAACGGGGTTGCCGGAAGAATCCAGCAGCCGCCCCTGGTATGAGATGGCATTCACAGGGGCGGCCGCGTAGGCCGTCAGGATGGGCGAGGTAAGAACCGCAAAGGCGACCAGTGCGATGAGCACGGCCGCGAACGGGCGAGGAGGTCGGTTTTGAATTATCCGGTGATTCATACCGTTTTCTCATGCGACAGCTGGACGTCGCGCGAGAATTCCGATGGCTCCGTTAAGCTGCGATAGTCGATCGGCCGAATCTCGGCATTTTCGAACCCTGGCTTTTCATAGACGGTGTAGTACTCGTTCGGCCCGAGAAGGAAGGTGTACCGGCCCTTGCTGTCCGTGACCGCGGTCTCGAGCAGCTTGTTGTATTTCGGTTCGAACACGCGGGCGATCACGTGCTCGAGCGGCCGGCCCGTTGCCTGGTCGTACACGATTCCCCAGGACTTTGGCTTCCGTGGGGTGGCAAGGCGACGAACGAGGAAGTGGAACGCGATCTGGACGCCGACCATGCCGATTGAAAAGAAGGTCGGGCGGATGATCGCGACCACGATGGCGAGCAATACGCCCAGCACGGCGACGACCCTCTGCAGCATGCGCAGCCGCGCTCGGCGCACAATTTGCTTCGGGGTTCGGTGCTCGGCAGCCTGTGCCGGATCGAGCGGGATGTTTGCAGACACGCTCGCATTCGCATCCGTCACAAGGATTGGCTCTCCGTGGTAGACGTCAAGGAACGAACCGTCATCCTTCAGCCCCCTAAGATAGGCGGACGGAAAGACGAACTGGCTTTTGAGCGCGGCGATGCGGTACCGACCCGGGGGAGGAAGGAAAAAATATCGTCCGCCCTTGTCGGTGACGCGGCTCTGAACGAGCCTGCCGACCACGCCCGCCTCACCGTTCCAGTCGTCCGGCATTCGGAACAACCGCACGGTCGCAAGGTCCAAAGGTACTTTCGTCACGGCGTTATAGACCACTCCGAACGCCTGGCGCTTGCGACGCCAGAAGAAAAGGAACGGGGACGTGAAGAGGTATTGAAGGAACGGAAGAAGGTCGAAGCTGGTAAAGAGCACGGCGGCAGAGACTGCCGTTATGACGGCGAGCGCGGGGGTGGAAGCCGCGGCCGCCTGTTCGACTCCGGGAACGGAGCGAACGGCTTCGAGCGACGCGGACACGATGTTGCCCGCGATAGAAAGGTTCGACGTCACCGCGCCGGTGAGAGACGTCGGAGGAGCGACTTCCGCCTGGTGCAATTCCATGCGGATGGCCTGGTTGGCAATGTGGTCCGTCACGGAAAACGTCCCTGTCTCGGCATGCAAGTACCCGCTTGCATCCGCGGAAAGAGCGTACGTCGTGTTCGGTACATACCATCCGAATAGCCCGTCGTCTGCGGTCGTGATCGGATTGAACTGCCTAAAGGGGGATCCGTCCCAGGAAACAGTGCCGTTCTCGAGCAGCGTGACGTTCGCGCCTCCGACGCGAGAGATGTGTCCGTCCTGTTGGGAATAGGCATACCCATCGCCTATGACCTCGAGGGTAAACGTGATGGACTGGACCGTTCCATCCGTGTAGCTGATGCTCACCGCGGTTCCGTAATCGGCGGGCGTTCCTGGGGAGGAGACGTCGGCTGAGAACGACGAGCCATCCTGGGCCATGGCCATGATATAGGCGCTGGCGCCAAGGACGAGCTGGACGCGTGAGACGGGCTTTGCGATGTGCTGTGTCTGCAGCACGATTTGCAGGGGACGGTTTCCGAGCAGACGAATCGTGCCGGAGCCGGACGGTTCGAGCTGGATGAGTCCTCCTGCGACAAGGAACGATACGTCCCCCTGGGGGACAAGCTCCCCGGCCGCGACCGTGGTCGGGGGAATGGGAAGCGCCGGTTCTGCCGGGGTTTCCGTCCCTGCAGGGATCTCTTCCGAAGGCGCCGCCGGCTCCGCGGTCGGAGCGGTCGCGACGGGCTCGACCGGAACGGTCGGCTCCCCTTCGGGAGGAGTCACTACAGGTGCGGGCACCTCTACAGGCGTGGGCACCTCTTCTACTGGCGCATTCGGGGTACCCGAACCGAGAGCGCCAGAAGCGAATTGCCCAACGGTGTCATACGCGAAGACACCGACGTAGTAGGTCGTCCCATTGGTGAGACTGGAAACGGTGGTGGAATTGGCTATGCCCGTGTAGACAACCGTGCAGCTCGAATCATTCGGGCCGGACGGATATCCTGCGGCACACAGAAGGACGCGAACGCCGGCGAAGTCGGCGTCGGCCGGATTCGTCCAGCTGATCGCGAGCGAGCCGTCCCCTGATGCGACGGAAAGATCGGAGACGTTCGTCGGGGCCGGGTTCGACGAGGTGACGAACGTGGCGTCCGAAGATGCGGAAGAATTACTCGACGCGTCGGTCGATACGACATCGAAGTGATACGTCGTTCCCGCGTCAAGGCCGGTGACGATGACCGAGTGGCTGGTGGTCAGCGTCGAGTCACCCACGACGATGCCGTAGGATACGGTCGTCCCGTAATTGACGTAGCTCGTCGCCGGCTCGTCAGTCGTCCAGGTGATCGTTGCCGATGACGAAGACGTGACGGTCGCGACGACGTTGGAGATGACCGGCGCGGTCGCGTCGGTCGTGGAGAACGTCTGGTCGGAGGAGCTTGCTTCGTTCGAACACAGGTCCTTTGAACGAACGCGAACATGGTATGCCGTTCCTTCGGAGAGTCCCGAAAGAACTTTTGAGTGCGATGTGACGAGGCTTGTGTCCGACTCCGTGCCGGACAAATAGGACATCGTGGTCCCGTAGTCGACCGCGCTGTCCGCGTTCTCGTCGGTGGTCCAGCTGATCGTCGCAGCCGACGCGGTGATACTCGAAACGATGACCGAGGAAATCCCCGGGGCCGTCGAGTCTCCGCATCCGCCGCCTCCGCCTCCGCCTCCTCCGCTTCCACCCGATGCAGGGACCGTTCCCGTCACTCCGACCGATCCCGTCTCAAGCATGGGAAGCGCGATCGATCCGGAGTCGCCGAACGTCCCGGCGATAGAGAGGTAATGGGTTCCCGCGGTGGCCGGGTTGGCAACCTGGTTGGCTCCGATTCCCGAAGCCGTGGCGTTCGTGCCGATCTTCACCGTGATCTCGCTCGCCGCAACGATCGCGCCCCCATCGCCGGGACAGATCGTGATGGTAAGCGCGTCCGACGCCATCGCGACGGAAGCCTGCTCCACGCCGCCGCAGTTCGCCGCGGTGGTGAGATCGGCCCCGTCGTCCTGAACGTCCACGTCGTCCTCGACGATGGCGGACGTGTCGAACGCCGAGCTGAACCCGATGACGACCGTTTCGCCCTCGGACACACCGCTCGGAGTGGTAAAGACCAGGAGATGATTCGCGCCTGCCGACGTTTGAAGCGACGTCGGATAGTCGTTTGCCGTGCTTACCGTGGCCGCGTATGAAGCAGCCGCAACCAACATCGTTACGCTAACGATGACGGATACGACGCTCCAGAACGATTTTGTAAAACGGTTGAGCACACACGGATTTCCCAGGGACATTTTTATCCTCCGAAGCCGTAGCGAAGGAGGAAGTCCCGTCGGGCTATTGCTGGCCTGGCTGGATGCGTCCGAGGCGATCTCGTCCGCGCGAAAGGAGCTTCGAAAGAACGAGGAGAATCACGACGGCCATCGCGGCGGTCAAAAGGAGATGCCATGGGAGCGTCCAGTAGGTAGACGATTTGGTGAGCGTCTTGGAACCGGACGCGATCGTGAGCGTCGCGGTGACGGGTCCGATCGCGAAATTTGCGACGTCCGATCGAAGCTCGTCACCGAAGCTCGTCGGCACGGGACCGATCGTCCCTGAGAACGAGCGGGTCGTCATGGGAAGAACGCGCGACTGCTCCTGGTTGATCGGCTGCGAAAGGACCGTGCGACCGAGCGCGTCGACGAGCGTGACCGTGCCGGTCGGAACCGCGACGACGTTGCCCTGGTTCTGCACGCGGAAGGTGAACCATCGCGTAAGTTGAAGAGACGTGTTCCCGGAGTTCGTCGCGTCGAAGTCGAGCAGCGCGAGCTTGTCGACCGTTTCGCCCTCGACCGTCAGGAAGATGAGCGATGCCATCTTCGCCTCGATCGTCGCGCCGTTCGCTGCGACGACGTCCGACGGCGACGTCGACACGGTGATCGCGCCGTAGACGGTGCCCGAGGCGACGTTCTGCGGAATCGTGACCGTGAACGGGACGTCGACCTTCGTGTTGGCCGGGATCGCGACCGTCCTCACGGGAAACGCAATCCACTCGGGGAGGCCCGAGTGATCCGTTTCAAATGGAATGAACGAGGGGGTTCCAGACTGCTCGCCCGGAACGAACTTAAGCGTTCCGAGATAGTACGTCTGTTCGGCGCTCCCATTGTTGATGACCGCGATCGTGCCGTCGATCGTCTCGCCCCGCTGGCCCGACAGGTCGAGCGTCGCGGGGGCGATGGCGAAGGCAAGGGCGCGAAACGGCATCCACAGCAGGACGACCGCACAGAGAAGTGGGATGATTCGACGAAACATAGAAATCTTTCTAGTTGTCATTGCGAGGCCCTCAGGCCGAAGCAATCTCTCGACGGGATTGCTTCGCTCTGCGGAGCTCGCAATGACGACGGTCGTCGACTGCGATAGTTCCTAGTAATTTCCAGAGACGATGAGCGTCAGCGTCTGCGCGTAGCTGCCAGAGACGGTGAGCGCGCTAATCGCGGCCTTGTCGACGAGGAAATTGCGATCGTTCGAGACCGCGGTCGCGGAGTCGGCGATCGTTTGGAAGGAGGTCGTGAACGCGGAGTCGGCCGTGTCGAACGTGGACGTGGCAAGCGCCGTGTCGGAGGAGCGCGCGCCGTATTCCTCGGAACCGGTCGTGACGGTTCCGTCCGCGACGGGATTGATCGTTTCCGCGCCGTTGCGGAAGTCGCCGTCGGACTGAACCTGAACGACGTAGCCGGCCGACGCGGATGTGCTGACGCTCATTCCGATAACCGACGTGCGTACGGCTGAGACGCTGAGCGTGCCGAACGACGAGGAATCGCCACTCAGTAGGACAACGTAGTCATTCGATCCGTCGATGACTGGCACGACGCCTCCGTCCTTTAGGGCGTCGACGGTGATAGACCCGCCGCCAATCGAGACAATCCGTCCGATCGCCGTGACCTGGCCCGCTCCTTTGTCCTGAAGGAGGGAAACCATGTCACCGACCGTGAATCCCGCCGGATCGCACGAAATCGTGAGTCCCGCGAGAGCGGTTGCCTCTTTTGAGACGCTGTCGTCCTGCGCAAAGAACGAGAAATCGAGGACCTCGCTGAGAACTCCCTCGCGGTAACCCGCGCCAAGGCCGAAGGACGCGCTCGACGATTCGCCGATTCCGGCATTGCCGGTCGTGTCCCGAAGAATGTAGGAAGAGGAGGAGCTGGTATCATCTCCGCCATTTCCAACGGTATCCCACCGAATTTGGTAATCCGTTGAGGTCATCTGGGCAAAGGCACATGCCGCCGTACCAAAAAACCCCGCAAGTACCATGGCTGCGACAATCGTTCGCATATTTCTACCATTCGGTATCACCATTATACCTTGAATACAAGGTTTGGTCAATGAAATTATTGGCTTAAGTTAGCTAATATATAACTATCTTCAGTCGAGATTTATAGGATTTTCTACAAATTGCCCACAGATTTCGCACTTTTTATCCACTTGTCCACAAAAATACGTATTTGTGTACACTAGTGTGGACAAATACACATTATTTGCTCGATTTTTGATCAAATATGTTAAGCGTTGACAAATTTATCCTCCTCGATCTTTTGTTTCACGTAAAACATCGTCGTGTTCATAAATTGCGGAGGTGCACCCTTTTGGGTGCGAACGCTCGACGTTCACGGAAACGAACGCACCCTAAAGGATGCGCCTACACCACGCATTTTCCACACCAAACATCACCTGCCAACAAATCGCATCGTGCGTGCGTGCGATTTCGATGACAAGCACGAATGGCCATCAAATCGATGGATCAATTTTCCCTGCGATGCACGTTATGCCAGATAGCTGACTCCGACAATTTAAATACTTCGCCTTTCGTTTATTTTCAAGAGGCTTCATTCCGTTGGCACACCCTTTAGGGTGGGTTTATTTCCGCAAACTGGCACACCATCGCGCTTTGTGGCGCGATCCTTCGTCCTTTGATCTCCCAGATGGCGTTATTGTGTAGGCGCACCCTTTAGGGTGCGAACGTTTCGACTATCGTTCACACAATAAAGGGCACTCCTACGATACGACGATTTCTCAACTCAACAAAAAAGACTCATCTTCCGATGAGTCTTTTTTGGTGGACCAGTGGGGAATCGAACCCCAGACCTCTGCAATGCGAATGCAGCGCTCTACCATCTGAGCTACTAGCCCGTACAGTCTGTTATCTCTCAGTTGATTGTAAATGTTCCGCGTGAAACAGTCGAGACTTGGTGCATGTCTATCTGATGGCTTGCCATCCGAAGCTCTGACTCCAATCATCTCAGTCTCTCAAACTCTGTTCGACAAAACGGATTGTGTCCAACGCCAGAGCGAAGGATGGTGCCCCCAGAGGGAATCGAACCCCCATCTTGCCCTTAGGACGGGCCAGCTCTATCCGTTGAGCTATGTGGGCATGGAGTACCCTGGTGGACCTCTTCTTTCCTCGATGCGTCGTAAAACGTATGGCTTATCCACTCGCTCCTGCATAGCCGAGGCATGCTATACTTGTGCGGCAGTGCCGAAATTATAGAGCACCTTAACGATCCCGTCAAAGGCCGTATGGTAATAGCCCCTTTCGCATTTGTCCTCATCGTTGTCGGTTTGCTTATTGTCCTGTGTTTCCTAGCTTTTTTAGCATTTAGCCGTCGGTCCTCCGCGCCAGTCGCACAGGATCCGGCGGTGCTTGTGAATATCTTGAACGATCTTCGTCGCGAGCTCACGGACGCCACCCACAAGAACCGCACGGAAGTTCAACAGCGCCTCGACGTCATGAGCGACCAGCTCCTTAAAGGACTTTCGGAATCATCCTCTACTCTCCAAAAGCACTTTGCCCACAGCTTAGGCACATTCAAGGATGTGACGGAACGCCTCACAAAGATCGACGAGACGAACAAACAGGTCCTTGAGTTCTCGACGCAGCTGCAAAGCCTGGAGAATATCCTCAAGAACCCGAAGCAGCGCGGAATCCTCGGCGAGTACTGGCTCGAGACGCTTCTCGGCCAAGTCCTCCAGCCGGGACAGTATAAGATGCAATATGATCTCGGCGTCGACGACGAGACGGGAGCCAAGCTCATCCCGGACTCGGTCATTTTCGTCAAAGAAATGTTGATCCCTATTGACGCAAAGTTCTCACTCGAGAATTACAACAAGGTTTCCCTAGAATCCGACCCGGCGCGCCGCGAAACCCTCGAAAAGGAATTCAAGTCCGACGTAAAGAAGCGCATCGACGAAACATCCAAGTACATCAAGCCGGACCGCGGCACCACGAACTTCGCCTTCATGTTCGTCCCAGCCGAAGGCGTCTACCACAGCCTCATCGGCGCGTCCGTCGGTGCCGTCGCGGTCAACTCGCGCAACCTCATCGAGTACGCATTCGAAAAGGGAGTCATGATCGTCTCGCCGACATCCTTCTACGCCTACCTCCAAACCGTCCTCCTCGGCCTCAAAGCCCTCCAGATCGAAGAAAGTGTCAAAGAGATCCAACAGTTCGCCGAACAACTCGTCCGCCATCTCAAGTCCTACGAGGATTTCCACAACAAAGTAGGAAAAAATCTCGAGGCGACGTACAAGGCGTACGCGGATTCTGGAAAGGAGTTTAAGAAGATCGACAAGGATATCTTCAAGATCACCGGAGGAACCGCGGGAAAGTCTCTCTTGCCGGTCGAGATCGATCGTCCAGTCATCGAGTAAACGACGATTGCCATTCCATCGATCCCGTGTTAAACCGTTCGCAATTCGCGAACGGTTTTTTGTATGGACCTCTGGCAGCAAGAACTCCAGCAATGCGTCCGCACGCTCGACCAGCTCGAGGCGTACGTTGCCATTGGCGATCGTGACGAGATGAAGCGCGTGCTGGCGAACATGCGGCTGTCGATTACTCCGCACACGCTGAAGCTGATCGACTTCGCAAACATGGCCGATCCTCTCCTTCTTATGGCCGTTCCTCAGGCGAAGGAGCTGTCGATCACGCCCGAGGAGATGGCCGACCCGATTGGCGACGACGCGAAGTCACCCGTTCCGTTTCTCACGCATCGGTATCCCGACCGCGTGCTGATCTACGCGACCTTCTCGTGTTCGCACTACTGCCGGTTCTGCTTTCGTCGAGAAAAGACCGGTGCCGCGACTCCCGGGCCGTCGACGCACGACATGGACGTCATCGAAGACTATCTCGTCGCGCATCCCGAGGTCGACGAGGTCATCCTCACCGGCGGCGATCCGCTCACGCTTATGGACGCGCAGATCGAGGACTGGCTCGTTCGGCTTCGCCGCGTCCCGACGATTAACCGAATTCGATTCCACACGCGTGTCCCGGTCAATCTTCCGTCGCGCATCACCGACAACCTCGTCAAGATTTTTCGACGCCATCAGGATGCGACGCACCCCATCTACGTCGTCACACATTTCAACCACGCGCGCGAGATCGCAACGGAGAACATCGAGGCGATCGCCAAGTTTGTCAACGCTGGCGTAGTCGTCCGTAACCAATCCGTTCTGTTACGCGGAATCAACGACGACATCGCGACACTCGCGAAACTCTTCAAGACGCTGACAAACGTCCGTGTCATCCCATACTATCTCCATCAACTCGACCTCGCCCGCGGCACCAACCACTTCCGCGTACCGATCGAGGAGGGAATCGACCTCATGCGCCAGCTCCAAGGAACCGTCACCGGCATCGCCCTCCCGCGCTACATGCTCGATCTCCCCGGAGGCAAAGGAAAGGTCCCGCTCACACACCAGTTCGTCCGCCCCCTGCATGTTTCCCCTCCTCATGGGGAGGAGGGGTCAAGGGTGGTCGACGCACCGTCTCGCAATTGGGAGGCCGAAACCCCCTTCGGCAACACCGTCGATTACCGCGAACCGTCGACGTAACGAGACCCCGGACCACCCCCAACCCCTCCTTGCCGAAGGAGGGGAGACGCATTTATTGACGTTTCTCGCCTCCCGGGCTATACTCCCCTCACGCTATTTATTCCTACGCTCATAGGAACACATTGCGAACGTGGACCGTCGACCTGCTGTCTGTAGGTCGGTAGCGGTCCGAAGGTTCGTATCAACACTATGCCGATCAAAGCAAACGCCAAGAAAGCCCTTCGCCAGTCCCTCAAGCGCGCCGTGCGCAACAAGGCGGTCAAGGACGAGATCAAGTCGCTCCGCGTGAAGTTCCGCAAGCTGGTCACCACCAAGGAGGTGACGGGCGCCACGGAGGCCGCGCGCATGCTCGGAAAGAAGCTCGACAAGTCCGTGTCGAAGAAGGTCATGAAGAAGAACACCGTCGCGCGCCTCAAGAGCCGCATGATGGGAAAGCTGAACGCCATCAAGAAGGCGTAAGCAAGAAACGACCCTGCCGTTCGCGAATGGCAGGGTCGTTTTTGTTTTAGGGGATCCATTGACAAATACCCCAAAAACAAGTATCGTCCTCGCTTGCTCCGTAACGGTTCGAAGCAAGGCTCGTTTTCCAACACGTCCGATAATTACGTCGGATCCACACCGCCAGAGGCCACATGCTCCTTCTGCTGATCGCCGCCGGATGTTCCACTCCGGCCAACGTGACGAACAACTACTACGAGACCATCTACGAGGTCGCCCCGGACACGGGAATCGAGGAGGTGTCCGCCGCGGTCGAAGACACCGGCTGGCAGGACATCAACCCGCCCGCCGAGCTCGAGGCCACGGTCACTCCCGAGGAGCTCGGGCTCGACCCGTTCGCGAAGGACGGGGTCGTGTACTGGTTCGACGTCTCGGAAGAGCAGGTCGCCCAGATGAACAGCGACTGGCTCAACAGCGGGTACGGCTGGTACGGCCCGCTGTACACGGTCGATGACGAGGGGTCCGGCAGCACCTACGCCGACCACCTGTACGTGTTCGACGGAACGAATACCGCGGACTACGGAAAGGTCCAGACCGGGGTCGTCGGACAGTCGTCCGGCACCACGTGGACGGCAACGACCATTCCGAACCTGTCGCTCGACAGCAACGAGTTCGTGGACGGCGAGTACTTCGACTACGCGACGCTTCTCGACCACGGCCGGCTCAACAACGAGAGCGTCGGTTCCATGATCGGCGAGCCGCTCGCGCTCTCCATCTGGGACGCGATGGGCTACGCGGTTCCGCGCACGAGCTACGCCTACGTGGGCGGGACGCCGTGGCAGGACGACCAGATCCTCATCCCGTACGCCTTCGTCGAGGTGTACAAGCCCGCGTTCTGCGCGGACCACGCCGACTTCTTCGGCGGGGGATGCACGAACATCTGGGAGTGGTACTCCTATGACTTCACCGCGGCTAACGTCGCGATGATCAACGAGAACTGCGAGACGCACGGCGGCTGCGCCACGGACCGCCTCACCGAGTTCGCCACTGCCGTGGACGACAACCTCTACCAGGCTGGGTTCGAGGACGCGACCGCCGGGTACTTCGACTGGCCGGCGTTCCAGACGGAGATGTGCCTCAGCTGGTACGCGCAGACCGGCGACGACTACGTGCACAACCTCAACAACATCGTGCTCATCGAGGGCGACGACGGCCTGTTCCGCGTCATGCCCTGGTCCACGGACATCAACGCCGGCCTCGCATGGGGTGGCGCGTGGACGGGAATGGACCTGTGGGGATGGTCCAACATGTCGCTCGGCTGCGAGTACGATCCGACCTGCTATCAGGAAACGATCGCCACCTGCACCGACGTGATCGACCGCGTCGAGGCACTCGACGTCGCCAACACGATTCTCCCGGGCCTGTACGACCGCCTCCAGGCCGCGGCCGCTCCCTGGGGGAACGACGGGGGCGACGGCATGCTCCGCTCGCCGGACGCGGGAGAGTACTCCACCGCGTACAGCTTCTACTCCACCCGCGCCGAACTCGCCCGCGCCGAACTCGCGGCCTACGTCGAGCCCGCCCCGTGCACCACCCCCTGGGGCGGATGGGACACCGGCGGCGACTGCGCCGACACGGGCGTCGTCGACACGGGCGTTCTCGACACGGGCGTTGTCGACACGGGCGTTGTCGACACGGCCCTCTGACCCCTGCGCGCAACTCTGCGCGCAGTTTTTTATTTATGTCGGTGCTATACTGTCGCGGTATGCAACACGCGACGACCACCGACGTTCTCCGCGCGTACTGGCGCGGAGCGATGAAATTCAAGGGGAGGGCCTTTCTGATTCTGTGCGCGGTCACGTTCGCGACCGTCGCGGACACGCTCCAGCCTTGGTTTCTAAAGGCTCTTTTCGATTTGCTCGAGAAGCACTCGCCGTCGGCCGCGACAATCGCGATCTTCGTTCCCGTCCTCGTCGGCATGGCGCTCATTCGTCTCGCCGGCTGGTTCGGATGGCGCATGGTCGGAATTACGTCGAACCGGTTCCAGCCGAACGTCTTCGCCGCGCTCGACGAGCACTCATTCAAATACATCCTCGGCCACTCCTACCAGTTCTTCGCCGACCAGTTCGGCGGATCGCTCATCCAGAAGATCAAGCGCCTGAGCCGCGGGTTCGAGCGGATGGCCGACGAGGTCGAGTTTCAGATCATCCCGACCATGGTCGTCCTGATCGGCGCGACGATCGGGCTGTACGTCCAATACCCGCTGCTCGCGATTCTCTTCGTCGTGTGGACCGTCCTCTTCATCGTCTTCAACTACTGGGCGTCACAATGGGCCGTGAAGGCGGACATCCGGCGAGCCGAGCTCGATTCGGAGGCGACGGGGGTTCTCGCCGACGCGATCACGAACGCGGTCACCATCAAGCTGTTCCCCGCGCCGGGCGAGGAGGAAGCGCGGTTCGGCAAGGTGAACCAGGCGTTCCGGGAATCTCAGATGAACAGCTGGGACCGACACGAGATCATCTTCGCGGCGCAGGGACTCCTCATGATCGCCATCGACGTGGGTCTCATGTACGTCGGCGTCCGCTACTGGCTCCAGGGATTCCTTACGCTCGGCGACCTCGCGTTCATCCAGTCGTCGCTCGTGCTCGTGTTCGGAAAGCTTTGGACGGTGGGCCGATCGTTCCGCCACATCTTCGACTCCATCGCCGACGGAAAGGAGATGGTCGACCTTCTGCTCGAGCCGCATCAAATTCGTGACAAAAAAGGAGCGAAGCCGATCGACGTGACAAGAGGAAAGATCGAGTTCAAGGACGTGACGTTCTGTTTCCACAAGACACGCTGCGTCCTTCAGGATTTTAACCTGGCGATCAGGCCGATGGAAAAAGTCGCGCTCGTCGGACCGAGCGGCGCGGGAAAGACAACCATCACGAAGCTGCTGTTCCGGTTCTACGACCTTGACGAAGGAAAGATCCTCGTCGATGGGCAGGACATCTCGAAGGCGACGCAGGACAGCCTGCGCGACCAGATCTCGCTCGTGCCGCAGGAACCGATCCTGTTCCACCGCACGCTGATGGAGAACATCCGCTACGGCCGCTCGAGCGCGACGGACGAGGAGGTATTCGAGGCGGCGCGAAAGGCGCGATGCGACAGGTTCATCGCCGACCTCCCGCTCGGCTACGACACCTACGTCGGCGAGCGCGGCATCAAGCTCTCGGGCGGCGAGCGCCAGCGCGTCGCCATCGCGCGCGCCATCGTGAAGAACGCCCCGATCCTCGTGCTCGACGAGGCGACGAGCTCGCTCGACTCCGAGTCCGAGCGTCTCATCCAGGATGCGCTGCACGAACTCATGAAGGACAAGACGGTCATCGTGGTCGCGCACCGATTGTCCACGATCATGGAGATGGACCGCATCCTGGTCATCGAGGGCGGAACGATCGCGTCGCAGGGAACGCACAAGGAGCTGCTCAAAAAGAAAGGGACGTACCGCAAGCTCTGGGACATCCAGGCGGGCGGATTCGCGGAGTAAGGAGTGGACGCCGTCGACGATTGTCGGCGGCGTTTTCGTTTTTGAAGAAAAGCCGTCACTCAAAGCCATTGAGGACGGCGAGGCATTCGGCGCGCATGGCGCGAACGCGGAGTCGGCGGAGACCGCGGAAGCCGGAGGGAGCGACGTCGGCGGCATTCTGGAGCCGGTACGCCTCGCGATCGAGCCGCGCGGCCTCCTCGGCCATCGCGAGAATGCGCGCGTCAAGGTCGTCGCTGATGAAGAACGCCTCGTCTCCCGACTGGGTCATGGAGAACTCCTCGAGCACGGCCACCCTGTCCGCGAACGGCTCGTAGGCGCGCAGGATTTCTGCATACTCGTCGCGAACCGACAGGTCGATCGCGGCCCGCAGGCGGTAGGCGTCCGCGAGGTTCTCCGGCGAATGGACGGCGGCGCACAGGTGCGCGGCAAGAACGGCAAGTCGCATGCGTGTCTCCGGTGCGGGAACGTTGTATCCAACCGATCGCCAGCCGTCAACAAGAGGGCACGCAGACCATTGACATTTTTGCGATTTTCTGATATCTTTCCTCTCCGCGAAAGCGGACAACCTACCTGGAGAAGCATTGAACAAACTCACCCCGTCGGGGATGGTCGGCATCGTGGTCACCGCCATCCTTGGCTGCATCGTCTGGTACTACTGCGCCCACCCGGGCATCTACGACAAGCTGTGGATCATCGTCGGGGCCAACGCCCCGGCATACGTCGGCTTCGTCGTGAGCATCGCGTACGCGATCTACTGCTGGAAGCGGAACCCCGAGGCGTTCACGCTCATCGAGATCCCGATCCAGATCGCCGTCAGCGCGATCGCGATCGTGCTCATCTACCCGCTGTTCTACTACGAGACGGCGAACGTGGACGACGTGGAGATCTGGGACGGCCACGTGGTGAACGCGGTCTACGCAGAGGGCTGGACGGAGCGCGTGCACCGGACCTGCTCCCGGAAAGTCGGGAAGTCGACGGTCACCTACGACTGCTCGTACAACGTATACCACCCGCCCGTATGGACGGGACACACGAACAACGGGTCCGTCGAGGACTTCGGAATCGGGTCCGGCACGTATGCCGCGTACGTCGGCCGGTTCGGCAACCAGGACCAGACGGGATCCGGACACCCCGGGCAGATCTCGTTCGGCGACGGACGCACGTTCCAGACGAACTACAACGAGAAGGACCCCGACAGCCTCGTGCCGTCGGCGCAGGAGCACGCGTACGTCAACTACGTGAAGGGCGCACAGCTCTCGCTGCATCGAAAGGGCCTCGGCAACGAGGTCGGATTCGAGAAGTTCTTCGCCCCGTACCCGTCCGTGCAATCCGGCACGTACGGGCCGATCGAGTTCAACCATGTCGTCGCGATGGGCGCGGCGGTCCCGAGCGCGTGGGCGCAGATCGTCGACCAGGCCCTCGACCGCTCGCTCGCCTACCTTGGCAGGACGCGGCAGGTCAACGTGCTCGTGTACGTGGTCGGCTCGGACAAGCGCGCCTTCAAGGACGCGCTCGACGCCAAGTGGGCGAACGGCAAGAAGAACGACGTGGTCGTGCTCGTGGGCGCCCCGGCGTTCCCCGAGATCGCCTGGGCCGACGTTTCGGCCTGGACCGAGACCGACCTGTTCCACGTCTCGCTGCGCGACCGCGTGAGCGAGATGAAGACCCTCGACGACCCGGACGCGTTCGCCGCGGCCATCGTCGACCAGATCTTGCTCCCCGCGGGCAAGGGCGGCTACGACCGCAAGCCCATGGAGGAGTACGAGTACCTGGCCAGCGAGATCGAGCTCCCGCTCTGGGCGCACGCGTTCGTCTGGATCATCTGCGGGTTCCTCGCCTGGATCACGGGCTGGGCGCTCGAAAACAACGAACTCCGGGACGGCGGCTCCGGAGGGTACGGCAACGACTACTATTCGCCGCGTTCTCGCAACAATCGTTTCGGAGGGTACTGAACATGGACATCTCGAAGATTCTTCTCGGTTTCGGCGCGGTCATCGCGCTCTTCGTCATCATCCTCGGCATCTCGACGGTCACCACCTACGACGGCTTCGCGAAGTGGGAGGCGGGCATCGAAGCGCAGGACCGCAACATCGACGTGATCGGCGGCTCGGCCTACGTGAAGGGCAAGCTGTCGGCGCAGGTGGCGTCGCAGTACGGCAGCCTCGTCGTCGACGCGATCAAGATCGGCGCGCAGGGACGCTACGGGGCCGACGGCGCCAAGGCCGCGCTGCTCGTCATCACCGAGCAGAGCCCGAACATCGACGGGTCGGTGTACAAGGAGGTCCAGCGCACGGTCGAGGCCGCGTTCACCGACCTGCAGGCCGCGCAGACCACGAAGCAGGACATGATCCGTTCCTACGAGGGCAGCCTGCACTCGGCCTGGGGCGGGGCGGTCGCCGGCACGTTCGGCTTCCCGCGGATCGACCTCGAGAAGGCCAAGCAGGTCATCACCACGTCCGAGATGAAGGACGCCCGCCAGTCCGGCGAGCTCACCACCCCGGACCTCTTCGCGAAGTAGGCCCTGACGCCAACCCGGCGTCTCTTTTTTTAGAAAAATCCACCCGGGTCACCGAGTGGTCGAGGACGCCGCGTCGTGGCCGGCGTAAGAGATGACGATCTGGGTCGGGCGGCCGTCCGGCATTTCGACCGGCGGGCCGCGCTGGTCCTTGTAGAACGTGCGGTTGGACCCGTCGAAGCAGGCGATGAGGAGGCTGGACTCCGCGGAGGAGTCGACGTCGAGGATCAGGTGCGCGCAGTTCGACGGAACGGTGACGCTGATCGTGGATACGGGAGACGGCTCCGCGACGGGAGGCGAAGCAGGGGCGATGGGAGGCGCGGAATTCGCGCATCCGGCCAGAAGGACGAGGATCGCGAATTGCGGCATGGGGGGCTCCGATGTGACAAGACCTTACCGAACGAGTGCCATCGTGGCAATATCCAGACGCAACGGCTATAATTCGCTCAGACGTTGGAAGCGTGCCCAATCAGACCCATATGAACGAAAAATTTATCCCGGAAGACGCTCGCGGACTTCGGCCCGGGCGCGGAGAGATCCGTCGGGCCGGCGAAGCGAGACCTCGACCGGCGCAAACCGAACAATCCGTCCGCGTCCCGGAGAAGAAAGAGGCCGAGCCGTCGCCCGAGCTCGTCGCGCTGCGATCCGCCGCCGACCAGCTGATCGCGCGGGCGGAGGACCATCTGCGCGCCAGGTTCGAGGAGCGTGGCGGGAGCGAGGATCTGAACTACCATCGCACGCAGCACACCGCCGACGTCCGCCGCAACGCCAGGGAGATTCTCCAGGCGATGAAGGACGGCGGTGCCGACGTTTCCGAGCGTGACATGATCGTGGTGGAAGTCGCGGCCGCCGCGCACGACCTGGTTCAGGAGTGGAGGGAACGGGACGCGAGGTTCCAGCCGATCACGCCGGAACGATTCGCTTCGGACGTGGAGACGGCGGCAAAGACGGCCGAGCAACGCAAGGGACCGGTCATGCGCCAGCGGTTCGCGAAGTTCAACGAGCGCGCGAGCGTCGCAATGATGCTCGAGTGGATCCAGGAACAGGAAACCGAGAACGAGAAGAAGACGTTCCAGACCGAGGACCTGAAAAAAATCATGGAGGCCGTGAAGGCGACCGTTCCGGACTTCGATCCAAAATTCGCGACGGTCCAGAACCTGGTAAAACTTCGTCGGGAGAAGGACGCGCCCACCGGACAGATGGCCGTCGCCGAGCGAATCAGCCCGACCGAGGTCTCTCCGATCGTCCGTGCCGTCGCAATGGCGGACCTGAGCAGCGCGGGCCGAAACCCGGATCGCTTCCTCGCGGAGGGAGACGAGCTGTTCGTGGAAGAAAATATCGACATGCGAGAACTCGATCCGTCGACGCTTACGGAAAAGCAGAAGAACGACTATAAGGCGCGCATCGTCGGCTGGTCGAAATCGCAGGCGAACTTCGCGCGCGGGCGGAAGGTGATGTTCGAGCTGGAGATCGGCGGCTTGCCAACCGAGGCCAAGAAGAATCTCCGAAAAATGTTCTCGTTCGAAACGTCCATTCGCCGTGCCGAACGCCAGGGCGCGGCGCGGGACAAGATGAGCTTCGACGACCTGTACGCGACCGTCGGATTCGTGAGGCCCAAACCAAACGCCACGGAGAATCAGCGCGTCGCCTGAATCGAAAAGTCGCCATCCATTGACGGAAGGCGACTATTTTGATATCGTTCGCGACCGATGGATACAGCCTTGGAACACATGATGAACGACAGATTTCCCACGTTCGACTTTACGGACAACCCCGCGGTCAATGCGCGCCACTTCGCCCGCGTCGGCCGCTGCCAGCGCATCGAGCATCTTCCGGACGGACGGATCCGAATCGCCTTCGAGGGCGAGAACGTCTCCGCCGCCTGGATGCGGACGCTGCACGTCACGGCCATCGCCTCGCTCGACGGACACTGCGTCTATTACGCGCCGGTCGAACAGGCGTACGACGAGGACGGCCTCATGGTGATCGTCACCTACCCCGCGTCCCAGTCCGACACCAGGGCCGACTCGCTCGCCGAGGCCCTCGCCCCGGCCCGCTGGTCCGGCTATCTCGTGGCCCACACCGGCAGCCACCCCTTCCGCGCGCCCGCGTCAATCTGACGGGCGCGATTTTATTTGATCAGTTTCGTCGTGACAAGGTCCACGGCAAGCTCCGCGTCGAGCACGCCCGACTTCATTCCCGCGTCATAGCGGAAGAGGAGCTCGTGCGTCGCGCGCAAGTCGGCGAGCGTGAACTTTCGTGCCTGGTCGATTGCCTTCTGCGCGACGAACGGGTTGATCTCCATCTCGCTGGCGAGTCGAGACGACGTGGCGCGCGGATCCTCGTCGAGCGACGCGCGCGCTCCGAGCAGAAGACGGACCTGCCGCGCGAGCATTCCGAAGATCGCGAAATCCGAACCGCCCGCGAGCCGCTCCTCCTCGAGAAGGCGAATCGCGCGCGACGATTCCTTTCGGCTGATCGCGTCCACGAGCGCGAAGATCTCGCCGTCGAACGTGGCACGGACGAGGAGGTCGACGTCGGCGAGGGCAATCGTTCGACGACTCGACGGGACTAAAGTCCCTGTGAAGGCGATAAGCTTCTTGATCTCGCCGTCCATCTGCCACAGGTCACCGCCCACGCGATCGGAAAGTTCGCGCAGCGCATCCGGCGCGATCTGTCCGCCGAGCTCCTTCACGCGGTCGCTCGTCCACTTCGACAACGCGGATCCCTCAAGAATCGGAAATGAAAATTTATGAACGCCTGTCATTGCGAGGCCGGAAGCCGAAGCAATCCCGTCGAGAGATTGCTTCGCTTCGCTCGCAATGACTTTATACAATGGTTTCTTCTCAATCTCTTTTTCCGACAGCGTTTCCCAAAGGACGACGACGGACGATTCCGGCGTGTTCGCCAGGCTTGCCCACTGGTCCTTCGCGTCCGTCTTCGTCGTCGCGACCAGATCGCGGATCACCACCATGCGCTTCGACCCCATGAACGGCAGGCTCGACACGGCCTGGAGAATCTCGCCCGGCTTGTCGGTGCTCGCAAACTCCGCCAGGTTGAACCCGGCCTTGTCGTGCTTTTCCAGAAATGCCTCGCGCAGCTTGCCAACCTTCTCCTGCGCGCGAAACGTGTCGTCGCCGTAAACGAGAATCAGCATATCCCCGGCATCTTACCGCGGACCGGGAGGATTGACAAAAAGGGTTTTTTGCGGTAGATTCTGATGACGAAACGGAGTCAGCATGTTGCGAAACATCGAAGAGAAGGACAAGGCCGAGGAATACGCCGAGGAATATTCCGAAAGGTGGCACCACGGCGAACGGTCCCGCCAGGCGATGGTCGAGCGGATCGTCGCGAACATCAAGTACGCGCGATCGTTCGGAATCGACGAGGACCTGGCCGTCGGCGTCGGCCTGCTGGCGTTCGAGCAGGAACTGAGGATGACGTTCGCCAAGCACGTCCGCGAGGGCCTCCCCGGAGGAATCCCGTTCAAGTGGGCATGGATCAACCGCGCGGTCAGCCCGACGGCGACCAGCCACGTGGCACAGTTCCTGCGCCACGCCTTCGCCCCGAACCCGCTCTTCCGCCTCGCCGGCTGGATCGCGGGCAACCCCGTCCGCCCCGGCCGGACAAAGGCCGATTACGTCGCCAAGCTCACCGACCTTCTCGCCGCCTGGCCCAACCTGCCGCGCACCGTCATCAACTGACGAAGCGCGGTATTTTCTTTTTCGACGGTTCGATGGTCGGCTCGCGACGGTTGACAAATCGTCGCGAGCGTCGTACGATCCGCGCGCCACAAAGGAGCACTCAGTGAGTCGAAACGCATCTCTCTTTCCCCGCGAAACCCGCGACGTGCCGGCGCTCGGCGACTTGAAGCCGACGGGATTCTGGATCAGCTGGCTGTCCCGCGACGGATCCGGCGACGGGCGCATGGTGGGCGACGGGGTGGTGCGGGTCTGCCGCGCGCTTCTCGAGGCAAAGCCGCCCGTCCTCCCGGCCGTCCACACGTGGAGGGGACAGGGTCCCAACGCGTTCGTCGGCTACTACGTGATGGGCGTCTGCACGGCCAACTTCGGCCAGCCGGACGAACACACGGTCGTGACCCTGCACGAAGGCGGAATCCCGATCCGCGACAGATTCGTCTGGCCCCCGCGGTTCGCCGACCTCTCGCAGAACCTCTGGCCCCTCTACGCCATCGAGGTACCCGGCGGTCCCGATGCGCGCCGCCTCGAGGATGCGCTCGCCGCGTACGAAGGACCGTCCGCGTCGCACCTGGACGACAACCGCCGCTCCGCCTGATCTCGCCCGCCTCGCCGCGGGCATTTTTATTTGACCAGCGATCGACAAAAAAATCCGCCCCATCGAGGCGGAAGTCAGAGCGCGTGCGGCTTGACCGGGATGCGGACGTCGAAGTCGACGCGGTAGTTCGGCATGATGTCGTCGAAGTCGTCGGCATGGCTGAGGCCCTGCGTGATCACCGCCGTGTCGCCGCCGTTCGCGCGGAGAAACTCGAGGGCGCGGACGACGGTCATCTCCGTGCGCATCACGGCGATGACACCCGTGATGATCGGCAGAATTTCCCGGGCCGTCGCGTCATCACGGGACGCGGAATACCCCTCCGTCAGCCGCTGCTGCAGGTGATGGAGGACAAGTTCCTCGCCGAAGATCACCGGCGGCGCGTCCGCGTCATGGAGCAGGGGAACGTGGAAGTTCATCTCGGGATAGCGGAGAAGCGTCGGGACGATCTCGGCGCGATCGTACGAGACTCCCTCGTACCGAAGCGCCGCGTCAAACGTCGCGTCCACGTATTTGTCCCAGGAAAGGGGCCCGTCGACGGCGCCGGATTCCTCGATCGTGATGACCTGCGCCCGGCGGAACAGTCCTTGGACGGCAGTGTACGCGGCGGCCTGCGACCGGATGACCTCGTTCCGCCCTTCCTGGGTCGCCTGGTTGTCGAGGTGGATGACCCCGACGAACACGATGCGAATCGGCGCGTGCGAGCGGTCGCTCGTCCATGCGATCGCGTCGCTCCGACGACGAACAAGATCCCGGATGTACGCCTCCGTAAGCTGCTGCCACGCAAGCGACTCGCCGACTCCCGGCAAATTGCCCGCCTCCTCGCGCATCGCGACGGCAACCGCGGCCGGATCCCAGCCGATGCCCGTCGCGTTCGCATCATCCGCGATCCGCTGCAACCGCGCGTTCGGCGTGGACTCGACGGTCTTCTCAGGCGGCGACGAACCGTTCGTCGGCCAGTAGATGAGCGTTCCCCAAAGCAGCAGGACGATTGCGACGATATGGAACTTGAAAGGACGCATGGATACCTCCCCGACATTCGTCGGACGCAAACCGTAGCATTTCGGAGTCCGACGGTCAATCCACGGTCGGACGAATCGCGATCGCGGAGAGCATGCCCTGCGACATGTCGCGAGAGAGAAAATAGCTGGCGAATCGGTCGGGATGACACGCGGTGCATGGGGCGGACGCATCGATGTTCGTTGCGAGGACTCCGGATGAGACGAGCTGGCGGACAACGATCGCGCGAAGGTCGACGCGATATTCTCGTCTCCCCTCCTCTTTCAAGGAGGGGTTGGGGGTGGTTATAACAAAATCTTCCTCCCGGACAAACGGCGTCGTCGCGAGCATCTCATCGCGACGCTCGCCGTGAATCACGTAATGGCACGGCCCGATCGAAGGACCGATCGCGACGATCAGATCTCGTGCGAACGATCCGTGATCGACGAATGCGCGCACAGCCTCGATCGCAATGCCGGCCATGACGCCCTTCCAGCCGGCGTGGACGATGGCGACGGTGCGCGTCGTCGGGTCGGCGATGAAGATTGGGAGGCAGTCCGCGGTCTTCGTGGCGAGGACGATCGACGGGGTCGTCGTGACGAGACCGTCGCAGTCGGCGATGCGATCGAGGACCACCCCCAACCCCTCCTTGACGGAAGGAGGGGAGACCCGCGAAACGGATTTCCCATGCACGTTCTCCGACGCGACCAGCCGCGACGGATCCAATCCCAACGCGCGCAAAAACTTTGCGCGATTCTCGACGTTCGCGTCTTCCTCGCCCGCGTTCGGATATCGCGTCGACCCGAACGCGAGCGTCGCGGTTCCGTGCGCGACCCATTCCTGCTTCGACAGTAATTCTGATAGCCAGATCGTCATATCGAACCCATGATGACCTTTTCCGCCGATGATGTAAACTGTCCGCATATGATGGATCGATACACGCCTCCGGAAGTCATCGCTGCCGCTGCGCGCGATGTCGTCGCCAATCGGTTCGTTGAGAAATCGAAATACTTCGACCCAGAGCTTTTCATGGAGGGGTACGACACAATGGCCGCGGAGTTCGACGCGGCCGACCGGACGGGCCGTCGCACGCTTCTCACGAACCGATACTTCGACGGGTTCGCGCCGGTCGACGACGAGGAGGTCGTCGACTCGCAGTTCGAGGATCGGTTCTGCATGAGGCCGCCGGAGCGCATAATCGACGCGGAGGTCGGCGCGAGAGAGGGCGGAGTGGCCGACCTGTTCGATCCGATCCGTGCGCGCATGTCCCTATCGCGATACGGCAAAACGTGGCAACAGGGCCCGTCGCGCGTGTTCGACCTTCCTCCTGGCAACTTCATCGAGGTCACGGCGCTCGGCCGGCAGGATGTCATCGGCTCGCATGCGTTCTCCGCCTGCACGGCCATTGTCGCGCGCAAAGACTCGAAGACGTTCATGGCACACATCCTCGGCAGCAACGATAATGACTTAAACAAAACGCTCGACGCCGTCCGGTCGCTCGGGTATTCCCAGGATAAGACGCGACTCTTCTCCCCGTTCTGGACGGAACCGGACGGAACGACGATGGATTCCTGGAACCATCGCCTGGAAAAAGTCGCCGATGAGCGCGGGCTGCAAATCGACTTTTTCCCGTACATCGGATACGCCGTCCACAACCCCGACGACATCCGCCACTCTACCGTCCTCGTCGGCCGTGACGCGCTCTGGTCCGTCGGGTCGGATTTCAAGACAATCTACAAGCAAACGAAATACGGCGAAAGGGCCCAGCTGCGAACGGTCATCCGCGGCCTGACCTATCGCGATTACGAATAAACGAAAAGCGCGTCGATCGACGCGCTTTTTCTTATTTCTTCCACGCCTCCATCTCCCCCCAATTCTTTCCAACCTCCACCTCAACGACCAGCGGCACGTCGAAGCTTGCGACTCCCTCCATCATTTCCTTCAACCCCTTCGCCACCGCGTCCACGGCCATCTCGTCGCACTCGATGACGAGTTCGTCGTGAACCTGGAGGAGCATCTTGGCGGGCCACTTGCTTGTCTTGAGCCATCCGTCCACGGCGAGCATCGCCATCTTCATGAGGTCGGCGGCCGTCCCTTGCACCGGCATGTTAATGGCCATGCGCTCGGCCATGGCAATGAGCATTTGGACGCCGGTGTTGATCTCCGGAAAATATCGTCGTCGCCCGAACAGCGTTTCGACGTAACCGTCGGTGTGCGCCTTCAGCTTCGTCTCGTCGAGATACGTCCGAATCGCGTGGTGAATCTGGAAGTAACGGTCGATGAATCCCTTGGCCTCGTCGATCCCCATCCCGGTCGACCGCGCGAGCGACCGCGGCCCCATGCCGTACAGGATCCCGAAGTTGATCGCCTTCGCGGCGCGGCGCTGCTCGCTCGTCACGTCGGCTTCCTTGATCTCCCAAACCTCGGCCGCGGTACGCGTGTGAATGTCGGCCCCGTCCCTGAACGCGTCGATGAACGGCTGGTCCTTCGCGATCACGGCCGCGAGGCGCAGCTCCACCTGCGAGTAGTCGGCCGCGATCAGGACCTTTCCCTTCTCGGCGACGAACGCCTTGCGGATCTCGTTCCCGAGGTCGGTCTTGATCGGGATGTTCTGTAAGTTCGGCTCGACGGAGGACAATCGTCCAGTCGCCGCGACCGCCTGGTTGTACGTCGTATGGATGCGCCCGTCCTTCGCGACAAGCTTCGGAAGCGCCTCGACGTACGTCGACTGGAGCTTCGCGTGCTCGCGGTATTCTCCGACGAGCGGGATGATGTCGTGCGCGTCCTCGAGCTTCTCGAGTTCCGACGCCGCGGTCGAATATCCCGTCGTCGTCTTCTTGATCCCCTTCGTCGGCAGCTGCAGCTTGTCGAACAATATCGTCGCGAGCTGGCTCGGCGAGTTCACGTTGAACTCCTCGCCCGCGAGGTCCTGGATCTGCTTCGTCAGCGTCTCGATCTTTTTCGCGAGAACGTCCTGCAGCGTGTCGAGCGAGCTCACGTCCACCGCGATTCCGGTCTTTTCCATCTCGCAGAGGACGGGGACGAGCGGAAGCTCGACATCGTTGAGCAGCTTCGTCATTCCCGCGTCCTTCAGCTGCGCGAGCATCGTCGTCGCGCTCGCGGGCAATTGTCGTGCGACCTCGCCGAGAACGTTCAGTTCCTTGTCCGTCCCGAACGACGCGGGAAGAACGACCGTCGGGACGATCGCCGCGAGATCGTGTGACCGCGACGCGGACGAAAGAAGGTACGAGACGATCATCAGGTCGATCATCCGGCTGTCCGATTTCCATCCCGTCAGATGCATCGTCCTCTTCCAGTCATGCGTGACAATCTTCGCCGCTCCCGCGACCTTCTTCTCCACCATCGCGAGCAGCTCGGCGTTCGGGCTCGGGATCACGACCGTACCCGTCGCATCCGACACGGCTACCGCCGCCAGCGTCGCCCCGAACAAATCCGGCGCCTGCTCCGCGACGATCACCGCGACCGTCTCGTCCGATATCCCGTCGAGCGCGGTTGCGACGTTCGCGGTACCTCGTACGATCTGTATTTTCGCAGCAATTCGTTGACTCGTAGATTGGTAGCCAATTCGTGGATTCGTATTTACTCTCGCCTCCACGGGCCCCAGACGCTTTATCAAATTCCGAAAATCCAGCTCCCGATACAGCCCCAGCAGCTTTTCCAAGTCCGGAGCCTTCACGGCGGCGTCCTCGATTCTGAACGCGCCGAGATCCACGTCCCGCACGATCGTGACCAAGTGCACCATGTCCCGCGCGACGGTCTCGAATCCCGCGATTTTCTTCTCGAGCGCCGGCTTCAGCTTGCCTGTCCCGACCGCGCTCAGGATCCCCTCGACGCTTCCGAACTCCGCGATCAGGTCCTTCGCGCCCTTCTCGCCGATTCCCTTCACGCCCGGAATGTTATCGCTCGGATCTCCGCGCAAGGCCTTATAGTCGATCATCTGTTCCGGCTTGAACCCGTACTTCTCAACGACTGCCGCCTCGTCGAACGTCTTCGTCTCCGAGATTCCCTTGATGAAGTAGACGAGCTTCGTCGAATCGTCCACCAGCTGCATCTGGTCCTGGTCGCCCGTCACGATCAGCGTGGTCATCGCCTCCTTCTTCGCCGTCGTCGCCAGCGTCCCGATGACGTCGTCCGCCTCGAACCCGGGGACGGACACCGACGGAATCCCGTAGTACGTCAGGATTTCCTGGATCAGCGGGATCTGCTCGTACAGCTCCGGCTCCTTCTCCTTTCGCTGCGCCTTGTACGCCTCGAACTTCTCATGCCGGAACGTCTTCCCGGGAAGATCCCAAGCGACCACCATGTACTCCGGCCTCCACTGCTTCAAGATCGTATCCAGCGCCATCGCGAACCCGTACGCCGCGTTCACCACGCGCCCGTCCTTTGTCGTCAGCGGGGGTATGGCATGCCATGCTCGGTGAAGCAGGGCGTTGCCGTCGAGGAGAACGAGCGATTTGTTTGTTTGAGTCGTCATAATATCGACAGCTTACGAGAA
>CAIMOJ010000026.1 GCA_903843045.1 Candidatus Uhrbacteria bacterium
ACCTTCATGACGCGGTTTGCATCGTTCGAGAGCGAGTTGTCGGGGGTATCGACGCAGGTTCCGGCGGCGGTATCGCCGTTCACGGTGCCGATGTCCGGGCAGTCGGCGTCCTCGAAGCAGGAGCGGTCGTCGTACGTGGTACCCGAGATAAGTTCCGAAGACGGGGTCACGATGGAGTCGGTGGCGTCGGAGAGAACGTACTCACAGCGCTTCTTGCACGGATTGAAGCTTGTCCCGTCGGTCGCGACGATGCCTTCCCCGCCGTCCTTGCAGGAAATCGGGTCGACCTTCGCTCCAGGTGCCTCGCCATAAAGAATGTCGGAGTGAACCGAGGCGATGTACGAGGCGGTGGTGTTGGACGTGAGGGCGGAGACGTCCGAGTCGTAGAACAGGCCGCAGCCGGCCTTCTGGCTCACCTGTCCCTGGCACTGGTCGGATGCGTTAAGCGAGTCCTCGGAGAGAGAGGAGTCGTCGAGGAAGTAGTAGGGGGTGCCGGCCGGGTACGTTCCGGAGCCGGTGTCGGACTCGTCGTCAAACTCGGTACAGAGGTCGGCGGACGAGGGGCAGCTGGCGACCCAGCCGGAATAATCGTCGTCGCCGTTGCGCCAGACGCCGTACTGGGATCCGTTGATGAGGTAAGAGGAATCGTCGGTGGGTCCGAAGACGCCGTCGAGGTTCGTGTCCGTCCAGTAGCACGGCTCGCTCGTGCCGGTCTTGAACCAGCCGGAGTAGGTGGTGGAATCGATCGTGACGCCGCTCTGGTACTCGCAGGTCTGGTCGGAAGGGTTCTTAAAGTAGAAGTTCCCGTCCTGGGTGCTCGACCACTCAGCGCAGAAGAGAGAGCGGTCCTCGCAGAGGGTGTCGGAGTAGGAATCCGGGTCGTTGATGACGTACGTCGAAGTGAAGCCGGTCGCCTCGGACTTGTCCTGGCTGTACGTCGGAAGGCCGATTTCCTGGCAGCCGACGTTCTCGGCGGTACAGGTGGCGGATCCGTTGTCGACGACATAAGCGGGCGAATCCCCTTCCACGACCGCGGCCTCGGGGCCGAGCTGGAGCTCGAACCCGTCGGCGGACGGGAAGGTCGACGGCAGCGAGCCGGCGCGGTCGAAGAGACAGAAGGTGTCTCCGGACGCGATGGTGCAGGCCGTTTCCCCCTCGAGCACGCAGTCGGTGTTGGATTCGACCGTTCCGGCAGTGTTTACGCAGCGGGCATTGTACGTCATGCCATACGCGCTGTCGGAGCTGTGCGTGTCGTAAATGGCCTCGCAACCGACGACTTCCTCGGAGCAGAGGTCGGAGAACTGGTAAAGGTCGGCGGCGTCGCCGTTCTGGTCGGTGTACGCCTGGCAGCCGAGGTAGTACTGCGGGCTTGGCGCGCCGTCGGGCGTGGTGTCGCAGGTCGAAGGGACCACCCAGGAGTCCTGAATGAGCGTGACGTTGTCCTCGAGCGCCTTGAGGCGGACGTTGTCGAGATAGAAGATGGAGGACGCGCTGCTGCTGAACGTCAGGATGGAGGCGTCGCCAAAGGTCGCGAATTCGGACGTGTCGAGCGGACCGAGCGTATACTCGTGCCATCCGCTGTCGAGAGAGAGGGCGTCATTGTCATTTTCGCCGTCGGTCGGGTCCACGAAGTCGTGGGTCGTTCCCACTCCGCCCTTGTCGACCATCGTAACGTGGATGGAACCGCTTCCCTTCGCCCAGAAATTGAGCTGGTAGGTCTTTCCCTGGACAAGGAGGCCGGTCAGCGTCCCGCAGCTGACGTCGCCTTCCGCGACCGTGCACGGATTTCCGTCGCCGTAGTCGATGAGACAGCCGGACGAGGTTACCTCGTGGTCCGTTCCGAGGTCGGAACAGGTCGTGGCGGAATCCGTGGAGTCGTAAGCAAGCGTCGGGTCGGGCCAGGAAAGGTACGTCATGGCCGTCGTGACGGACTGGTTTCCCGTGGACGCGATCTCCACGCGCATGGAATGCCCGCCCGTTGCGACGGACTCGTTGGAAACGGAGACGGTCGGGCCGGCGGCGTCGACGTGATACTCGGAAAGCGATCCGTCCTCGAAGTCGTCGCTGTACACGGTGCTGGCATTGCGCCCTCCCCCGCCGGTGTACGAGCGACATCCGGCCGAGGCCTCGGAACACTCCGTCGACTCCTCGGGCAGCCCGAAGTAACGGCAGTCGCCGACGTCGGTCCAGTAGCCGCCGCCGAGGTCGCAGTCATCCTGCGTCCCGGCCGTGTAGCGGTACGGGTGACAGTCGTCGCTGACGGAAATGGTGGACGGATATTCGCGATAATGGATGTTTCCCTCGGAGCTGTCGTCGTAGAACTCGCGGCAGTTCGGGTTCGCGAAGATGTCGTCGTGCTCGTCGCACTCCGTGTCGGCGGCGATGTCCGCGTACGCGCCGGCGGTCTCGTCGACGCAGACGACGGTGGATTCCGAAGTCACGTTCCAGGATACGCACGGGCCGAGCGCGACGTTCGCGTCCACGTTTCCAGAGCCGGCGTATGTCAGGTCGCGGGATCGCATATTGCTCTTCAGCAACGTCCAGGTGACCAGCTGGTAGCCGGAAGCGTCGGAACCTTCCCATGTGAAGTACGTGGCATCCTGGTCGTTCGGGGCGTCGCCGGTCATGCTGGTCTTCAGACACGCGCGCATGTCGGTGTAATACTCGGTTCCCTCCCCGCCCGCGTCGGTCGCGTCGAGGTTCGTGAACGAGTCGCAGCCGACCGCGTCCGAGGTGCAGGAAGTTGCCTTGTCGGCGATGAGGTACAGCGGGAAGCTCTCGGCCTGGCGGTCCGTGGCCTCCTGCTTGTAGCTGGCGTACCCGACGCATTCCGAAGGACACTCGTCGAGCGACTGCGCGATTGCCGGAACGGACGGGTCGCCATTGTCGGGCGCGTACAGGTTGCAGCCGACGTCCTGGGCGCTACAGACCTGCGCATAGGAATCGCACTCCGACGGGTCGGTGGATGCGCCGGAGCAGTTCAGGTAGGCCGGGGGGAGGAGGAGGTAGGACGGGGACGGGCTGGTCGTGTTATATCCCTCCGAGAAGTCGGACGCGTTCTCGCCGAGCTCGAGCTGGACGGAGTCAAAGGAGACGGAGTTGGTGACGTACGAAAGGTCGACCGTCGCGTAAAGCGGGTCGTCGAGCGTGGTGAAGGTGCAGGAGTACTGGGTCCACGCGTCAGCGACGTCGACGACGGATACCTCGTACCTTCCGGCGCGTTCCTGAGTACAATCCCCGGAGAAAGAGGTGCCACGGGTGTCCGCGGCCGCTCCGGATTCGTCAACGAGAGAAAGGTTCGCGAGCGCCTCACTCGTTCCCGACGCGGACTTCGCGTAAAAGCTGAGCGTGTAGAACGAATTCGGGGAAAGGCGGATGTTTTCCTGCGTGATCGACGCGGACGTCGCGGACGTCGAGACGAAGCCGCTTCCGTAGTACGCGGAGCCTGACGAGCAGTCGAAGTCCGCCGAAGCCACTCCCGTCCAGTCTTCCGGCAGCGCGGTGCCGCAATCGCTATCGGGAATCTCAAACGAGGCGTTCTGAACGAGGTTTAGAACGAGCGAATCGCCAATCTTGTACACCTCCGAGCATCCCGCGGCCGACGAGTCGCAGGAGGAGACGTTGTTGTTGTAGTAAATGCGGTCCTGGTAGGCGTAGTTTGAATAGGACTCCGTCGTCCCGCCGGTCGTGTCGTACGAATAGGAGGACGGCGACGAGGAGGCCGTGCGGACGTCCGTGTGCGCCGCGGTATCGAACGTCTCTGTGCCCGCGAGCCAGTTGAACGCGTCGTCCGACGTGTCGTCGACCGTTCCGGCGTCGTCGGAGTACTTGTTGGTGCGATACCAAAGGCAGCCCGCGTTGTCGGCGTTGCAGTTGGCGTAATCGACGGTGTTCAGGAGATAGTCGGCAGTCGCGCCCGTGTCCGCGTTCTTAAACGCAAGACAGGTGGCATACTCGGCCGGACAATCGTTCCCGCGGAACTTCCAGGTGTTCTTTTCCTCCACGCAGTAGCCATATCCGCCGTTGCAGGACCCGTCGTTATTCTCTGAGATACAGCTCGGGGTATCGGCGCATGTGCCGGCGCGGCCAGGGGAAAGGGTCGAGATCTGCAGCTCGCCGTTGACGTAGGCGCGGCACTGCGTCTCCGGGTACTTCAGCACCCAGTTCGGATCCACGAGGTGGCACCACTGGTGGGTGGAGTCAATTCCCCCGCCCTGCGTCCCGCAGTTGTCGTAGCCGTCGATGATCTCCTGGAGCGTGGCCGTGTTGGAATCGCTGTTGCGGCTGGCGGCGATCTCCCAGCCGATGGGAAGGATGCGGGCCTTCCGCATCTTCACGATGTTGCCGTAGCAATACCCGTAGGTATAGCAAAGCACGTCCTGGTTCTTGGCGACGTCGACCCCCGTGTTCGGGATGATCGGCCAGTCGCCGTGGAGCAGACCCTCGTCAATGGCCTCCTGGACGGTCATCGGCACGCCCGACTCGGCGCGGGCGACGGCGGAGGCGAAACCGGCGTCCAGCACGCAGTTGTTGATATTGCGCACGGTGATTCCGCCGGATCCCGGGCAGGAGACGAACTCGGACAGGACGCTGTAGTTGGTAATCTGAGTCGGCGCCGCGGTGATGATGGAGGCGAACTGCTTGGCCGCGTCCTCGCGGCTAACCACATTCGCGAGCTCGCCGTTGAGCGGGTCGGAGTCGGGCTGGACGGCGAAATACCCGGTGTAGATCTTGTTCATCAGCGTGGACAGGAGCGTGTTCGTGAACACGCCGGCCACGTTCAGGAACATACTTCCGAGCAGGTCGGCGTTGGCGATGGCCGCCTTCATGTTCAGGTCCGTCCCCGACTCGCGCGACTTGTCGATCTCATGCTGGAACGAGTTCTGCAGAAGCGACGACGGAGTCTTGACCTGGCCCGTGATCACGTCCGTGACGGCCTTGAAGCCGCCCGAATTGACCTGCTCTGCCAGCTTGTTCGTCTTTGCCTCGATCACCTGCTGATGGACGCTCAGGTTGAGCCCGATGGAGGCGGACAGCTCGTTCTGGCCCGGCGCGAACCCCTGGGCGAACGCTTTCAGGACGGTCTGGGACGGGTTGAGCGCCTGCGCGGCCGTGGTTGAAATAAAGGAATCCCAATTGCTGCGAATGCTCTGGAAATCACACTTCGGCTCTGTGGGCTGGTATGCCTGCTTCAGGCCGAGCTGGAGGGAAAGGCTGAACAGCGCGCCATTCGGCCCGGCCGGCGCACAAATGTCAAAATTCGTATTCAAACCGGTCTTGATCGCCTCGCCGAGCTCGCCAATGGCATCGCCCGCGATATCCATGCCGAAGTCTTTCCACGCCGAGGACGCATCCTTCGCGTTGAACAGCGGCGACTCGCCCTGTCCGCCGGTAGCCACCCAGATGGCAGACTCATAGGCGATACGGTCGAAGACGAACGTGGCAAGGTTCGTGAGAGCCGAAAGAAGGGCCACCTGCATGGCCGGGCTCAGAAGCTTGCTGTCAACGCTGACCGCGGCGTTATGCGCCCCGCGGCACGGGTTCGCGCCCGGGCTGATACCCACGTCGCACGCGCCCGTCGCCACGTCGATTCCCCCGTTGATCGGGGTCGTCGGCGCACCTGCCGCCCACGCGGTCTTCGCCATGCTCAGGAACGCGAGGACGTACGCCCCGACGAGAACGGAAGCCATGAGAATGGCAACGCCGCGTCGGAATTTTGGGGAGGAGGATAGCATAGCGAGCGAATGATACAGAATTCCAGGGACGATCTACGGCGTGGTGGTCGCGGTCGTGTCGTCCGCCGGGGCGGCCGTCGCCGCGTCGGCCTGCATCTTCTGAGTGATCGCGTCGAGCTCGCCGTTCGCGGACGAGGCGGAGACCGTCTGCGCAAAGAGCGTCTGCAGCTGCGCGTCCGTGATGGCATCGAGCTTGTCCTGCGGGACGCCCGACTCGGCCAGCGCCTTGCGAATCTGGTCGACGGTGATGGACTTCACGTATTTCTGGACGTCGGCCTCGGACTTGAAGTCATACTTGGACAGGTCGGAGCCGATCCCCGAGTCGGTGATGCCGCCGACGAGGTCCGTGACCGCGGTGCTCGTTCCGGAAGCGTCGCCGGTGGTCACGCCCCCGCACGCCTTCCCCTCCGGGCAGTTCGGGTTCGTCCCCGCGTATGCCTCGGTCTTGTCGTCGATGCCGTCGGAGTCGGTGTCAGAGATGTAGGGCGAGGTGCGGAACACGTAGAGCTCGTCGTAGTCGGTGAGGCCGTCGGCGTCGGTGTCTCGCGTTTTCTGGGCTTCCTTCTCGGCCGCGTCCTTCTGGTCGATGGTAAGGTACGGCGCGGAGTTGGCCGACTTGGCGAGCTGCATGTCGAACGGCCGGCGGATGTTCGCGCCGAACGAGAGGAACCCGAGCACGACGCCGCCGAGCCCAAGAAACGTCAAAAGCACGAACGCAGCCTTCTGCTCGTTCGTAAGTTCGTCGCCTTTGTGCTTGAGCTGGGAGAGGAGGGACATGTGGGGGAAAAGCGGGGTTGCGAATAACGAATTAGTTACTTATTACACATATGTAACTAATTGCCACGTATTCCCGACAGGAATGGAGTTCGCAAATCACGAACGGACGAATTCGTACCTATTCGTTGCAATACGTTGCATACGTGTAATAAGTAACTAATTCGTTATTCGCAACCCCGTTTCTATGCGCCCATTATAGCATGCCCACCAGCTGAATCCAATTGTGGACAGACAGCGTCTCGGCGCGCGCCTCGGGAGGCAATCCGATTTGCGTCAAGGCTTCCTTCACGGCCGCAGAAGCGGCGACAGTCGACGCGGAAAGATTGCGGTGAAGCTGCTTGCGGCGGGAGGAGAATCCGACCTTTGCGAGACGGATGATTTTTTCGGGATCAATCGTCGGCGCGACGCGCAAATCCAGCCTGACGACCGCGGAATCGACGTTCGGGCTTGGCTTGAACGCGGTACGGGAGACGTTGAACACCTTTTTGACATCCGCGTACGCCTGGCAGACCACGGAGAGCAGCGACATGTCGGGCGGCGCGGCGGCGATGCGGTCCGCGACCTCAAGCTGGACCATGAGGACCATGCGAGTGGGCGGGGTTTTGGAGGCGAGGAAGGTCTCGAGGATCTTGGAGGTGATGTTGTAGGGGATGTTGGCGACGAGCTTGTAGGGACCGAGCTTTGCTGTCACGGCGTCGCGGAGCGAGATGATGTCGCCCTCCACGAGCTCGATCGAGTCGCCGAATTGCGCGCGAAGCGGCGCAACGAGGTCGCGGTCGGCCTCGACGGCGATCACGCGCGCCCCTGCCGCAACCAGCGCCTCGGTCAAAATCCCCGTCCCCGGCCCAATCTCAAGCACGGTCTCCCCCGGCACGATCTCCGCGGCCTTGATGATCTTCTGGACGATCCCCTTGTCCCTCAGGAAATTCTGCCCGAATTGTTTCTTTGCCTTTGGGAGCATAGATATCAAATAGTAACCGATCCTGCCCGCAAAATGACGATTTTTCCCTTCTTGACCGCGACGATCGTCGACGGCTTTCGGCGCGGAATCGGACCCTCGTCGATCGTGAAATCGGGCTGGGGGTGGCCGGCGGCCTTGAGCTGCTTGAGAAACGCGGAGACGGAGTAACAGGTCGCGAGCCCCGAGACGTTCGCGGACGTCGCGACGATCGGTCCTCCGACGCCCTTGGCGAGCGCCTTCGCGATCGGGTGCGACGAGACGCGGATCGCGACCGTACCGTCCTCCTTCACGGCCCCGGCTGCCAATCCCTTCCCCACCTTTCCGACGACGGTAAGCGCGCCGGGCCAGTGTTCGTCGACGAGAGGAACGAGCAACGGGTCGAGCACGACGTATTCCTCGGCGGTCTTGCGGTCGGCGCAGATGAGCGGCGGTGTCTTGCCCGGCTCGCGGCCCTTGATCTCGGACACGCGGCGGACGGCGCGCGGATTCATCGCGTCGGCGGCAAGGCCGTACGACGTCTCGGTGGGAAACAAAACCACGCCTCCCTGTTTCAGGACGGCGATGGCATCCAGCAATTGTTTACTTACGCGCGGCATTTTGTTTGAACCACTCGACCGTCTTCGCGAGCCCGTCGTCGAGCTTCGTCTCGGCCTTCCATCCAAGCTCCTTCGCCGCCTTCGACGAATCGAGCGCCGATCGCATCACTTCTCCCGCGAACGCCGGGATGAACGACTCCTTCTGTCCGGCGCCGGTCAGCTTGTTAATCTTCTTGAACAGCGCGAGCACGCTCGTCTCGACGCCGGTCCCGACGTGAAAGATTCCCGTCGCGGACTTTTCCATCGCCAGCATCTGGGCCCGAACGACGTCGCCGACATAGACGTAGTCGCGCGTCTGCTTTCCCGTCCCCGTGATGACGCACGGCTTGCCCATGATCATCGTCTGCGAAAATTTCGAAATGACTCCCGCGTATCCGCCGGACAAAGATTGTCGCGGACCGTAGACGTTCGCGAGGCGGAGGACGACGTACGGCATCTTGCGGACGGACTGCTCGAACGCGAGGTACATCTCTCCCGAGCGCTTGGCAATTCCATAAGGCGAGATCGGATCCGCGACGACCTTCTCCGAATACGGAGGACGAACCGCGTCCGAGTACATCGCGCCGCCGCTCGACGTAAAGATAAACTTCTTGACCCCGGCCTTCGCCGCCGCGTCCATCAGACGTACGGTCCCGACCACGTTCACCTCCGCGTCCCCGGCCGGATTCTCCACGCTCTTGCGCACGTCAATCTGCGCCGCAAGGTGAAACACCACGTCTGGCTTCAGCTTCGCCACGAGGCCCGGCATCCGCGCATCGAGGATCGACGCCTTGTAAAACGTCGCGTTCGGATTCAGGTTCGCCTTCTTTCCCGTCGACAAATCGTCGATCACGAACACCTTGATGTGCCGCTTGATCAGCGCATCGACGACGTGGGACCCAATGAATCCGGCCCCGCCGGTGACTAACGCGGTCTTGAACTTAGGCATAGGACGTTATTTTTTCTTACCAAGCCGATCACGCAAGTACGCCTCCATGAACCCTTCCAAATCCCCGTCCAGCACGGCCCGCGTGTCGCTGGTCTCGTGGTCCGTCCGATGGTCCTTCACCAGCTGGTACGGCTGGAGGACGTAGCTGCGGATCTGGTTGCCCCAGTCGGCGCTCTGGTATTCGCCGCGGAGCTCGGCGTGCTCGTCCTGTCGCTCCTGCATCTTGATCGCGAGCAGCTTGGCCTTGAGCACCTTCATCGCGGTTTCCTTGTTCTGCTGCTGACTGCGCTCGTTCTGGCACTGCACGGAAATCTTCGTGGGCAGGTGGACGATGCGCACCGCCGAGTACGTCGTGTTGACGCTCTGCCCGCCGTGGCCGCCGGCCATGAAGGTATCGATGCGCAGATCCTCCGGATTGATCGTGATCTCCTGGTCCACGTCGTCGAGCTCGGGAAGCACCTCGATGAGCGCGAAGGTGGTGTGCCGCATCTTCTCGGCGTCGAACGGCGAGATGCGCACGAGCCGGTGCACGCCGGCCTCGCTCTTGAGATAGCCGTACGCGTACCGCCCGGTGATGCGCAGCGTCAGGCTCTTGTATCCGACCTCCTCTCCGCGCGACTCGTCGATGATCTCGATCGTCCATCCCTTCCCCTCGCAGAACCGCAGGACCATGCGCATGAGCATCTGCGTCCAGTCGTTCGCCTCAGTTCCTCCCTGCCCCGCATGGAACGCCACGATCGCGTTCGCCGCGTCGTACGGGCCGGAGAACAGCGTCGTGAACTCCATCTGCGAGAACTGCTTCTCAAGCGTCTCGATCTTCGCGACGACTTCCGCCATCGTCGCCTCGTCGTCCTCCGACCGCGCCAGCTGCTCCAGCTCCGAAAGCTCGTCGACCTCCTTCAAAAAATCCTCCCAGCTCGAAACCTCCTTCTGCAAATCCGCCACGCGCTTCGACACGCTGCGCGCCGTCTCCCCGCGCGACCAAAAGTCCGGCGCCTCCATCTCCCCCTGCCGCTTCGCAATCTCGTCCTTTACGACATCCAGGTCAAAGCAACCCCCACGTGCGCACGGCTCGCTCGCGGAGGGCTAGGATTGAGGGGGAGAGGTCTTTCATATCCTAAATCTTAATCTGCTTCGCGTATTCCCCAAGCACCGGCATCTCCCACATCTTTCCGTTCAGCGCGTTGACCACGCCGAGGATCAGGAGGAGGACGAGCACGATGGAGCCGAGGATCCAGACGATCGTCCCGATGATCGGAATGATGTTCCCGACCCACAGCAGGCACCAGGTAATGAGCAGGACAAGCCCCTGCTTCCCATGGTGCTGCGCGAACGCGGAGTTCTTCTTGAGGAGCAGCGGAACGAGGCACAGGATGCCAAGATATCCGATGGCGGCAACGAGGCGATTTTGTTGTGCGTCTTGGTCCATAGTGAGTGAATCGTAGCAGGAAACAGAAAAAGAACCAAGAGATTGGCACCGCGTTAGATAGTGAAAAAATGCAAGTACGTCCAGAGCAAAAACAAAAGGATGAGACCTGAGATAACAAACGAGGTCTTAAAAGATACCTGTTTTTGCGCGACACAGGCTCCGAGTAAGGCCCCGATCAATCCGTGGATGGAGATGAAAATAGCAAACTGGAATATAAAATCAAACGTCGTCGACGGTGCGTCGATGACCGGGCCAATTATGGCTGTGAACGGAAAATTATTTAAGCCTAATGCAGACTCGAACGTTTCCCGACTTAGGCTCTGGATTCCGTTCGTCAACACGGCCATGCCGATCGTGAATACATAGAAGCATACATCGAAAAGAATGAATGAAAGCCCCCATTGTTTTACGGAATGAAACGTGACTGACCGCGATGGCATTCTCATACGAGCGAAGATTGTGTGTAAAAAAGCCTCCCGCATGGCGCTCGCGCGGGAGGCGCAGACTGGAGCGAACGTATCTAGATCGAACTGCAGACGGGAACGTACTGTCGCAAGGTCGAATCGCTGCAGGTCGACCAGACGATGTTGGCGTCATTCTTCACATTCCCGTACTGAGCGTAGGAGTCGTCATTGCAGACATGGCCGCCCGCGGTTGGATAGATCGCGTCGTACACGGTCGAGCACCCACCACCCGCGATGCCATAGGCAGTATCCGATCCAGAGTACGGAGAGTAGTGCAGCGTGGCGCTTGCACGCCCAGACCACCAATTGCCACAGGAGAATGACATCCTCGCATCCGTGTACTTGTAACCATGGTTCCCGTAGGAAAGGTCGGACATGGTAGTCCCAACCCCGTCCTTCGTAGAAACGGCCCTAGTTGAACTGTGGTCTCCGAAGACCCAGAATGCCGCTCGATAGTAGACATAAACCCAGTGGGTATACGTCGTACTCGGCGGAGGCGGTGGATTGACAGACGTTCCGCCCGTGTCACTACCGTTCGTAGGAAAGCCCGATTTTGGTCGACCGATGCGAAGTTCCTCGCTCTGAGAACGCACGAGGTCTCGCAGCTCGCCAAGCTGATAGCTGTCACTCACGCCAACGGAGTCGAGTGCCTCACGAACATCCGGAAAAAGTTCGTAGTGAGCCTCCCTGTCCGCGTCGTCAACAGAAATGTTCACCGTCTCTGCATAGTCGTCGGCCCAGGAAGAGATGGCAAACTCATCTCCGCCGAGCGCCATGATCCAAGGGATCCCATTGCGGTCGATCACACGCAGATCGACATCGTATTTCCCGAGCTCGGGATGTTCCTCCTGAACGTCGGCAGGGCGTTCGGCTCCGTTCAGGGCCTCCAGGCGCAGCGAAGCGTCTTCCCCGGCGAAGGTGACGACGGTCGAGTCGCTCAAGACCTCAATGGTCCAGTCGCCGTTGGGAGTTTCCCCGGAGAACTGACGGTTACCGGTCGTTCCGTCCGAGGCTGGCCCCCTAGCAATACAGCCAGAGAGAATAGCAAGGGTCTGTACAAATCGAATGATGGCTCCTGTGTCCAACCATTGGACATTCAAACCGTAGCACGGACGAGCATTTATACGCAAGAACGCAAAAGGCCGAAGGAACAGCCCTTCGACCTTCGTCTTTGCTCTAGTACATTCCTCCCATTCCGCCGCCGTGGCCTCCCCCGTGTCCGGCCTCGGACTCGTCCTTCTTCGGAATGTCCGTCACCGCGGCCTCGGTCGTGATAATCATGATCGCGATCGACGCGGCGTTCTGCAATGCGGAACGCGTGACTTTCGCCGGATCGATGACGCCAGCTTTCACGAGGTCCTCGTACACGTCCGTCGCCGCGTTGTATCCGACCGGGCCGACTTCGCGCTTCACGCGCTCGAGAACGACCGAGCCGTCCTTGCCCGCGTTCTGGGCGATCATGCGCATGGGCTCCTCGAGGGCGCGGCGCAGGATGTCGAGGCCGATGCGCTCCTCGCCGGAGGTCTCCACCTGGTCGAGCGCGGCGATGGCGCGGACGAGGGCGACGCCGCCGCCCGGCACGATTCCTTCCATCATCGCGGCCTTCGTCGCCGCGACGGCGTCCTCGATGCGGTGCTTCTTTTCCTTCATCTCCGTCTCGGTCGCGGCCCCCACCTTGATGACGGCCACGCCGCCGGAAAGCTTCGCCACGCGCTCGACGATCTTCTCCTTCTCAAACTCGGATTCGGTCGACTCCGCCTGCTTTTTCAAGGCCGAAACGCGGTCCGCGATCGCCTGCTTGTCCCCTGCGCCGCCCACGATGGTCGTGTTCTCCTTGTTCGCGACGATCTTCGTGGCGCGGCCGAGGTCGGCGATCTCCGTCGTCTCCAGCTTGAGCCCGAGCTCCTCGGTAATTACCTTCCCTCCCGTGAGGATCGCGAGGTCCTCGAGCATCGCCTTGCGGCGGTCGCCGAACCCCGGGGCCTTGATGGCGAGCGCGTTGAACGTGCCACGCAGCTTGTTCACCACGAGCGTCGAGAGCGCCTCGCCGTCGACGTCCTCCGAGATGATCACGAGTTCCTTGCGTCCCGTCGCCGCGATCTTCTCGAGCAGCGGGAGAATCTCCTGGATGCTGGAGATCTTGCGGTCGGTAACGAGCACGTGCGCGTCGTGGTACTCGGCCTCCATGCGCTCGGTGTTCGTGACCATGTACGGCGACGCGTACCCCTTGTCGAACTGCATGCCCTCCACGACCTCCACCTCGATGCCGAACGACTGCCCCTCCTCGACCGTGATGACGCCGTTCTCGCCGACCTTCTTCATCGCCTCCGCGATCATCGCGCCGATCTCGCCGTCGTTCGCCGAGATACCCGCGACCTTTTGGATCTCGTCGCCCTTGATGGGTGTGGCGATCTTCTTGATTTCCGCGACCAGCGCCTCCACGCCCTTCTCGATCCCGCGGCGCAGCGCCTGAGGATTCGTCCCGGCCGTGACGTTGCGAAGCCCTTCCGCGACCAACGCCTGCGCGAGAACGGTCGCCGTCGTCGTCCCGTCTCCAGCGACATCGTTCGTCTTCGACGCGACTTCTTTGACGAGCTCGGCCCCGAGGTTCTCGAACTTGTCCTCCAGCTCGATGTCCTTCGCGACGGTAACCCCGTCCTTCGTCACCATCGGCGCGCCATATCCGCGATCAAGGATCACGTTGCGCCCCTTCGGGCCAAGTGTCACCTTCACCGCGTTGGCGAGCTTGTCCACGCCGCGCTTGAGCGCATGGCGGGCGTCCTCGTTGAAGATTATTTGCTTTGCCATAGAAGAAAAGCGGGGTTGCGAATAACGAATTAGTTACTTATTACACATATGCAACGTATTGGAACGAATTGGTACAAATTCGTCCGTTCGTGGCAGACACGGCTTCCGTCGTAAAAATACGTAACATCCGTGGCAATACGTGCCATATGTGTAATAAGTAACTAATTCGTTATTCGCAACCCCGCGTATAGTTATTACTCAATCACCGCAATCACATCCTCCATCTTAATGACGAGAAACTCCTCCCCGCCAACCTTCACCTCGTCGGGCGCGTACTTCTTGAACACCACCTTGTCGCCCACCTTCACGTCGACGACGGAGCGCGTCCCGTTCTCAAGCGTGCGGCCCGGGCCGGCAGCCACGACTTCTCCGCGCTCGGCGCGTTCCTTTTCGACGGTGTCGGGAATGATGATGCCGGACGCGGACTTTTCCTCCTTCGCAAGCGGCTTGACGATCAAATGGTCGCCGATGGGACGAAGCGTCATAGAAATGCGATTAAGAGTTTTTGGCACTCAATGAGCGAGAGTGCTAGAACACCGTTTTACCGGTCTCAGAACGAACTGTCAACGGTCGATTTTATCGCGATCGCCAGTCCCACCGCCACGAGACTCATGCCTGGCCAGAGACTCCAAAGGTAATGGTCGAGCGAACCGAGGACGAGGAGGGCGGCAAGGACGGACAGCGCGGGGATAAGGCCGGGCGAGGACCGTCGATCGCGCAGAAACGTCACGAACACCTGGACGAACCGCGCGGCAACGAGAAGGCCTAGCAGGCCCGTCTCGGCGAGGAACAGGAGGATGGCGTTGTGGAGCGGCTGGTAGAACCAGATGTCCTTTCCGGGATACAGCGTGGCGAGCGAGAAGGTGTAGTTCCCCGCCCCGACGCCGGTGAAGGCGTTCGTCTTGATCACTTCGGGCCAGAGCGGATACTCGGACGTGCGCTCGGTGATGGATTTTTCCTCGAGGCGCGCGGTCGGGTCGAAGCGCGTGAAGATCGGCGCGTGGAAGGTCGCGACGACGAGGATGACGAGCCAGAGGGAGACGAAGGCGATGGGGACGATGCCGGGCTGATGCCGGCCGTAGACCTCACCCTGTCCCTCTCCTTTTGAAGGAGAGGGGAACTTGTTGCGTAGGAGGACGATCGCGACGGACAAGCCGACAAACGTCGCGATCCAAGCGCTTCTCGAGAACGTAACGACGAGGGTCGCGGCGAGGACCGGGAGGACGTAGCCGGCGCGCCTTCCCTTCGCGGCGAGCCAGGCCGAGACGACCGTGCCGATGGCGAGGTAGCCGCCGAAGATGTTTGGGTGCGGAAGCGAGCCGTAGCCTCGGAGGACGCGATTTGTCACGGTCTCGACGACCGAGGCGCCAAGCGTTGCCGCGTCGTGGGAGGCGAGGCCGAAATAGGTCGAGGCGGGCGAGAGGCCGGAGACGACCTGATACCAGGCGAGGACGGACGGGACGAGCAGTCCGAAGACGAACGCGGAGGCGGCCTGCGCCGGGTCGGTACGCTCGTCGAGGAGGAGCGCGAACAGGGCGGCGGCGGCCGAGGCGTGGAGGATGGCGGAAAAGGCGAGGGTGATGTTCTGGGAAAACGACGCGCCGATCATGAGCGCCCCCAGAAACAGGATCGTCGGCCTGAGAAACGCATCGAGCCTCGCGTCGAGCTGAATCGTCCCGCGCAACGCGGACGCGGCCATGATCATCGCCTCCACCGCGTACAGGCTCATCCGGCCGTATTCCCACGGCTGGCCCGCGATCGTGAGGTCGTTAAAGATCCACCGCGTTTGGAACGGAAGGACGAGGAGGATCAGGAGGACGAGATGGTTGGAGAGGCGGGTGCGGGAGAGGCGCATAGTTCGTTTAGTTTGTCGCGATATTCCTCGCGGCGATCGTTCTCGTGGAACTTGAGCATGCGGTCGCTCACGACGACGCGGGTATCGACGTTCATGAGCGCGCGGATCTTCGGGGGGAATCGTCGAAGCTGGATCGTCTTGGCGAGGCGCTCGAGAATCGTTGCGACAAACGACGGCCCCCCTCCGTTTCGTTTCCCCTTTTCATTGGGAGGAGGGGTCAGGGGTGATCGTCGCGCCGTCTCGACGTTCATCAAAGCCTCTCGCGTCCACTCGTTCTCCGCGAGGATCCGATCGAACACTCCGCCCCTATCCATCACCGGGACCAACGATCTCACCCAGTACGCAAGATACGGATCCCCTCCTTCCAACCGCAGCGACGAAAAATCGAGCGACCCCGTCGTCGCGAAGAACGAGAAGCAGAACGGATCAATCGACGTCGCGCCCGGACGCTTTCCAAGCAGCGCGAACGGCATGACGACGAGCAGCCGCGCGAGCCAGACCACCCCCGACCGCGTGACGACCAACAGGTCGATGTCCGAGTCCGGCCGCGTGTTCCACCAGGCCAGCGTGTTCCCCGCCGCCACGGCGACGACGCCCGGGACGAGACGAACGTACCGCATCGCCCGGCGCAACTTCTTGAACTTCCGCGTCGCGTCGAGAAACCGCGTCCGACGCTCGGACGCGGTCGCGGACACTCCTGACAACCGAGTTGTCCACACCCCATCCACCTCGACCAGCCTGTCCCGGAGCCACTCCCCCTCGAGCGCCGCGTGCGTCTCCTCCAGCGAGTACGCCCGATCCGGCTCCTGCATCCATTTCCACAGCTCAAAGACCGTTACGGGAGTCTCGAACAGAGAAAACCAGGTCGCAGTCCTGTGGATCGATTGCTCGAGCGGCGTCGGCATGGGCGTAGTGTACCAGGAACGAAAAAAGAACCAAGACGGTTCTTTTTCCTCGGGCTATTTCTTCGCCTTGTGGTGAAACACCAGGTACTGCTGCGCGATGGAGATCAGGTTGATGGCCACCCAGTAAAGCGTAAGTCCTCCCGGAAGCGATGCGCCGATCACGGTGGTCATTACCGGCATCATGTACATCATGGACTGGTTCATCGACGTCAGCATCTCCTCGTCCTTGGCCCCCGGCGCTCCGCGCACCTGCTTCGGCGGGCGGCGGGCGATGAGCATGCGGGTTTGGAAGAACTGGCAAATTCCGGAGATCACGGCGAGCGGAATGTTGCGCTGACCAAGGTCGATGATCCCCAGGAACATCTGATTGATCGTCCCCGGGTTGTGCACGAACCCGTACAGGTCCGAGAGCGACTCCACGTGAAGCCCGGCCGAGAGCACGCGGTAGAGCGCGATCAGGATCGGGATCTGAACGAGGATCGGAAGGCACGACGAGAGCGGGTTCACCTTCTCCGACGAATACAGTTCCATCATCGCCTTCGCCAGCTTTTCCTTGTCGTCCTTGTGCTCGGCCTTCAGCGCGTCGAGCTTCGGCTGCAGGTCCTGCAGCGCCTTCTGCGACTTCAACGACGCGTGGGTCAGCGGCCACAGCGCGAGCTTCACGATGAGGGTGAGCGCGATGATGGCGAACCCGAGCTCCGCGCCCGGGATCACGTCGTACAGCCAGATGAGCAGGTTGAAGAGCGGTCGGTACAGCCCCTCGTGGAAAATGTTCATAGCGTATTATTCGGTGACGGGAACCTCGACGGCCTCCGACGCGGGAGCCTCGACGACCGGCGTCTCCTCCTTCGTCTCCTCCCCCCTGACCCCTTCGACAACCTCGACCGCCTCCTTCGCCGCCGCCGCGATCTCCGCGATGTTGATCTTCCATCCGGTCAGCTTGGCCGCCAGGCGCACGTTCTGTCCGCCCTTTCCGATGGCGAGCGAAAGCTGGTCCGGGTTCACGTGCACGAGCGCCGACTGCTCGGCCTCGTTCAGCTCGACGCGGTTCACCTTGGCCGGCGCGAGCGCCTTGCCGATGAACGACGCGGGGTCCTCGTTCCACTCGATGATGTCCACCTTCTCGCCGCCGATCTCGGAGATGATCGTCTGGATGCGGGTGCCGCGCTGGCCGATGCACGCGCCGATCGGGTCCACCTGCGAGTCCGTCGTCGTCACGGCCACCTTCGAGCGCGAGCCGGCCTCGCGCGAGACCGCCTTGATGAGCACCGCGCCGTCGCCGACCTCCGGAATTTCCATCTCGAACATCTTGCGCACGAACTCGTCGGCCGCGCGTGACAGCACGATCTGCGGACCCTTCGTGGTAAGCGCGACCTGCTGCACGTAGACCTTGACGCGGTCTCCCGGCTTGTAGCGCTCGCCCGGAACCTGGTCCTCGGTGCGAAGGATGCCGGCGGTGCGACCCAGGTCGACGAGCACCATGCGGCCCTCCGAGCGTTGGATCGTGCCGTTGACGATCGTTCCCTCCTGCTCCTTGTACTCGTTAAACACCACCTCGCGCTCGGCCTCGCGCAGCTTCTGCGTGATCACCTGCTTGGCGGTCATGGCGGCCATGCGTCCAAACTCTCCCGGCTGCGGCAGCTCGAGGCGCAGCACCTCGCCGAGCTCCGGGGTGGAGCCGAACCGCAGGATGCGGGCCTCGGACAGCATGATGTCCGTCTTCGGGTTGAAGCGCGTCCCGTCGGATTCCTCGAGCTCGATCCCGGCGATGTCCGCGCCCTTGTTGCGCGCCATCTCGATCTTCTCGGCGAAGTCCGCGGCCTTCTGCTTGCGCTCCTCCTCGATGCGCGCGAGCTCCTCGAGGTCGATGTCCTCGACCACGGTCTTCACGTCGAACACGCGGCTGGTGCCGTCCTCCGTGTTGAACTCGACGTCGATGTTCTGGTTCTTGTCGCCGAAGTCCTTGCGGTACGCGGCGGCGAGCGCCGACTGGATGGCGTCGATGACGGATTCGTACGCGAGCCCCTTCTCCTCGCAAATCTGCCGAATTGCCTGCTCGATGGGTGATGGCATAGTGGAAAATGGATACGAATCCACGAATCGGCTACAAAACTACGTATCAACGGATTGCTACGTATAGCAGCGGATTAGTAGAAATTTGTAGACATTCGTAGATTAGTAGTTTAGTAGCCGATTCGTGGATTCGTATCCACTTTTCTCAACAACGAAACCCGCCGTTGCCGACAGGTTTCTGATGGGTTCAAGATATCAGCCTCCGTACGGTTTGTCAACGGCTTTCAGATGAACGATCTCCGGATCCGACCCGTCGACGATCCGGATCGCGATCACGTCGAGGCGCCAGAAACGGTTCTCCCAGCCGCGTTCCGCGAGGATCGCCTCGGCCGTCAGCTGCATCCGGCGAAACTTCGGGGGCGTGATCGATTCCTCCGGCCAGCCGAACTCGTCGCTCTGCCGCGTCTTCACTTCGACGAAGACGATCTCGTCCTTATCCTCCGCGACGATGTCGGCCTCCCCCGCGAAGGTCACGACGTTTCGCTCAAGGACGGACAGCCCAAGTTTCTCCAGGAACGCCGCGGCCAGGTCCTCCCCGGAATTTCCGAACGCGCGGCGCGGGTCGATCATATTACTTCCGGCGCTTCGGCAGATACTTCTCAAGCGCGCGGCGGTCAAGGACGCTCTGGCGCACCGCGGGAGCCTCGGTCTTCGCGAACTTCACGATGCAGACGACCCAGACGATCAGGCCGACGATCCAGGCAAGATACAGCGGACGGGCGCCGAGGAGACGGATCTGCTCGAAGCTGAAGAAGAACAGCACGAGCCCCACGAACCCGAGCGTGGCGAGCATCTCCGAGACGCGGCGATACACGCCGGCCTGGATCTTGTCGACGGCCTTCGCCATCTTGAAGCGGCGGACGAGCACGCTCGCGACGAGCATCAGGACGAAGAGGACGGCAAGCCCGCGGCCTGCGCCATCCCAGACGTTCGGAGGTTCGAGGGTCAGCCAGTAGGACGGATGGGCGAGGGGGCGAAGGTCGAGAGACATAGGGGTTGGGTGGTGAGTTGAGAGAATGGGGGTATTAAACGGAAGATCGGGGAAAGCGTCAATGGGCTGCTAATAACGTATGAGCTGCATATCACACAAATTGCTACATATTCCTACAAATATTTCTTCGGCCGGAGCCATTCGTGGCAATCCGTAGCAATTTGTGTGATATGCAGCTCATTTGTTATTAGCAGCTCTAGTTTCTCACGAACACGCTTGCCACCCCGCCGAGAATGTCCGAGATGATGTTCGTCATGATGAAAATGCCAAGAAACGCGACGAGGGTGCCGAGGATCTTGTAGAACAGGCGCGACTGGCCGAAGCCGAGCTTGTCCTCGGCCCAGGCGTTCTCGCCGAACCACTCGAGCATCGTTTCCGACTTGAAGGTCATCAGCGTGCCGACGGCCATGACGGCAATGCCGAGAAGAATGCGTGGAATCACAGACATAGTGCGGACATCCTATCAAAAAATCCTCTGGTTTCCCAGGGGATCTTTTGGTGCGGTCGAGAAGACTCGAACTTCCACCCTATTGCTAGGACCAGCCCCTCAAGCTGGCGTGTCTACCATTTCACCACGACCGCTCGCGACGAATGTGATTTCGTGCCGAAAGTGTACGCGAAGGGCCGACTCTTGGCAAGAGGAGGTCGATCTGCTAGGGTTCCGGGGCTAAAGGAGCGACTCATGAGAACGTTTGAACCGATCACCGGCCCGTTGGGCCTCGACCACGTTGCCCTGCCCTACCTGGAGGACGACGGAGTCGCGCACATCGTCGATTTCTGGGAATCCCTCGGAATGAAGGTAACCAGACGCACGGTCACGGAACGGATCGACCACGCCGGCCCCGGAGAGCGCCTAGACGTTGGCAGCGTGAGCTGCACGCATGTCGTGTACTTCCCCGGACTGCCCGTCGACCAGCCCGGACACGTCGCGTTCGCGGTCTCGCAGAACGACTTCAAGCGACTGCTGGGGCACCCCGCCATCGATACCGCGCAAGGAGACAAAGGTCTGATCCGCTGGGGAACGAACGACGCAAGCCTGTTCCTCGTCGGACCGTACGACGTCCGATTCGAGTTCCACTGCGCGAACGCCCCGACGGACCTCCTCTCTCAGCCCGGCTAACCAGCCGGGATTTTTCTTTCAAAAAATACGCGACCGACGGTCGCGTATTTTTGGTGGACGCTGCAGGATTCGAACCTGCGACCTTCTCGATGTAAACGAGTTGCTCTAACCAGCTGAGCTAAGCGTCCGGGTTGCGAATGACGAATTAGTTACTTATTACACATATGTAACTGATTGCTACTGATGTTACGGATTCGTGCGGGGTGGACGATAACACGTACGAACGAATTTGTACTAATTCGTTGCAATACGTTGCATATGTGTAATAAGTAACTAATTCGTGATTCGCAACTAAAACTTTCTCCCCCTCCCCGATATCACCCGTATCACCCCGCTCTCGATCCCGATGTCGAATCTCGTGCCCGTCATCTCTTCGCCGTCTGCGGTGATCGAAATGGGGGTTTCGCTGCGAATGGCGAGGGTCGTGAGCGGGAGGACGCTCTCGCAGACCGACCGGCGGCCGAGCCAGCCCTGCTTCACCGAGACGCGGAGGATCGTTTCCAGGCGGCCGTCCGTCGGGTCCGAAATGCGCTCGCTCTTGGACGCGTCGCCGCCGAGGTTGCGAATCTCCAGGAAGCTTGGCTCGTCGGGAGTAATGCGGTATGCGCCGTCGCAGGTCAGCTCCGCGCCGAAGTTCGGCACCGAGATGCTCGTGAGAAAACGCTTCCCGTTCACGATCCCCGCGTCGATGGTCTCCACGATGCGCGCCGACAACACGTCGCACGCGGCGAGCCCGTGCGGCACGCCGAGGAGCGCCGCGAGCTCGTTTCCCTCCCCGAGCGGGATGATGCCGAGCACCACGTTCGTCCCGGAGATCACGTCGATCACCTTGTGCACCGTCTCGTCGTTCCCCACCGCGATCACGCTCGTGATCCCGCGCCGAATCTCGTCGCGTACCATCTCCTGCACGTTCCGGAACAACGCCATCCGCACGATCTTCCCCGCGATTCCGAGGTCGGTAAGGCGATTCTCAATAAGAGCGAGCTCGGGAGCGAACCGCTGGTTCTGGGTCAGGTCGTCGTAGATATAGCAGTACATGGTTGCGAATAACGAATTAGTTACTTATTACACATATGTAACTAATTGCTACTGATGTTACGTTTTCCTGCGGGGTAAGCGACGGTACTGCCACGAACGGACGAATCCGTACTTATTCGTAACAATACGTTACATATGTGTAATAAGTAACTAATTCGTTATTCGCAACCCCGCTCTCCGCACCAGCCTATTCTTTCACTTCCCCCATGCTCACCCTCCCGTTCACCGTCGCCCCCGCCGCCACGCTAAGAATCCGGCACTCGACGTCGCCGTGGATGACCGAGGTGTCGAGCAGCTCGAGGCGGTCCTGGATGTGGACGTTGCCCTGGATCTCGCCGGCAATCACGGCGGTGGCCGCGGTCACGTCGGCGCTGATTCGGGCCGTTTCTCCCACGCGGAGGCTCGCGGCGGTACGGACCGTCCCCGCCACCTCGCCGTCGATGAGCACGTCGCCAGTACTCGTGAAGTCACCTTCCACCTTTACCCCCTGCGCGATGATCGTTTCCTGTCCGGAAGATGCCATACGCGATTGTTCTTGATGCTTAAACATAACAAAAAGAGTGTAGCACGGGGGAACGTGAGGTCAAATATCCTACTTCTTCAGGGGGAACGTCAGCGTGAACGTCGATCCCGTTCCCGTGCCCTGGCTTTCCGCGTTCGCGGTCCCTCCCATGGCCTCCATCAGCTTGCGGACGACGTACAGGCCGAGGCCGGTGGTGGTCTGCACGTGCTTGGAGGCCGATCCGGTCACGAACTTTTGGAACAGCTTTTCCAGGTCCTCGGCCGTCAGTCCGCGGCCCGTGTCCGAGACGGACACCTTCGCGAGTCCGCCCTCCGTCCACATGCGCACCTTCACGCCCCCGGTTTCGGTATACTTCACCGCGTTGTCGAGCAGGTTCATGAATACCTCCTTCACCTTCTCGACGTCGACGTCGACGTTTACCGGCACCTCCGACATCTCGCACGACAGCGTCAGGCCGCGCTCCTGCGCCTTGCCCTGGATGAACTTGGTCACCCCCTCGAGCAGGCCGCGGATGTCCGTCGGCACCAGGCGCATCACAAGCCGGCCCGACTCGATGCGGGACACGTCGAGCAGGTGGTTGACGAGGAGGATGAGCTGCTCGGTTCCGTCCTGCATGCGGGCGAGCGTCTCGTCCTGCTTCGGCACGAGCGGTCCCATCATCCCGCTCTTCAGCAGGCCGATGTACCCCTTCATCACGGCGAGCGGCGTGCGCAGCTGGTGGGAGGCGATCGACAAAAACTCGGTCTTCATCGCGTCGAGCGCGCGCAGCTTGTGATTGGCCTCGCGCAGCTGCTTCGTCGTACGTTGCAGCCTCGCATACGTCTCGGCCTTCTGAATGGCGATCGTGATCGGACCGATCAGCGAGGAAAACGTGTCGCGCTCGTAGGCCGTGAGGTCGCGGCTCGACCGGTCCATCCCGACGACGAGCACGCCGACCGGGCGGTCCCCGGAAACGAGCGGGAGCACCAGCGTACTCTTGACCCGCGAGGACTTGGCGAACAGCTTCACGTGCTCGTCGGGAATCGACGGCGAAAGCACGCTCGCGAGCGTGCTTGCCACGCGGCGACGGCGCGAGCGAATGGCGAGCGCGATCGCGTTCGTGCGCGAGGCGAGGCTGAGCGGCTTCATGCTCTCGACCGGAAGGAACGGGCAGGTCTTCCCGTCAATGCACGCGAACGCCTTCCAGACCAGGCGCCTCCCCTTCTCGTCGCACAGGCCGACCGCCACGAACGGATACGAAAACTCCGCGTCCAGCGCGTGCACGATTTCGTCCACCATCTCGTCCGTCTCAAGCGCCCGCACCGTCACGTCGTCCATCTTGTGCAGGAGCGACAGCGTCTTGTTGCGCACCGCGAGCTCGGCGTTGCGAACGTACAGCTCGCGGTTCACGTCCTCGGCCGACGTCGCCTCCGTTCCCTTCTTTCCCATACCCGATCAGCGAAA
>CAIMOJ010000027.1 GCA_903843045.1 Candidatus Uhrbacteria bacterium
CTCCGACGGACTGTCCGACCTGGAAGAGACGCTCATCTACGGCACGAACCCGAAGCTTCCGGACACGGACTCCGACGGATTCCTGGACGGGAACGAGGTGTATCACCGCTACAATCCGGCAGGGACGTCGCCGGGCACGCTTTATGCCGCAGGACTCGTGAAGGTATACCAGGGGCCGACCGTCGCGACGCGCGAACTTCCGGGCAAGCTGTCCTACTCCCTGTTCTATCCCGCGGTCTGGTCGGTCAAGCCGGCCGTGTCGGAATCGAATGACAGCCCGGTCACGATCGTGTCGACCACCGGAGAGACCGTTACGATTGCGCTCGCGAAGGGCGGAGGAACCGTCGTCTCCGATCTTTCCGCATGGTACAAGGCCCAGGGGCTGACGGCGGCCGTCACGAAGACGGTCACGAAGAACGGTTACCAGATATTCATCAGCGAGGACCAGCTGACCGGCTATGTCCTTGGGGCCGATTTCGTCATGACGATCAAGATGACCACGGCTGCCAAGGCGACCGTCGACTATCTGCAGACATTCAAGATGATGATCAATAGCGTGACCTGGCTGTGATTTCCTTCGAGATAAATCAGTCGAAGCTGCGAGGGGGCCAGTGCCTGCCGCATGCTTTGGTTGCCAGGGCGCTGGCGGCCTGCGACGCGGAGCTGAAGCCGCGGAAGGACGTCGAACTTTCGATCGCATTCGTCGGCGAGCGCGAGATGCGGGCTTTGAACAAGAAGTGGCGCGGGCATGACTATGTGACCGACGTGCTTTCCTTTGAGACGTCGAACGAGATCCTGCTCTGCTACCCGCAGGCCGTCCGGCAGGCGAAGGAGATGAAACACTCGACGCGCGACGAGCTGGTTTTTCTGATCGTCCATGGCGTCCTGCACACGTTCGGTTTCGACCATATCGACCCGAAGGACGCGAAGAAGATGTTCCCGCGGCAGACCAGAATCCTAACCGCGCTTGGCGTGGATCCTCGCATATGATTCGCGTACAAGATTTGTGTTCAAGCGTCCGTCACGCGCTGCGAGGGGTGTCCGTCGTGTTCAAGGCCGAACAATCTTTTCGCATCCAGGCCTGCGGCGCGGTCGCGGCAATCGTCCTCGCGGCGATCTATCGAATCTCCACCAACCAGTTTCTCATTATTCTCCTGCTGATCGGCGCCGTCCTTACGCTGGAGATCGTCAACACCATTTTCGAACGGCTCGTCGACAGCTTCCAGCCTCGCATTCATCCGATCGTCCGCGACATCAAGGACATCATGGCCGGGGCCGTCCTCATCGCCTCGATCGTGTCCCTCGTCGCGGGAATCGTCATCTTCTGGCCGTACTTGGCCGAGACTGTGCTATAATCCCATCACTATGGCCGAAGATATCTACGTTGGTCTCGACATCGGGTCGCACGCCATCCGCGTCGCGGTTGGAAAGGGCGTTCCGTCCGCGGCCGATGGAAAATCACAGGTGCATGTCATCGGAGCCGTCGAGGTGCCGAGTATGGGCGTGAACCGCGGGACGATCACCGGGATCGAGGACGCGGTGTCTTCGGTATCCAAGGCGCTCGAACAGGCGGAACGGCTGACCGGCCTCCCACTTGCGTCGGCCTGGGTCGCTATCTCGGGAAGCCATATCATCTCGCAGGAAAGCCGCGGCGTCGTGGGCGTGTCGCGTTCGGACGGCGAGATCCGGGAGGAGGACGTGGAGCGGGCCATCGAGGCGGCACGCACCGTCGCGACCCCGACCAACTACGAGATCCTGCACGTGATCCCGAAGACGTTCATCGTCGACGGCCAGCGCGGCATCAAGGACGCGATCGGCATGAATGGGATCCGCTTGGAAGTGGACGCGCTGATCATCCAGGGACTCTCGTCGCAGATCAAGAATCTGACCAAGTGCGTATACCGGACCGGGCTCGACATCGAGGACCTCGTGTACTCGGTGCTGGCCACGGCCGAGGCGGTCGTGACGAATCGCCAGAAGGAACTCGGGGTCTGCGTCGTGAACATCGGCGCGTCGACCACCAGCGTCGCCGTGTACGAGGAGGGCGAGGTGCTGCACACGGCCGTCCTTCCCGTCGGCGGCGCGCACGTCACGAACGATATCGCGCTCGGGCTTCGGACGTCGCTCGAGGTTGCGGAACAGGTGAAGCTGCACTGCGCGACCTGCCGTCCCGACGAAGTCTCGAAGAAGGACGAGATTGACCTGGCCGACTTCGGCGCGACGGAATCCGAGGCCGTCGGACGCCGATTCGTCGCCGACATTACCGAGGCGAGGATCGAGGAAATTTTTCAGATGGTCGACCGCGAGCTGAAGAAGGTCGAGCGCTCCGGGATGCTTCCGGCAGGCATGGTGCTGACCGGCGGCTGCGCGAAGCTGTGCGGGATCCTCGAGATCGCGAAGGACGTGCTGCGTCTCCCCGTTTCGCTCGGGACGCCGATCGGGATTTCCTCCGTCATCGAGCGTGCCCACGACCCGGCCATGTCCACGGCGATCGGACTGGTGCTTTGGGGACAAAACGTGAAGACGGCGGGCGACGGCGGTCGGTTCGGGAACATCCTCGCCAAGTTCAAGGGTGTGGATAAGTGGACGAGCGGATTCAAGAAAATGCTGAAGTCGTTGAAACCGTAGGCAAAGAGCACCTGACATCCCGTCCGGTGCTCTTTTTTCGCCTTGACATCGGCCCCCTAAAAACCTAAAGTATCCTCATAATCCGAGTGTTCAACTCACAACCTGACGAACAAAATTCTTGCTCACCTTGAACACGCTGATCCCACCCTTATGGCCGAAGTGAAACCCGACATTGAGACGTTCGCCAAGATCAAGGTGGTTGGCATTGGTGGGGGCGGAGGCGCGGCGGTGAACCGCATGATCTCGGACAAGATCAAGGGCGTCGAGTTTATCGTCGTGAACACGGACGTGCAGGCGCTCCATCAGAATCTCGCGCCGAACAAGATTCCGATCGGAAAGACGGTAACGCGCGGCCTTGGCGCCGGCATGAACCCGGAAGTCGGCCGACACGCGGCAGAGGAAAGCGTGAACGAGATTCGCACGGTGCTCAACGGCGCGGACATGGTGTTCGTGACGTGCGGGCTCGGAGGCGGAACCGGAACGGGGGCAACGCCGGAGGTGGCGAAGGTCGCGAAGGAAATCGGCGCGCTTACCATCGCCGTGGTCACGAAGCCATTCTCGTTCGAGGGCGCCCAGCGCCGACGCATCGCCGAGGAAGGGTATCAGCAGCTTCTCCAGTACGTGGACACGATCATCACCATCCCGAACGACCGCGTGCTCCAGATCATCGACAAGAAGACGTCGCTCCTCGACGCGTTCAAGGTGGTGGACGACGTGCTTCGCCAGGGCGTGCAGGGAATCTCCGAGCTCATCACCATCCCGGGCCTCATCAACGTCGACTTCGCCGACGTGAAGGCCATCATGCAGAACTCCGGCTCGGCGCTCATGGGCATCGGCCGCGCCACCGGCGAGAACCGCGCCGTGGAGGCTGCCAAGCAGGCGATCGCTTCGCCGCTCCTCGAGGTTGCCATCGACGGCGCCAAGGGGATCCTGTTCACGATCACGGGAGGAACCGACCTCGGCATGCACGAGGTCGCGGAAGCCGCCAAGATCATCACGGGCTCGGCCGACGAGGACGCGCGCGTCATCTTCGGCGCCAACATCGACGAGAGCATGGGCGAGGAGGTGCGCATTACCGTCGTCGCGACCGGCTTCGACAGCCGTGACCGACGGATGGCCGCCCCCGGAGTGGTTGAGATCCCGGCCCAGAACACCTGGACCCCGGCCCCGCTCCGCGTCCGCGAGGACGACCAGGCCCGCCGTCAGCAGAAGGCCCCGGTGAGCTATCCGCAGCCACAGCCGACCCCGATGCGCCCGATGATGCCGCCGCCGATGCCGGTCCAGCAGCCACAGCCGGCATACGTCCAGCCGTCGTACGCGCTGCCGACCATGAGCAGCCCGATCCAGCAGGGCAGCGCCCCGAGCTTCCAGGCGCGCCCGGCCCCGACGAGCTCCCAGTACATGCCGCCTCCGCCGCAGCCGATGGCGCAGCAGAAGCAGCAGACCGAGGAAGAGGAGATCGAGATCCCGGCGTTTATCCGAAAGAAGATGATGTAGTGTATAATAGGGCTTACAGGGGATGACCCTCTAAGCCCTTTTCTGATATGCGCTGTCCTGTCTGCAACAATTCCGATACCAAGGTCGTCGACTCCCGGTTATCCACCGACGGGATGAACATTCGGCGTCGTCGCGAGTGCGAGAAGTGCGAGTTTCGGTTTTCGACGCTCGAGGAAATGGAATTGCTCGACCTGACCGTGGTGAAGCGCGACGGCCGGCGGGAGAGCTATTCGCGCGATAAGCTGATCAAGGGGTTGGAGAAGTCTCTGGAGAAGCGGCCGTACACGGAGGCCGATTTGCGGCAGATCGTGCACAAGATCGAGCGTGACATCCAGAAGAAGCGGCGCGGGGAACTGACGGCGAAGGACATCGGCGAGCTTCTGATGAAGCAGCTGAAGGCGTTCGACAAGGTGGCGTACATACGGTTCGCGTCGGTGTACCAGTCGTTTGACGACGTCAAGACGTTCGAGGAGCTGCTGCGCTCGCTCATCGCCGCCCCGAAGGCGGGAAAAAAGAAAAAATAGATATGGATGCAAAGCGACCATCGGGAATTCATCAGACGATCCTCGTCGTCGCCGTCGCGCTTGCCGCCGTGATCGGCTCGGTTTCCGGCGCGATCGGGGCCGTTCTTATGACGGGCGCCATCAACGGGTCGGACATCATGGCGCGAATGTCCGGAACCTCAAGGGCTTCCGTTGCGACCGACCGGCGCATCGTCCAGATGATCGAGGAGGAGAGCGCGAGTATCTCCGTGGTGGATACCGTGGCCCCGTCGGTGGTCAGCGTCATCATTAAGAAGCCGTGGGGCGCGGTACGGGCCGATGAGGCGAACCAGTCAAACTCCGGTTTTTTCGACCCGCTCAACGCGCCGCCCCTTCCGGACATCCCCCCAAACCAGGATCCGAACGAGCTCGTCGAGATCGGCGGCGGCTCCGGGTTCTTCATGTCCTCCGACGGCTACATCGTTACGAACCGGCACGTGGTGAGCGATGACGGCGCAACGTACACGGTCGTGACGAACGATGGCGTCGAGCTTCCCGCGACGGTCGTGGCGCGGGACGCGTTCCTTGATATCGCCGTGCTCGACGTGGCGGGAGACGGATATCCGGTTGCGACGCTTGGCGATTCCGACAAGATTCGCATCGGCTCGACGGTGATCGCCATCGGCAACACCCTTTCCGAGTATCGCAATACCGTCACGAAGGGCGTCATCTCCGGAATCAACCGCAGCGTGACCGCCGGCGACGACTACGGCTCCGACGAGGTGATCGACCGCGCGATCCAGACCGACGCGGCGATCAACCCGGGCAACTCGGGCGGGCCGCTCATCGACCTGCTCGGCGAGGTCATCGGCATCAACTCGGCCGTCAGCTACGACGGCCAGTCCATCGGGTTCGCGATCCCGATCAACGACGTCAAGAAGATCGTGGACGACATCGGGAAGTTCGGACGCATCGTTCGCCCGTGGCTCGGCGTGCGCTATCTCGAGGTCGACAAGCAGCTGGCGTCGGACGAGAGCCTGTCCGTGGACTATGGCGTCTACGTCACGTATGGAAACGATCCGACCACCGAGCCGGCCGTCTCTCCGGGTTCTCCGGCGGAAAAGGCGGGTATCAGGGAGGGGGACGTGATCCTGTCCGTGAACGGTCAGAAGCTTACCGACCATCAGACGCTCGGCTCCGTCATCAGCCAGTACAATCCCGGAGACACGGTTTCGCTGAAGGTTGCGCGGGGCGAGGAGGCATTCGACCTGAGCGTGGCGCTTGAAGAATTAAAGGCACAATAGTATGAAGCGCACAAAGATCGTCTGCACCATCGGCCCGGCGTCCGACGCCCCCGCGACATTGTCCGCGATGATCAAGTCCGGGATGAACGTCGCGCGGCTCAATTTTTCGCACGGGACGCACGCCGGGCACGCGAAGCTCGTGCGGACGATTCGCGCGACGGCGAAGAAAGCGGGCGAAACGGTCGCGATCCTCGGCGACCTGCAGGGACCGAAGATTCGGATCGGGGTCGTGCCGGATGCCGGAGTCGTTCTGAGGAACGGCGAGACGGTTACGCTTCCGGTGACGTACGCGGCGCTGCACAAGGACGTGAAGAGGGGCGACCGAGTTATGATCGACGACGGGATCATCGAGGTGTCGTACGTGAGCGGGAAGGCCGGGTTCATGACGGCCAAGGTCGTGAACGGCGGGACGGTCACGTCGCACAAGGGGATGAACTTTCCGGATTCGACCCTTCGCGTTTCCTCGCTGACCGCGAAGGACAAGGAGGATATTATTTTTGGTGTTCAACAGGGGGTGGACTGGATGGCACTGTCGTTTGTCACTTCCGCGAAGGACGTGAAGACGTTGCGGAGGTTGATTCGGGAGGCGAGGAGGGTCGGAGGGTCGGAGGGTCGAAGGTTCGAAGAGCCTCGGATTATTGTCAAAATTGAAAAGCACGAGGCGCTCGACAACTTTGACGAGATTCTGGCCGCGACGGACGCGGTGATGGTGGCGCGCGGCGACCTTGGGGTGGAGACGCCGGCCGAGGACGTTCCGCTGCGACAGAAGGAGATCGTTGAGAAGTGCCGCCTCGCGGGAAAGCCCGTCGTCGTCGCGACGCAGATGCTCGACTCGATGATGCGCAACCCGCGCCCGACGCGCGCCGAGGTTTCCGACGTGGCGAACGCGGTGATTGATCACGCGGACGCGGTGATGCTCTCGGGGGAGTCCGCAAGCGGAAAGTATCCGAGGCAGGCGGTTGCCATGATGGCGAAGATCGTCGTGGAGACCGAGGCGTCGAAGTTCGACGACGTGGCCGCCGAGGAGATCGCGGGGTCCGGAGTCGGCGCGCTCAGCGAGACGCTGAAGGCATTCGTGGCGGGAGATCTCATCTCGGGAATCGTCGCGTCGCATTCGTCCGCCCCCTGGGCGGAGAGGCTCATGATCGCGCGGCCCGAGGTTCCGCTGTTCCTTGCCTGCGCCACGGAAGCCGAGGCGCGCCAGGTCAGCATCCGCTGGGGCGTGCGTGCATTCGTGCTGAAGTCGAAGTCGTCCGTCGGGTTCGCCGAGAAGGCGATCGCCGAGCTGCGGGCCCGCAAGTGGGTCAAGAAGGGCGCGCACCTCGCGGTCGTCACGGGGGATGAGAAGGGCGCCGGGTTCGACGTGGCGGTGGCAAGATAAAAAAAGGCCGTGCAAGCAGCACGGCGGGGAGAGACGTTCGTCCGGGGATCCGCTAGTGGGCGGGTCCCTTTGCGTTCGCGGCGGCGGCAGTGCGCGCCTCGAGCTCGGGCAGGACGAAGTTGAGGAGGTGGTGGATGGGGACGCTCGGCCAGGACAGCGCCTCTTCGTTCAGGCCGAGCGCGTCGGCGAGGACGAAGGCGCGGTGGACCATGGCGTTGGCTTCGGAGCCCAGGTCTCCGATCCAGGCGCCGAGTTCGCGGAGCATGTCCGTCCGGGTCTTCGGGTTGAGACCATCGACTCCGTCGAGGATCCGCTTGAACTGAAGGACGATCGGGAGCCGGCTTTCGCGGCGAATGTCCTCGAAGGACTTGGCTGGGCCGGCGTGGTGGACGGGGGTGGTGGGTAGGACGGCGGGCTGAGGCATTGAGTCTCACTGATTGAGCGGGGGTTGTCTGCGCTGATGTCCAAGGCACGATGCTCTGAACACCGACAGAATAGGCCGAGCCGGGCAGAATGTCAATGGACAATTGATTTTCCTACCAGATGCCCGGCCGCCCATGACGCCTGGAGGTTGAAGCCGCCGGTGAACCCGTCCACGTCCAAAATCTCTCCGGCGAAGTACAGTCCGGGACAAATGCGCGATTCCATGGTCGTCGGGTCCACTTCGGAAAGGTCGACCCCGCCCGCGGTCACGAACTCGTCGCCGGCGCCGCGCTGGATGACGTGGAGCGGGATCGCCTTGAGCCACGCGGCCGTCCGGGCCATGTCCTTTTTGGCGACCTGGTTCGCGCTCTTTGTTTTGGAAATGCCAAGGTGGTCGACGACGATGTCGGCCAGGGACTTGGGGACGAGGAGGCCGAGGACGTTGTCGAACCGCTTGTTCGGGTTTGCCGTCGCGACCGTCTCGACGCGGGCGCGGAGGGCGTCGAGCGTCTCGTCGGGGAACAGGTCGATAGCGATTTCAAGCGGATTGGCCGCGTCGTACGGCTCGAACGCGACGATGGAAGAGAGCGCGAACACCGCCGGGCCGCTGACGCCCTTGTGGGTGAAGAGGAACGGGCCGGTGAAGGAGGGGAGGGTCGAAGGGGCGGAGGGTCGAAGGTTCGAAGAGCCGCGGTTAGAAGAGATTGTGGCGCGCTCGAACGAGAGACCCGAGATTTCCTTTGGCCAGGTCTCGGACGTGAAGAATGCATTGAGGCTCGGAGCAAGCGCGGTGATCGTGTGTCCAAGCGCCGTGGCAAACGCATACCCGTCGCCGGTCGAACCCGTGTGTCGGTACGCCTGGCCGCCCGTCGTGAGGACGAGTTTGTCGGCGACGATCGGCTCGGGTGACTCCTTCGTAAAGATAAAAAATTCATCGCCGCGCTTTTCGACGCGGGTCGCGGAAGTTTTCAAAAGGATGCGGACGTTTGACAGCGCGAACAGTTCCTCGAACGCGCGGACGATGTCGTGGCCGTCGTCGGAGACGGGGAACACGCGGAGGTCGGCCTGCGTCTTGAGCGGGACGCCGTGCGACTCGAACCAGGCCTCGACCGCCTCGGGCGGGAAGGCGTACATGGCGGAGGTGAGAAACTTTCCCCCGCGCGGATATCTCGCGAGGACGGTCTTCACGTCGCGGATCCCGGTCGTGACGTTGCAGCGGCCGCCGCCGGAGATGATGACCTTCTTTCCGAGCCCGTCGTTGCGTTCGATCAAAAAGATTTCGATGGACGGATCGTCCTCGTGCAACGTCGCGGCGGCCATCAGCCCGGCCGCGCCCCCTCCGATGATCGCGACTCGCATCATACGTGTGACAGCCACTCGCGCTCGGCAATCGCGAGCTCGTCCTCGAGCTCGGCCAGGCGGCGGTTCTTTTCCGGTGAATAATCGGTCGGGTTCTCAAAGAAGAACGCCAGAATGTCGCTCTTCTCGCGGTCAAGCTTCTTCATCCGGTCCTCGATGCGAACCTGTACGCGCTTGTTCTCGCGATTCGTGACGGCCTGCTCTTTTCGATCGTCCTTCTGTGTGGCATGCGATTCGACGTCGACGACATGCGTCGTTTCCTCGGCTTGGTTTGTCAGGTCGTTCACATACTCCTCGTACGTCCCGATGTAATGCCGGACCATTCCGTCCCGCACCTCGAAGATCGTATCGATGATCGCGTTCATGAACGTGCGGGCGTGGGAGACGAGGATGACCGTGCCGGGGTATTCCTTGAGGGCGCGGGCGAGGACCTCGACGGTTTCGGCGTCGAGGTGGTTGGTGGGCTCGTCGAGGATGAGGACGCTGTGCTCGCGGAGGACGAGGCGGGCCAGGCGGACGCGGGCGCGCTCGCCGCCGGAGAGGACGCGGCAGGTTTTCTCCAGGTCGTCGTTGCGGAACAGGAACGCGCCGGCCGCGGCGAGGATGCGCTCGCCCGAGGCGTCGCCGGCGGCCTGGGTGAGCGCCTGAAGAACGGTCGCGTCGGGCGACAGTGTGTCCTCGGACAGCTGGGAGAAATAGCCGATGTTCGCGCGGTGCCACCACTTCGTCTCGCCGGCGATGGGATCGAGGATCCCGCCGAGCGTCTTCAAAAACGTCGACTTGCCACGGCCGTTCTCGCCGACGATCGCCACCTTCGCCCCGCGTTGGATCTCGACGTTGATCCCGGTCGCGACGGGCGCGTATCCCTCGTAGCCGATCGACAATTCGACGCAGCGCACGGCAGGGCCGGAGGTGACGGCCGGGCAGGGGATGCGGAAGGCGGCGGTGGGGAGGTTGGATCCGACGGCCTTGAGCTGCGTGCGAAGCTTTGCAATGTGGCGCAGCTTGCTCTGGGCACGGGAGGCGAGCGACGCCTTGGCGCGGAAGCGGTCGGCGAACGCCTGGGCGTCGGACATCTCGCGGCGGAGGCGCTTGTTGGTGCGGCGCGCGTACTCGGCCTGCTCGTCCTTCCAGTCGAGATACGTCTCGAGGTCGCCCGGGAACTCGGCGAGCGCGCCGTTCGCGATCTCCCACGTCTCGGTACAGATGTTCTGCATCGCCTCGCGGTCGTGCGACGTCATCAGGAACGATCCCGGATAGTCGCGCAAAAAGGACTCCAGCAGAAGGAGCGTGGGAAGGTCGAGATAGTTCATCGGCTCGTCGAGCAGGAGGAGCGTCGGGTTCTGCAACAGCATCGCGACGATCTTCACGCGCATCTGGTAACCGCCCGAGAGCGACGCCGGCGGAAGCGAAAGTTCCTTCCCCTTGATCCCGAACCGCGCGGCGAGCTTCGAGCAGTCCCACTCCGGACGATTGCTCGTCGACGCGAGATACGCGAGCGTCGCCACGTCGTCCGGCAGGATCTCATGCTGGCGCAAAACCCCGAGCCGCGTCCATGGCATAAGCTTCACCGTCCCGGAATCCGCCTCCTCGTCGCCGGCCAGGATCTTCAACATCGTCGTCTTTCCGGCTCCGTTGCGACCGACAAGCCCAATGTGCGCGCCCTCCGATACCACAAAAGACACGCCGTCGAGCACGTGCTGCCGGCCGTAGAGCTTGCGGAGGTCGGTGGCTTCGAGCAGGGGGCGCATATCGCGGGCATGTTACAGGGAATCCGTGCGTTTTTCAATGATTTGGCTTGTCTGCCGATGAAAAAGTCGGTATAATTGCGCCGATATGATCAAACGCTCCCGCATCGTTCTTCTCGTCGTTCTTCTTTTGGTCGCCGGCGCGATCGGGTACTTCGTCACGCGTTCCGCGCCGATTCCCGTGGCGGTGACGGCGCGCGTCGAGAAGGGGTCGCTCGCGCAGACCGTGGAGGTGACCGGGACCGCGGAGACGATCAACGACGTGAGCCTGGCGTTCAACGCGTCCGGAACCGTCGACTCTGTCGCCGTCGCGATCGGCGACACGGTGGTCGCGGGGGAGACGCTTGCCTCGCTGAACGCGGACGACCTGTCGGCGGCGGTGGCGCAGGCGCGGGATTCGGTGACCAGGGCGCAGGCGGAGCTCGACGCGAAGCTTGCCGGGGTTTCGTCCGAGCAGGTCGCGGTGGCCCAGGCCGACGTGGCGGTGGCCCAGGCCGCGCTTTCCGCGGCCCAGGCGGACGAGCTTCAGACGACGGCCGTCCAGGACGCGGCCGTGACGAGCGCGGAACAGTCGTTGGCTCAGGCGAAGACGGACACGGCGCGGACGCTTTCGTCGTCTCGGGAGGATCTCGTCGAGTCCGCACGGTCGACCGTCGCGGAGGTTCGCCACGCGCTGGCGGACGCGGATACCGTCCTTGGGATTGAGAACACGCTCTATAATCAGACGTTCGAGGACATGCTTGGAAACGAGGGGTCGCAGACCGTGCTCGACGCGACGAACGCGTTCGCCGTCGCCGCGCGGAGCCGTGACGCGGCGGAGACGGCCTTCCTCGCGATGGACGCGTCGAGCGACACTTCCGTCTCGTCCGTCGTCGCTCTCGTCGAGCAGTCGTACCGCGACGCGTCCGAGACCCTGCTGCAGACGGCGCGCGTGCTCGACGCGACCGTCTCGGACTCGGCCGACCTTTCCCTCGACGACACCAAGGCATACAAGACGACGATCGCCGCGTCGCTCTCCGCGCTGATTTCCGACGGGACCGCGCTGACGAACGCGAAGCAATCCTTCGCCGACGCGCAAGCCGCTCTTACCGACGACGTCGCCGCCTCGACGAACGCGCTCGCCACGGCCAGGGCCACGCGCGACCGCGCCGAGGCAACCGCCGCCTCCGTCGCCGCGTCCCGCTCCGCCGACCTCGTCCGCGCCAACGCCTCGCTTGCCAGCCTCATCGTCGCCCCCCGCAACGTGGACGTCGCCTCGCTTCGCGCCTCCATCGCCGCGGCGCAGGCCGACCTTGCCGGCGCGGTCGCCCGCCTTCAGAAGACGCAGATCGTCGCGCCCATCGACGGGATCGTCACCGCGATCGCGGTCGACCCGGGGGAATCCGCGTCCGCGGGCCAGACGGCGATGACCGTCCTATCGAGCGGCACCGCGTACGAGGTGTCCATGGACGTTCCGGAATCCGACGTGTCCAAGATTTCCATCGGCGATCCGGCATCGGCCACGTTCGACGCGCTCGGCGACGCGCGCACGTTCGAGGGGGCGGTCGCGAAGATCGATCCGGCGCAGAAACGGATCGAGGGCGTCGTGTATTACGCGGCCAAGATCACGCTTTCGAGCGGTCAGGACCTTTCGCTCGTTCGCCCGGGGATGTCGTCGAACGTGACGGTTCGCACCGCGGAATACGCGGACGCCCTGTCCGTTCCGTCGCGCTCGGTTCTTGTCAGGGACGGTTCCAAGTACGTCCGGCTTCAGGCTGCGGACGGATCGATCGAGGAGCGCGCGGTACAGGCGGGACTGCACGCCGATGGCGGCAGGACCCAGATCCTGAGCGGATTGGAGGAGGGCGAGACGGTGGTTGTCTCGTTGTCGAAGCCCTAGTATGCCTCTTCCAAAAGTCGAACTCCGCGGCATCACGAAGACGTACGTGAACGGCGACGTGGAAACGCCCGTTCTTCATGGCGTCGACCTGGTGGTGAACGCGGGCGAGTTCGTGTCGCTTATGGGTCCGAGCGGATCGGGAAAGTCGACCCTCATGCACATCGTCAGCCTGCTCGACCGGCCGACCTCCGGGACATACCTGTTCGACGGGATCGACGTGACGAAGCGCACCGACGTGGAGTGCGCGAAGCTGCGGCTCGAGAAGATCGGCTTCGTATTCCAGGCGTTCCACCTGCTTCCGCGCCTGACCGCCGTCGAGAACGTCATGCTTCCGCTTTTATATACGACGGACAAGCCGTCGAGCCGTCTTTCCCGGGCCAAGGCCGTCCTTGCCGACGTCGGACTTTCCGACCGCGAGGATTTCCTTCCGTCCCAGTTGTCGGGAGGCCAAAAGCAGCGCGTGGCCATCGCGAGGGCGCTCGTGAACAATCCGACGGTGTTGTTCGCGGACGAGCCGACCGGAAACCTCGACTCGAAGTCGAGCGAGCAGGTGCTGAACATCCTCCGCGACCTGTGCAAGAAGGACGGACGTACCGTGATGATGGTCACCCACGAGGAAGAGGCCGCCGCATTCAGCGACCGGGTGATTCGAATCCGGGACGGAAAAATTTTATAGTATGCGCCTGATCGACCTCACGACAACCGCGTACGAGTCATTGCGCCGGAACGTGTCCCGCTCGCTTCTGACCGTCCTTGGCATCGTCATCGGGATCGCGGCCGTCATTTTGATGCTGTCGCTCGGGCAGGGGGCGCAGGCATACGTGCTCAACCAGGTGTCGGCGCTGGGTTCGGACGTCATGTTCGTGGAGGCGGGCAGCGGCAGCAGCGAGGGAGGGCCGCCGTCGCCGTTTACCGACCAGTCGCTCCGGCTCGAGGACGCGGAGGCGCTCGTGGCGCAGGGTCCGTTCGAGTATGCCTCGTCGGTGGTTATTACGAGCACGGCGGTTTCCGCGGGCGAGAACAGCGCGTTCACCGAGATCGCCGGCGTCGACCAGCTTCAGCTCGACGTATTCCCGGCAACGATCGCCTCGGGACGGTTCGTGGAGGCCGAGGACGTGGCAGGGCATGCGCGCGTGGCCGTCCTCGGGAGCGAGATCGCCGCCGACCTGTTCGGAGACCAGGATCCGATCGGCCAGCGCGTGCTCGTGAAGCGGCTTGCCATGCGCGTGGTGGGAGTGCTCGATCCGCAGGGGAGCAAGTTCTTCCAGAACCTCGACAAGCGAATATACATCCCCGTCACGACGGGCCAGCGCGAGCTGCTCGGGGTCGACTACGTCCATTACATCGCGGCCAAGGCGACGGGCGACATCGAACAGGCCAAGGATGACGCGCGCGCGATTCTCCGCGACGCGCACAACATCGACAACCCGGAGCAGGACCTGTCGAAGGACGACTTCCATGTCTCAAGCCAGGCCGACGCCGTGGCCATCATCGGCGCGGTCGGATTCGCGCTCACCGCGCTCCTGTCGTCCATCGCGGCCATCTCGCTCCTGGTCGGAGGGATCGGCATTATGAACATGATGCTCGTGTCGGTCACGGAACGGACGCGCGAGATCGGCTTGCGGAAGGCGATCGGCGCCACCGAGTCCGAGGTGCTCCAACAGTTCCTTCTTGAGGCGGTGATGCTCACCCTTCTCGGCGGCGTCCTCGGCATCGCGCTCGGCATCGGCGGGTCGTTCGCGGCGTCGATCGTCATCCGACACTTCGTCCCGGTCTGGGCGTTCATCGTCCCGCCCTCTGGAGTCGCGGTCAGCGCGACGGTCGCGACGATTACCGGAATTGCCTTCGGGTACTATCCCGCAAGGCGCGCCGCCCGCCTCGACGCCATCGAGGCGCTGCGATACGAGTAAACTTAAACGTCCCGATCTCGCAAGCGACCGGGACGTTTATCGATAGCAGACCCCAATCGCGGAACCATCGCGGAAATCGAAACGGCCCCGCCTCTCGCGAGACGGGGCCGTTTTTCGTAAGCAGATCCTGGCGGACCGGAAGGGATTCGAACCCTCGATCTTCTCCGTGACAGGGAGACATGTTAACCGGACTACACCACCGGTCCATCAGGATCTGCTCCCGAACGACGAAATAGTATCACGGGGAGAAAAGGGTGGCAAGGGGGCTGGGGATAGCGGGAATGTCGCTGATTGTGGACATTTCCCAGGATCTGTGATAGAAATCCGTCCGGAGAGAAACGATGTATACCCTCGCCCAGTTCCTTGTACTCGACATCAGGTCCCTCAAGCTCCCGAAGCCCGACTGCGTCATCTGCAAGAAGCCGATCCGCGGCGTTCACTCGGATGACCTCCGGATGATCCCGGCCGGTCCCGTGCATGACGACTGCTACTTTCACGAGCTCGGCAATCTCGTCGAGGCGCATCCGCCCCGCGGCCCGAGGCATGGGCATGGTTCGGCGGGGCTCTCGTGAGACGAATCGAAGGGATCACCCCGCTCGTCGCGCCCATGTACCGCGACGACAACGGTCGCCTTCGTCCCGATCCTCCCGGGGTCGCGGTGCTTGGGCGGGACTATCCCAGTCCGCCCTCGGAAGAATCCCTTGAGCGAATCTCCTCGCTCGGGGGCGATTATCCGAATCTTGTGCTCCACCTGATGGAGTTCTACGAGCGCGCCGACCACGGACCCGACTTCGACCGATGGACGCCGCGCCTCGTCATGGCACTCGCCCCGACGCTTTCGGATGAGACGCGCGGCATGATCGGAACGTTCGGTATCGACCGTGTCTGTCGCGTCACCCTGGTCGCGTCGCGGCAGCAGGCGTGGGACGTTCTCCGCGCCGCCTGCGACCTCGGCCCGTTCGCCGCCGAGCGCGCGGCCGCGTCGCTCCCGTACTTCGAGCGGAGCGTCCTTCCGGAAACGTCCGACGACCCCGCCGTCGACCTCGACCCCGCGCTTTCCACCTGGCTCGTTGGCTGGTACGCGCTGTACGCGTTTCAGACCGGAAAGATCGGCTGACCCCCTGCGTCTCGACGTTCGTCTCGGCGCTTTTTCTTTTGGGGAGAGTGTGAGAAAATGAGCAAAAGTCATGAAAATTTTATGTTGAAGAGAATCGGCCTTATCGTCGGAATTACCATGGCTCTGGCGGGATCCGGCTGCGTGACGAATCGCGTCGCGGAGCCTGTTCGTCCGGCCGTCGTCGCGCCCGCGCCAATCGTCGATGCGACGGAGACGGGATGGAAGACATACGCCAGCGATGGGTGCGGGATGACGTTTCGGTATCCGAGCGACTGGACCGTCTCGAAGGACGCGGAGACGCGGATCGTGCTGACGAAGCCGAACGTGGACGGCGGACAGATTGCGCCTCCGGGATACGACGTCGCGCTGTTCTGCTGGGCCGACCTGAAGGAAGCGATCGCGCAGGATGCCGCGGGTCCGCTCGGGACGTCGTCGACGACGATCGCGGAGTACGTTACCGCGAATGCCGACGCGACGACCGTTGCCAGCGGTCCGAAGACCGTCGCCGGGCAGACGGTCGTCGAGCAGATCGTCGGCGGCATGGGGGTGGTCGACCAGCTTTGGATAGAACGTGACGGCGTATACATGCTTTCGTTTCCCGGAGCGAACGAATCGACCGCGCTTACGGCCGACGACCAGGCGATCCTCTCAAGCCTCGCGTTCACGGGAACGCCCGTCTCGATGTACGACGCGGACGGCTACTGGCAGCAGCCGACGCGGCTTGCCGTCGACGGCGCTTGTATTGATCGCGACGCGAACGGCGCGGTCGTCGGGGTGACGAAGGGATGCGGTGATTTCGGGGAGACACAGCTTCCTGGCGGGATGCGCGCGCGGTTTTTGCCGGACCCGACGGACAAGACCAAGGTCCAGCTGGCATTGTTTGACGGTCCGAACGAGTGGACCGCCTCGCGCCTGACGCTTTCCGGCGACGAGATGACGAATCTCGACGATCTTGCCGTAAATATCGTGGGAGTCGTCGGCGCGTGGGTCTTCGTCGAGGACCTGACAGGACACGAGTCCGGCGCCCGGGCGTTCGTTTACGGCCCGACCGGCTGGAATTCTCTCAATGTCTGGGAAACCCTGAAGGCGACCTTCCCGGATGCGATGGAGCCGCCGTTCTCGATCCGCCTCGCGACGGAAGGGAAGGGCGAGCTGCTCGTCACGGAACAGAACGGCATCGGCGGCCCGGCATACAGCGAGTCGCCCGAGTCGCTTCGATTGGCCCGGATTGAGAACCGCATGCGGTATGTCCTCCGGATGACGGGCGATATCGGCGGCGTTCCGACGTTCGAGGTCGTTCGTTCGGAGAAGATCCCTCGATAGTATGCACGATATTCTTTCAATCTCGTCCGTGGCAACGCTTAACTCCGGCACGGCCATGCCGCTCCTCGGCCTCGGCGTCTACCAGATCCCAAGCGGACAACCGACCATTCAAGCCGTCCTTTGGGCGCTCGAAGCCGGATACCGTCACATCGACACCGCGTCCTTCTACGGAAACGAGGCGGACGTGGGCGTTGCGATCCGGCAGTCGGGAATCTCGCGATCGGAGATCTTCGTGACCACCAAGCTTTGGCCCACGGACTATTTTCGGGCCGAGGCGGCGTGTCGCGACAGCCTATCGAAACTCGGGCTCGACTATCTCGATCTTTACCTTCTCCATTGGCCGGCCCCGATTGGCAAGAAGCAGGCGTGGTCGGCGCTTGAGAAATTGCATCGCGACGGAATATGCCGCGCGATCGGGGTGAGCAACTTTACGTCCGCGCAGATTGCTGCGCTTGGAAAATCGTCGACGATCGTCCCGGCCGTGAACCAGGTGGAGTTCAGCCCGTTCCGTTTTCAGAAAACGCTTCTCGCCGACAGCCAATCGAAGGGAATCCAGCTTGAAGCCTACAGCCCGCTCACCCGCGGCAAGCGTCTCCTCGACCCGCGCATCACGGCAATCGCCGAGTCGCACGGCAAGAGTAACGCCCAGGTTCTCATCCGCTGGTCGCTCCAGCACGGCCTCGTCGTGATCCCGAAGTCATCGTCGCTGAAGCGCATCGTCGAGAACGCGAACGTCTTCGACTTCGTCCTCTCCGCCGAGGACATGGCCAAGCTCGACGCGCTCGATGAGAATTATCGCGCGCTGTTCAAGTGACCGTGTCTAAAGATATCAAAAGCAAAAGAGCCGCGACCCAAGCGTCGCGGCTCTTTGCGTAGAAAGCTTACTCGTGAATCACGAGGTTGGCACGTTTCTTCATTGTCGATAGGCTGACCATCGACGAGTCGGAAGCCGTCATGTCATCGCCGCGGACGTACCAGTGGAATGCCGTCGGCGGGAGGTCGAGGACGTAGTCGCTCCAGGACGCTCCGAAGAGGGCCGAGGCCGTGTCCTCGCTCGGGACCCAGTGCGTCGTGTGCTGGGCGAAGACGGACGGCGCCGTGCTGAGGAACGTCTCCGGGGTGGAGGCGACCTTCACGAGCGTGACGCCGGCCTTCGGGAGCATCAGGGCGTCGACCGGCAGGAAGGGAAGCGTGGCGTCGGTCACGACGCGGACGCTGGCGAACGAGTCCTGGTACGTGGCGAAGGTGGCCTCGTTCAGGAACGGCCGGCGGTGGAAGTCCTCGGTGACGAAGTACACCGTCGAATAGGACGCGCCGCGAATGTAGTCGCCCGGGGCCACCGTGTCCACGGGTTCCGTCTCGCCGTCGTATGGGGAGGGGGCGGTGGCGGAGGCAGGAGTGCCCGGCGGAAGGGTCTCGCCCGTTTCCGTCACGAGGGCCGCGTCGTCGGTCGTGTCGCCGGACACGGTCGAACCGTCCGTCGTTTCGGGATCCGGTTCGGTCACCGCCGTCGATCCGCCGCCGGAGGACGATGAGCCGCACGAATCCGTCCGGAACGTCATGTCGTCTCCGTAGGACGTGTCGACCTCGTTCACGGCGTATCCGCGGTAGTGATAGGTGGTGTGACAGGAGAGTGATTCTATTCCGAGCGAGAACTGGACGGCGGTGTACTCGGACTCGTTGGATACCGATCCCGTGTAGTCCTCGGTCAGTCCGTATTGGAATCCGACCTCCGAAACGTTGGCTGAGCCGACGTCCATGATCTCGGCGTTCAGCATCGCGTCGCGTTTGTTGACGGAGGTCGCGGCGTAGGTCTCGACGGATGGGACGCGATCCGAAAGCGCAAAGATCGCCGTCGGAGAAAGGGCGACGTCATAGGCGCGCACCTCGTCGATCTGGCCCGAAAAGTTGTTTCCCTCCGGGTCCCATACGGACGCGCCTATGTTGAAGGCGTCGTCCGGCGAATCGCCGTAGTCGCCACTGGCGTGGTCGAAGACGGTCCTGACCGCCTCGCCGTCTACGTACAGGCGAACGGACTCCCCGTTTCCGACGCAGGCCACGTGGTGCCATTCGCTCAGCGGGAAAAGGTCCTCGTCAAAGTGCCAGGACGCGCTTCCTCCGTTCTGCGTGACGCAGGTCATGAAGTTCCCGCCCTCGTTTTGCTCGAATCCGAACTCGATCGTATCGTTCTGCCCGAAGAACGCGATTCGGTCGCCATCGGCCGTCGGACGAATCCATCCGGCAAGGGTAAACGCCGTCATGTCGCCGAACGAGAGGTCTGTGCTCACCTGGTCGTCCGTACCGTCAAAGTCCATCGAGAACGGGTTGGATACGCTCAGGTCGCGCACGTTTTCGCTCCAGACGGCCGTTTCGTTGGCTCCGTCCGGTCCGCTCCAGGTTCCGTGATGCTCGCTCACGGAATCGCAGGCATCCGCCTCGCCGTCGCAGGTTCCCGGCTCGCCCTCGTTGAATTTCCAGTAACCGAGCATATCGGAACCCTCGGCGTCCGATGTGGCATTCCGCTGCCAGAAAAAGTACGGATATCCGCCGTTGGTCTCGGGGTCGATCGTCCAATAGTCGTCGGTGGACGCGTCGTCATTCTGCACCCCACTAAAATCCCATGGGGCGTCCAATCCGACAGTCTCCAGACTCGTGAAGGTGGAAGCGTCCGTCATTTCCAGTGTGGTCTTCATCGTTCCCACGCCGTTGTCTCCCTCGTCCGTCGTCTCTCCGTCATAAAAGGAGTTCGTCACGTCTCCGCCGTTGGATCCAACGAGTCCGCCGATGCCGTCGCCCCCATCCGCGAAGGTCACGTGTCCGACGGCGTATGACCTGTCGACGGACCCGGAGTTGTTTCCGACGAGTCCGCCGACAGAAAACGTGCCGTTCACGTCGCCCGTCGCGTAGTCGTTCACGATGTTTCCGCCGCCATAGTTGTTTCCGACGAGCCCACCGACGTTGCTGAATCCGGAAATCGTCGCGGAGGAGTAGGAGCGCTGGATGGTATCCGATCCGTTGTGGCCTCCCACCAGCCCGCCGACGTCACAGTATCCCGAGACGGATCCGGTCGAATAGACGTTCGTGATCGTTCCGTCGTTGCGGCCGGCGATCGCGCCGACGTCGCACTCGTCGTTGTCGTTTATGTCGACGTCCTCCATTCCAAAATTCTGGACGTTCGCGCCTTCGTCCACGTAGGAAAACAGGCCGAGCGTGTACGCGTTGCGGTCCATGTACAGGCCGGTGATCACGAAGCCCTGGCCGTCGAATGTTCCCGTGAAGCGTTCCTCGTAATTTCCGATCGGGTCGAAGCCCGCGCCGTCGTTGTACAGCGCCGCGTCAAAATTCGGATCCTCCCCGTCGGAGATCCCCGTAGCGGAGCAGTCGATGTTTGATTTCAAGCGAAATGTCGCGTCAAGGTACTCGTCGACGCGCTGAAGATCTTCGCAGGTCGCGACGACGTACGGGCTGTCCGTCGTTCCGTCTCCGGCCAGCGGGTAGGGCGGGGTGGCACCATAGGAAAAATAGATCAGCGCGCCCCCTCCATTTTCATAATACTCGACTTTGATGTCGTGGTCTCCCGCGGAAACGGCGACGTCCGTCGTAAACGTCTCGCCGCCGCCCTGGTCGAACCACTCGTCCAGGATCAGTTCGTCATCAAGATAGACTCGCGCCCCGTCGTCCGAACGCACGCTGAACGTGTACGTTCCCTCGTCAAAGGCGGCCGTCTTCGTCCAGCGGGCGGCGAAGTGGTCGGAATTGATCGATCCGCTCGGGGAACCGTCATCCCAGTTGAAGTTCACGTCCGCGCCCAGGCTTGTCACGTCCGGCTCGCCGACCGGGAATGCCGGTTCCGCGCCGCTGTCCCCGGGCAGGTTCCAGAATTCGCCGGCGTACTCGCCGTCGGCGAGCGCCGCATGGCCGAGGAAGCTGCTGCCGAGAAGGAGGACTGCCATCAGCAGTCCTCCAAACGCAAGATCGCGGCCCGAACGCTGTCGTGTCTTCATAGGTTGTAATCATGAATGATAATGCGTTCATTGTATCATAAAAATCCACCGATCACTCGGTGGATTTTAGTCTCGCTTCAACGCCTTTATCTCGTCGTCCGTCAGCTCGCGCGTCTTTCCGAGCTGGAGCAATCCGAGGCGGACCGTTCCGACGCGGACGCGGGTGAGCTTCTGGACGGTGTAGCCGAACGCGTCGCACATGCGGCGGATGCGCTTGTTGTCGCCCTCGTTCTGGATGAGGGTGAATCCGCGCTGGCTTTGGCGTCGGATGATCGCGGGCGGGGTTTTCTCGCCGTTGACGTCAACTCCCTCGGCCAGGCGCTGCAGGTGCGCGTCGGAAACGGCCTTGTCGAGCACAACCTCGTACTCGTGGTCGTTGGCATAGCGGGGATGCGTGAGCTTGAGGGCGAGGTCACCGTCGTTCGTAAACAGGAGGAGTCCGGCCGTATTGACGTCGAGACGTCCGATCGGAAACAGGCGGTCCTTCTTCGGTACGAGTTCCATCACGGACTTTTCCTTCAGCCTCCAGTCGGTGGTTACCTTTGCGCCGATAGGCTTGTTCATCATCAGATAGATCTTCTTCGGCGCGACGCGCTTGGCCTGGCCCACGATGCGCACGCGGTCGGTCTCCTCGGCCTTGTCGCCAAGTTCCGCGCGCTTTCCGTTAATAAAAACGGAGCCGGCGATAATGAGGGCATCCGCCTCGCGTCGGGAGCAATAGCCGTGGTCGGCAAGGTATTTGTTGATGCGCGTTGCCATGAGGGGGAGGATAGCAGAGATCCGACAAAAAAGCCACCCCTCGACGTTCGAGCTGGGTGGCAGGGGGTCAGTTGGCAGAGACGCCAGTGACCGTATAGCAGTACTTCTGCGGGCCGTCCGCGATCTTGGCCAGGGTGGTCACCGCGTAGGTGACGTCGCCGCAGGTGACCGCGTGGGTGCCGTTCGCGACCATCGGGAGACCGGTCGTCGGACTCACGTTGCCCCAGGCGCACTCGGCCTTGCAGGCGGGCTTCGGGCCCATCGACGAGACGACGAGCGAGTCGGGAAGCTTTGCCTTCTGGGGCGCGGGAGGCGCAGCGGCTGCGACGACCTTTGCCGCGACGACGGGCTTGGCGACCGCGGCCGGGGGCGCGGCGGACTTGGGAGCCGGGACGGTCGCGGCGACGGGGATCGGCTTGGCGACGGGGGCTGCGACGGTCGCGGCGGGCTTGGCAACCGTCGCGATCGGCGGCTCGTCGGCCTCGTAGCCGGTCGTCGGGTTCGGGTTGACCCGATCGACCGCGGAAGCCTTGGTCGGTTCCGGTGCGACGGGCAGGATCGGTCCGGTGACCGATTCCTGATCGAGCGCGTCCGCATCGTCTCCGGGTTCGTCCGGCGCGGTCGGCTTGGACAGCGCGACGATCTCGGCCGGAACGGGCGGCGGCTCGGCCGCGCGAACCTCGGCGGTAGTGACCTGCTGGATGTCATGGTCGGCCGTCGGCCTGTGCAGGCCAACAACGAGTAGGACGACCGCGACGCCGGCGATGCCCGCCAGGGCGAGGAGGGCGGGAACGAGCCGGGAGTTGTCCTCCGGCTTCGGGGGTACGGGGGAACTCGGGTTCGGGCTGGTCATGTTGATCTCCTTGGGTGCTGGGCCGCTTGGGCCGGCCAGGTCATTGTAGAGGGTCGTGTGTTTGCCTTGCGGCTGGGTTGGGGGAGGAATGATCGGCGTCTCCTCGGTCTCTTCGACCGGCTCGACCGCTGTCGGAACCTGGTCGTCATCCAGGGTCGGTCCGGGAAGAAGCCCTCGGATCTCATCGATCCCGTCGTCCTCGCCATCGTCCTGATCGACGGGCACGGGGACGAGGTAGTCGTATCCCGTGAACGTGAGATGGGTGGACGTCTCGACCGTCCCGGCGGACGGAAGGGCCGACGATCCGATCTGGTCCGCCGTGAACGTCGCCTTCCCAGGATCGGTCGGCGGATCGTCGTCGCTCTCCTCTGGCGGCGGGTCAGGGACGGCGACGAATTCCGGTTCCATCGGCGGAGGGTCCGGGAGCGTGATCGACCGTTCCGGGACAACGGGTTCTGTCACCGGCGGAGCGGGAGCGGCGTCCACTCGACGTTTCCCACGTGGTTTCTTGGCCATTGGCCTCCTTTTGGTAAATTTCCACCGGATGCGACAGGCATCCAGCGGATGTGGACAATACAACAAAAAAGCCAGTTCGTCAAGCGACGGACCGGCTTTTTTGTTTATTTCTTGACCTGGGCGACGATGGCCTCAAAGACGGCGGGGTGATCCTTGGCAATCGTCGAGAGGATCTTGCGATCGACTTCGACTCCGGCCTTGTGGACCGCGTCCATGAAACGGCTGTAGCTGAGGCCGAGCGGGCGTACCGCGGCGTTCAGCCGGACCTGCCAGAGCGAGCGCATCACGCGCTTCTTGGCGCGACGGTCGCGGAAGGCATAGGCGCCGGCCTTGAGCTCGGCGGTACGGGCAAGCTTGATCTTGGATTTGCGACCCCACATCATGCCCTTCGTCTTCTTCAGAAGACTCTTGCGGCGCTTGTTGTGTTGTACGCCTCGTTTGACACGTGGCATAGAATTCTTATTTAGTGCCCGGAATCAGGGTCTTAATGGCGCGGGTGTGGGCCGGGGAAAGCGACTGGTCACGGCGCTTCTTGCGCGTGATCTTTCCCGAGACGCGGCTGTTGTAGTGGTTCTGGCCGCTGCGGCGCTTCAAAACCTTTCCCGTGGGACTGATCTTGACGCGCTTGGTGAGGGCCTTGTGAGGCTTGAGTTTGGGCATATTCGAAAATTTCTATCCGCCGGAGTGTACATTTTTCGTTAAATCCTGTCAACCTCGGGCCAGAACCATGGTAATCGTGCCTCCCATGACCTGGAGCGGAGCCTCGATTCGAATCGGGAAGTCGGCCTTCATCATCTCCACGAACTTGTTGACCACGGCCTTTGCCAGGTCCACATGGGCCTTTTCGCGGCCACGGAGGCGAAGCTCGATCTTGATCTTGTCGCCTCGCTCGAAGAATTTCTTGGCCTGCTGGCGTCGAATCTCCAAGTCACCGACCCCGATGCGCAGGGAAAGCCGAATTCCCTTGATTTCAACCTCGTGCGACTGAGCCTTCTGTTTGCGAACCTCCTTCTCCTTCTGGTACTTGAAGTGCCCGAAGTCCAGAATCTTGCACACAGGCGGCTCCGCCTTCGGTGAAACCTCCACCAAGTCGAGCTCGCGCGAGCGCGCCAGTTCCATGGCCTGCGACGTAGGAATGACCCCAAGCTGCACGTCCTTGTCGTCGATCACCCGAATTTCCGGGTTGTCGATCTGCTCGTTGATCCGGAAGGTCGGAATGTTGAGCTTCGGCTTCTGATGGCGGTGGCGATGAATGCGCATAGTCAAGCAGGATAGTAGCGGACTTGGGCGGAAAAGGCAAGGGAAGGGGACAAAAATTCCCGCCGTTCCTAAGGGAAGGCGGGAAGGGTCAGGGAAGCTCGGTTTCCCAGAGGCGGACCGGAGTGGCGACCATGTGGTCGTCGGACATTCCGTAGGAGGGGTCCTTCGGATCGACCGCCATCCAATTGACGAATTCTCCGCGGTTGCAGGTGCAAAGAATCGGCACTGCCGTATGCCAGGTGTCCGAGCGTCGGTGACGTACCCATTGGGGACAGTCGACGTTCCGCCTGTCCTCGTCATCCGGTCGCGATCCGTAGATGAGCGAACGGAATCCACGGATCAGCTGGAGGGGAATGTGCGTTGTGCTGCCTCGGAGTCGCTCCCGGCCCGATTCGTCCTTGGGAGCCGATCCCATTTCGGCGACGCACAGAGTGGACTTCGGATATTGCGCCAAGGCGCACAGGACGCCGGCGTGGGCGAACATCGGGTCGGCTGGGACCAGGTTCGGCTCATAGCGGCCGGTGAATCGTCCCGTGGGCGCGATGTAGCGCGCGTCCGCGTACGCCCCGAAGTCGATCACCTCGATGCGCAGCTCTCCGTAGCGCGGGACGACCCCGCCCGAGTATCCGAATTGGAACACGGGGTTTTCGCTGTCGAGGATCTTCTCGGATTGGTCGCGCTCGAACCGATCGAACGCGCTCGCGTGCAGCGACGCTCTTCCGAGCTTCCGCGCATGCACGGGCGCGAGGTGCGGCTCGGTCACGGACGCGAGGCGCTTCGCGTGTTCGCTCTCGATGCGCGCGGCGGCGTAACGGGCGGTGTCGAGCGCCGTGTGGGCGTACGGGACGACCACGAGGCGCATGTTCCGGTTGTCCTCGCGCTCGTGCTCGAATCGCGCGACGCGGTCGCGAGCGTTGAGGAGCGCGAGGTCGAACGCCTTCGCGCCATCGACGATCTCGAGGATGTCGGGCCACGCGCGGACCATCTCCATGAGATCGACCAGCGGGTGTGTCCGCTCGACCGCGGCTTCCTGCGCCCAGGCGGATCGGCGCTGGTGTCGGACCGCGGCCTGGGAAATCTCGCGCAGAAACGCGGGGTCACTGAGTGACGCGCGCGCGATGGCGCCGTCGGCGTCGAGCTCGCGGGTCATATTCCAGAAATCGCTTCGTTCCTGCTCGGTTGCTTGCTTGGGCATCTGCGTTCTCCAAAAAGGTCATTCGGCATGATTGCCGAAGTTCCGATCCTACGCCAAAATAGCCGAAATGTCAACCGTTGTGCGCGATGGTTTGTTTTCAAGCCAAACTCCCGAATTTCTTTGGATATGTTTGCCAGATCGCTTGACAAAAACCGAATTTCCTGATAGAAACCCGGCATCGCGGACATTCTTTTCCCGCGATGGGAGATCTGCATGCACCGTATCGTTTGTTTGCCCGGCGACGGGATCGGGCCGGAAGTGATCGATCAGATGAAGCGCGTCGTCGCGGCGCTGGGCGTCACGGTCGAGTGGATCGACATGCCGGCGGGCGAGTCGGCGGTTGCGACGCACGGCCGTCCGCTCCCGCAGGAGACGCTCGACGCGATCCGCGAGTACAAGGTCGCGATCAAGGGGCCTACCACCACGCCGGGCGGCGGCGGGTTCAAGAGCGTGAACGTCACGCTGCGGCAGGCGCTCGACCTGTACTGCGGATTCCGCCCGGTGCGGTCGCTCCCGATCCCCGGGACGACGCAGGGCGTGGACCTGGTGATCTTTCGTCAGAACACGGAGGGACTGTATCTCTGCGAAGAGACCATCAGCGGCGAGATCGGCTCGCGGAAGGTCGTGCTCACGGCGCACTTCAGCGAGGAGGCAATGCTGCAGCTTGCGGGACGCGCGTTCCGCTTCGCCAACGCGACCGGGCGCAACCACGTCACCGTCGTGAACAAGGAGAACATCCACAAGCTGTGGGGAAAAATGTACCATGACGCGTTCAACGCGATCGCGGCCGACTACCCGGGCATTCTCGCCGACCACATGCTGGGCGACGCGATGGGGATGCGGCTGGTGATGACCCCGTCGTCGTACCAGGTGATGGCCATCGAGAACATGTTCGGCGATTTCATGTCCGACGTCTGCGCGGGGCTCATCGGCGGGCTCGGGGTCGCGGCCGGGGCGAACTACGGTGATCACTTCGCGCTGTTCGAGGCCGTGCACGGCTCCGCTCCCGACATCGCGGGCAAGGGGATCGCGAACCCGACGGCGATCCTGCTCTCGAGTGCGCTCATGCTCGAGCACATCGGAAAGAACGCCGAGGCGAAGCGCCTGCGCGACGCGATCGACGCGATCTACTCCAAGGGCGAGTTCATCACCGGCGATCTCGCCAGGCGCTACCCGGGCATCACCCCGGTCGGCACGGAGGCGTTCACGGACGCCCTGATCCGCGAGATCCACTTCGCATCCTGAACCCATCGCGGGTTCTCTTTTTTTTGTCGAATGAGCAATGGGTCACCGAGTGACCCCCTTGAAGACGCCCAGACGTTCTAAATATATTCGCCACGTTGTCATGTCCGGGTCTCTCGGTGACCCTTTTGGGGCGGACAAAAAAAGAACGCCGAGGCAAGGCGTTCAGGTCGGAAGGCGTCCGATGACGTGGAGGACAAGGCGTTCGCGGTCGCAGCCCATGGAGACAATGTTTGGCGGGACGTCGCGCATCCAGGCGCCGAGGTCGTCGACGTCCGCGTCGAGAATCTCGAACAGGATCTTGCCGATCTCGAGTGCGCGGCCCGGAGGGGTGCGAAATCCGAGGAGCGCTGAGGCGAGCGACGCGAGGGACCCTTTGAGTTCTCCGTGCCCGCCGATCACATCGATCTGTCCCGTAAGAATTTTCATGCGAACGTTGGCGCGCTTGATCCCGGACCACGCACCGATTTCACGTCGCGCGGCCGCGACGAACAGGGTCGGGTCCGCGTGTCCGAACCCGGAGGCGATTGCCCCGAGCAGCGCGTCCTGTCCCTCGACGGACGCGACGAATGAGCGAATGCGGTCGGTATCGAATTCCGCTGGGGTCGTAAATGGCATTGAAAGAATCTCCGTGCGCGAAAGATAGTCGCGATCTGGCCGTTTGTCAACGCGGCTCACGCGACGATCGCTACGGCATCAGCTTGAGGACCAGCGGCGAGTTGAGCGCGGTCATCTGCTCGGGATGCGCCGCGACGTACGCGACCGCGTCCTCGTAGCGTTGCCACTGCTCGGCTTGCTCCACGTCGTTCTTCGGCTTCGTGGCGGAGCGGTCGTTCGCCAGCGAAAGATTGAACGGGGGAGACATGGGCTTGGTCCGGTCCGTGCCGTCGTAGTACACGGCGTCCCACGGTGTGCCGGTCGTATAGAAGTTGTCCTCGTGCCACTTGAGGTTCATAAACCTGAGGCCGGTGGTCGGGAGCTGCGCGATCGCGTCGTTGATCAGGTCCGCGCCGGCGTAGTGGCCCTTCTTCTCGTATGCCTTCACCTCAAGCGTCTCGGGACGCAGCCACAGGCCGCCTTCCTTCTCCCCGAGCTTGGTCTCGCGTCCGTGCAGCAGCGTCATCTGCGCGCCCATCCCCATGTAAATTTTTTCGACCGTCGCGGCCACGCCCGCGTTGCCGCCGATCGCTCCGGCCACCGTATACGGGGCGTATCCGATCCTGTCCTTGAGGAATTGGTATCCTCCCGGCGCGGAGGTCGGGGCGCCGGTCGTCAGGTCGATCGCGTGCGTCTCGTAGCTGGTCAGCAGCGCCGCGAGGTCGGTCGGCGACATCGCGTCCAATCCGCGCCAGTCGAACCCGAAGTAGTAGGGATAGGGCGGGCGGAGGTGGTAGGATACCGCGACGTCCTTCGAGGACGCGAGACGCTTGATCAGCTCGGGGGCCTTGGTCGCGTAAACCTGGACGACGGGGTCGTCGAGATAGACGTCGACGGGAACGTGGTACTTCTCATGGATGTCGATCACTCGGCCGACGGTCGCGATGCTCTTGTCCGGGCTTGTCCAGTCGTGCACGTTCAGGATGAACGAGACGTACAGCGCGTCCTTGGGAACCGAGGGAGTCGGGGTTGTCGAGGGGGTCGAAGGGGTCGTCGGGGCGGATGCCTGGGGTTGCGGAGCGTGGCGCGCCGGCGTCGACGAGGCGCATCCGAAGCCGAGAAGGGCAATGGCGGCGAGAGACAGAATGAGTTTGCGCATACGATAATTTGATTCACCCATCGTATCAGCCCCCGACGTTTCGCCGAAGCCCCGTTTGTCAATGCGTCTCCGCGGATATATGATGCGTCCGTTATGCCAACCCTCGCCACCAACAAGCGCGCCGCGTTCGACTACGAGTTTTTGGAAAAGCTCGAGGGCGGTTTGAAATTGACCGGGCCGGAGGTAAAGAGCGTGAAGGCGGGGCACATCCAGCTGCAGGGATCGTTCCTCCACATCTATCGCAACGAGCTGTGGCTGAAGGGCGCGACGATCTCCAAGTACGGCCCGGCCGGCGAGCAGCCGGGATACGATCCGATCCGCGAGCGCAAGATCCTCATCCACAAGCGCGAGCTCCAGCGCCTCATCGGCAAGACCCACGAGAACGGCCTCACCCTCGTCCCCATCACCGTGTTCACCAAGCAGGCCCTCATCAAGCTCGAGTTCGCGCTGGCGAAAGGGAAGAAGCAGTACGAGAAGCGCGAGGTTCTGAAGAAGCGCGACGTGGAGCGCGACATCCGGGCACGGATGAAGGAGTAACAAAAAACATCCAGCGTCGCTGGATGTTTTTTGGTGGAGCTGGGGAGAATCGAACTCCCGTGTAAGGACGCTCAGCCGGATGTTTCTTCAAGCTCAGTCCCGCCTGGATACGTTCGCATGATGTGAGCGGGACAAAACCCATGCGAACGGTCCCGCCTGCCTCCTCGGTGATGCTGGACGGAAACGGCATCACCCAGCCCGATGCTTATAACACCCGGATCCCGCTATCGGACGTCAGGGGACGGATGGGCTGTTGCTATTAGGCGACAACCAGAGAGAAGGTCGGAACGGAGAACGCCGAAGCGATCATGTTCTTGGCCTTCGCGAAGACGTTGGCAATTGTCTTTTTGCAGGAAGGATTTACGAGGATCCCTACAACCTCGGCTTGCTCATCTGGCCTCCTGTCCCTAGCGAACCCCGGACAGCCCCCCTTCAGAAACCCTTGAAACTGGCGATCTGTCCTCGATCGGCTCCGGTCCTCCTACGGCGTATGTCTCTACACGCCTCCGTCCGGTCCTCGCCGATCGACGACATCTCATCCATTTTCAAGGGTTCCTGAAATGCGTCTCGGAAACAAAGTATCTCAGAAAAATCGTCGCGCGTCAATCGATTGTGCTATAATCTTCTCGTTATGCCCTCGCCCATCATTCCTCAGGACCACACCATCAACGTCTCCACGCTCACCTTCGTCAAGGTCGTGCTCATTGGCATTTCCGCGTGGTTCCTCTGGTTCATACGGGACATCGTGGCGATGCTGTTCGTAGCGCTGCTCCTGGCCGCGCTCATCGACCCGCTGGCGGACTGGTTCGCGCGGAACAAGGTTCCTCGCGCGGTGGCGGTGGTCATCGTGTACCTGGCGCTCGGGCTGGTCGCGTCCATCGTGACGGTGCTCATCGTGCCGGTCATCATCGACCAGGTAACGCAGCTGTTCGGATCCGGGCCGTTCGCGACGGTACTGCAGGAGGGGGTTTTGAAGGTGCGGACGCTGTTTGACGTGCAGAACTTTCTCGCGTCGCTTCTCTCCGGGCAGTCGACGTCCGTGACGTCGGTGTTCTCGCAGGTCGCGGGGTTTCTCTCGGGGTTTGTCGCGCTGTTCGTGGTGCTGGTGCTCGCGTTCTACATGATCGTGGAGGAGGACGCCGCCCGGAAGCTGTTCCGAAGCTTCGCGCCGGTCGAGTACCAGCCGTTCATCGCGCAGATGATCGCGAAGATGCAGACGAAGATTGGCGCGTGGCTGCGGGGGCAGCTGCTGCTTGGGCTGATCGTGGGCGTCTGCCTGTTCGTGGGGCTCGTGATCCTCAACGTGAAGTACGCGCTGCTGCTCGCGGTGCTTGCCGGGCTGTTCGAGATCATCCCATACGTGGGACCGACCCTGTCGCTCATCCCGGCCGTGATCATCGGGTTCGTGCAGTCGCCGGTCAAGGGTCTCGCCGTGCTGATCCTCTACCTGGTCGTTCAGCAGCTTGAGAACCACATCCTCGTCCCGAAGATCATGCAGAAGGTGACGGGGCTGAACCCGATCGTGTCCATCGTCGCTCTCATGGTTGGCGTGAAGCTGGCCGGGCTCGTTGGGGCGATCCTGTCGATTCCCGTCGCGACCATGGTCGCCGTCGTTCTCGAGGACCTGTTTCGAACCGGAGATAAAACATAACCTATGCTATTTCACAAGCGCCGCTCGTTCTATCCGCTCGCCATCGCTCTTTTGACGCTCGCCCTCGGGTCCTTGATGTTTTACACCCTCGACACTCGCCTCCCTCTCCTTCAAAAGGAGAGGGCCGGGGTGAGGTCTACGGACGCGTCGACGACTCCCGCCGTGACCGATGCCGACTATCGAACGAACTCACACGCCGTGATTGCCCCTTTTCTGGCGTCGTACGGCGCCGCGACCAACGACGCGATCAAGCTCGCCGCCGTCGAAGACGCGCTCGCCGCGCTCATACCGGTTACCGTCCCCGCCTCCTACAAGGACGTCCATCTTGGCCTCGCGGTCTCGTTATCCCTGATGCGCGACGGATTGCGCGGGGAAGACGGATCGCTCGATGCCGGATACGCCAAGCTGACGAAGATCGTCGCGACCGAACCGTGGCTCGCGCCGTAATCCCGCATGGCCCGCGTTGAGAAAAACCAACCGATGGCGGAGGAGATGTCGCAGATGAAGGGCGATATCTTGAAGGCCGTGCACAAGGGCAAATCGAAGCGCCCGTGGTTTCGGTCGTGCGCCATTCTGCTTTTCGTCGCGATCCTTTGCGCGGGCGGGTTCGTCGCCTGGACCCTTGCCGCGACGGGACTCGCAAGCGTTCCCGTCCTCTCGTCCTGGGCGTACAAGGCGCCATCCCCGCAAAGGAAGGTCGCCCCCGGCCTTTCGCTGGAGGCATACCTGAAGAGCGGGTCGTTCAAGGGAAACGTCGCGGATATCCCGGAAACGACCATGACCGCGCTTGTCCAGGACGTGCTTTCCACCGACGGGCAGACCTGGTTTGACGAGCATGCGTCGCAGGCAACAAAAAACGACGACGGGGAGGGGGTTGAACTGTACCTCCCTTTGCGCGACAATGCGCAGAAGAGCGCCATCAGGGCGCGTCTCGACGTCTCGTTCGACAAGGGAAAGGTCGCCGTATCCGTCTCGGACGTGACGCTTGGCTCCTGGAAGCTTTCCCCTTGGCTCGTTTCGTCCGTGATCGCTCCGGCCATCGCGCCTACCGTCAGTTCGATAAACGCGTCTCTCCCATGATCCTGATCCACCGCGTCACCCCGTTTCTCATCGGTCTCGCGACGGCCCTCGGGTTTGCCGCGCTCTTGAACTTCCAACGGAACCCGCTTGGCGCGATGGCGGTCACCTTGCTCGTCGTCGCGGCGCTCTACGTTCGCCTGGTTGGATTTTCCCCGCGATCGTTCCAATTCTGGATGTTGGTCGGTACGCCGCTCCTGTTTCTCGGATCCAGCTTCGGCCTCATGCTTTTTCTTGAGAATCCAAACGCCGAGTTCGCGCTTGCGGTCGTCGTGTCGCTGTTCGTCTTCTTCTTCGCGGAACACGTCTTCTCCTACGTCCATCTTCCGGCGAACTACGAGACCTACGCCATCGAGCACCTGTCGCTCGTGCTCAACGTGGCGAGCGTGTTCTTCGTAAGCGTCGTCGCCTTCGGCATGCGGATCTTCCTGACCATCTACGCCCCGATCTGGCTGCTTTCCGCGCTGTTCTTCGTCGTCTCGCTGTTCGTCATCTTCGGCACGCTGTGGGCAAGCAAGGTGGACGTGAGCCATGCAAGGCTGTACGCGATCTGCGGAGCCCTGCTCGTGACCGAAATCTTCCTCACCGTGACCTATCTTCCAACCGGCTTCTATACGAACGCCGCGCTCATCGCGCTCACGGCCTACCTCTTCCTGGGCTTGACGCGAGCCAGATTCGTTGAGAGCCTGTCGAAATCGACCGTTCGAAGGTACTTGGTGACCGGCGTCGTTCTGCTGGTGATGATCCTCGGATCGGCGCGGTGGACATAAATTAGCTTCGTACTTCGTAACCACAGAGCCCTCACGGCCTTATGAAATATTCCAATACGCACGCGATCAAAACCACCTTCCTCGCCCTCCTCCTCGGTCTTGGCGGGGGAACGATCTCGGCGGCGCTGACCACGAACTACCTGAACGACTACGCGGTATCGCTCGGGCAGGCCTCGACGCCACCGCGATTGTCGGAGGAGCGGCCGCGAACGACTCCTATGACGTACGCCGATGCCGTGCATGCGGTGACAGAGGGCGTCCTTCCGGGGGTCGCGCAGATTTACGCGGTCGGATCGTTCGCGAAGCCGATCGCGTCCGGGGCGGTACTTACGTCGGACGGATGGATGGTCACGCTTGTCGATCGATTGCCGGGCATGTCCGGCCTGTCCGTCGTCGTTGGCGGACACGTGCATTCGATCGTGAAGGAAGTTGCGGACCCGTCGACCGGCGCGACGTTTTTGAAGCTCGACGCGACGAACCTTCCGGTGTTCGCGTTCGGGAGCGGGTTCGACCTGCTGCCAGGCGACCAGCTGTTCGCGGCAGCTTCTCCGTCGGCGCTGTTTTCGGAATCGCTCGTCGAATCCCATATTCCGGCAGGACCGCTTTCGGCGGACGCCCTGGCACGACGACTGTCCGTGGCAGACCCGCTCATCGGATCGTTTCCGGGCACGCCGGTCGTGAACGCGCGCGGGGAGCTCGTCGGGCTTGTGGAGGGCGGGGCGTTTGGCTTCTCGACGATTTTGCCGACGGACGGTCTGCTCGTGGCGTTCAACGGCCTGTTGCGCGAGGGGGTCATTGCGAACCCGTCCCTTGGCGTTTTGGCGACGGACCTGTCGCACACGATCGGGCTGAGCGAGAAGGACACGGGCGGATTGTCGCAGGGCGCGCTGTTGCTCGGGCCATCGTCGATCAAGAAGGGGGGCGCGGCGGCAGTGGCGGGATTGCTCGCGGGAGACGTGATTCTTTCCGCGGACGGAACCGCCATCGACGCGCATCGGTCGCTCGACGAGCTCGTTGCGACCCACGCGGTCGGCGACACGCTGACGCTGCGCGTCTCGCGGGACGGCAAGGAGATCGAGATCAAGGTCACGCTCGGCGCGATGTGATATACTGAGGGCATATGGCAACCATCAACTATACCTCCATTCTTTTCGACCGGGCCAGGACCATCGGCGCGTTCTGCGTCGTCGGGCTCGTCGTCGCGCTGCTCGTCTGCTTCGTGCAGCCGCTCAAGTATTCGTCCACCGTCCGGCTCCTCGTGATGCAGGACCTCGGCTCGGCCACCGACGCGTACACGGCCAGCCGTTCCGAGGAGCGCATCGCCGAGAACCTGTCGACGATCGTGTATACGACGACCTTCTTCGACGAGGTGATGAAGGCCGGCTTTTCCATTCAGGAGCGATACTTCCCAACCAAGGATTACAAGAAGCGCCAGGAGTGGGCGAAGACCGTCGACGCCACGATCGCGCGCGGGTCGGGACTCATGACCATCACGGCCTACCACCAGGACGTCTCGCAGGCCGAGCAGATTGCCCGCGCCGTGGCGTCCGTGCTCACCGCGAAGGCGAGCGAGTACACGTCGGGCGGGGGAGTGCAGGTAAAGCTCATCGACGCGCCGTTGAACTCGCGGTATCCCGTGAAGCCGAATATTCTGGCAAACGCGGTATCCGGGGTTGTCCTGGGCGGACTGGTCGGAATCGGATTCGTGCTCATGCAATATGAGAAAATCCGCCGGCGCCACCAATTCGTACATGAGGATAACATTGCTTGACGAAAACAGGCGTAAATGTTAGCATAATGGCACAAAAAGCCCATTCAGAGGGTCGGGACCAGCGTTCGTGATGACTCCTCCTTATCGCGCTCGCAAGGCCCGGCTCTCTGAGTGGGCTTTTTGCGTTATTTCACCCAAACCCCTTGACACTTTCCTCCAAATGTGATATTCTCCGACCTTGCTAATCGTTCTTTCCCGTTGCCTCGATTGGCCCGACGTCTCCCTGGCACACCTCCTCCTTGTGCCAGGATCGGACGCCGGACCAATCGACGCCGCGGGGAATCCTCTTCCGCACGTCAACAAACCCCGGTAACACGGGGTGCAGCGACGCGCGGGGATGGTCCTCGCACGTCAAACACCCCGGTGCAAGCCGGAACCCCAGCCAGGAGATCAACCATGACCCAGACCCTCAAGACCAACGGAGGCTCCATGAGCCAGATTTCTTTCCTCGCCCTCGTGGGCGTTCTCGTCAGCACCCCGGCGTTCGCCGTCACCCCCTGCGCCCCGGTCGCGCCCTGCAAGTCGGCCCCGGTCGTCGAGCCCCTCAAGGACTGCGGGGCCGCGAACGACGAGCTCTGCACCGAGGCGACGGACGTCGACAAGGACGCCTACTACAGCGACAGCAAGTCGCGCCTCGACTGCGACGACACCAAGGCGACCGTCCACCCGACCGCGACCAGCGTGATCGGCGACGGCCTCGACAACGACTGCAGCGGCGACACCGACGACGAGGAGCTCGCCGCGGCGCTCATCGCGGCCGGCGGCGAAACCAGCCCCGCGGGCATCGCGCTCGCGAAGGACATCGACTCGTGCTGGAACAGCACGGTCGTCGGCGCGGAGGACGCGTACTGGTCCAAGGGGTCCAAGAAGCCCTGGACCTGCAACGGCCTGGCCGACGGCCTCTCGTTCGAGCGTGGAAAGGGTGTCCTGACCGAGACCCAGACCCACGACCTCGAGTCCGCCCGGCGCATCGCCGGCGACCGCGCGGTGGCCGCCAAGGCGAAGGCCGAGGCCGAAGCCGTGATCGCGGACGCGAAGGCGACGATGAAGGCCGACGTGGACGCCGACAAGGCGTACTTCGCGGAGCTGATCTCGCAGAGCGAGGCGACCGTTGTCGAGCTCAGCGCGAAGATCGACGCGTACGATGCCCGGCTCGCCCAGTTCGAGCTCGACGCGAAGCACGCGGCCTCCCTCCAGAAGGGGATCGACGCGCGGCAGAACGATGCCATCGGCGCGAACACCGCCGACATCGGCGACCTGCAGCGGCGTGGCGTCATCTTCGAGATCGGCGCCGGCGCCGGTTTCCTCGCCCAGCGCTCGCTGGTCGATGCGGACGGCACGGTCTACCGCAGCGGGATGGTCGGCTTCGGCAACGTCGTCGCCAGCATCGGGTACGGGATCCCGAACGCCAGCCTCACCCTCGACCTGAGCTTCGGCGAAGGGTCGACGGGGAGCCTCGGCGGGACGGTCCCCGACACGGTCGCCTCGGCGGCGGTGGTCGGCCAGTACCGGCACGGCGACATGGCCATCGGTCCGATGCTCACGCTCAGCAGCAGCGCCACCGGCAACCCGCTGGACTCGGGCGTGAGCGGCTGGGGCCCGGGCATCGGTGCCGCGGCCTCCTGGTTCGCCCCGAACGAGAAGGGGCTGCGGATCGAGGTCAAGACCCACCTCACGGTCGGTCTCGAGAACTTCGGCACGGACACCAGCCTGACCACCAAGTACTGGGACTCCGGTCTCATGGGCGAGGGCGGCGTCACCGTTCTCGTCGGTGGCGGTCCCCGCAAGTAGGCTCTCCGTGGGTACCCACTCCCACACCTCCCCGGCAGTTCATACTGTCGGGGATTTTTCTTTCGGGCTACGGCCCGAAGGCTGCGAATAACGTATGAGCTACATATCACACAAATTGTTACGTATTCCTACAAACCAGTGTAATATCAGCATCCGCTGCGATTCGTAGCAATACGTAGGATGTGCAGCTCATACGTTATTCGCAGCCCGTTTTCCCTTGACAAATCTCACTATTCCTGCTACAGTACGACCTTGCCAGAAATGACGCGCGAGACACTTGTCGAAAGGACATCAAACCTTTCGCCAGATGCCTCCCGCTTCTCGACGCAATCCCGCGTCTGAAAGTGGGTCCAGTCCGGCTTCCCACAAGGGCCGGTTCCCAGCCCTGTGGGGCAACATCACCAAGGAGTCTCGAATGCGCACACTGATCCTTTCCCCCCTGGTCCTCGCGGCCGTCGGCTGCAACCCTTCCGTCGTCGGCATCAAGCTCGATGACACCGGCTGCACCGGCTGCTCCGGCGACACCGACGCGGATACCGACACCGACACGGACACTGACGCCGACAGCGACGCGGACACCGACACGGGCACGGCGGACCCGAACGACGTCGACAACGACGGCGACGGTTACACCGAGAACGGCGGCGACTGCAACGACGCGGACGCCTCCGTCTGTCCCGGCGCGACCGACACCGCGGGTGACGGCATCGACCAGGACTGCAGCGGGGCCGACGCGTCCAGCTCGGATCCGTACGCGGACTACACCTGGGTCGACGGCGACAGCCTCTGCTTCTCCACGGACGGGTTCAACTTCCCGTACGACGAGGCCGCGGCCTACGCGGTCGGCTACGGCACCGGCATGGACTGGACCCTCAAGGCCAGCCACGCGGTCTCCCCGGTCGACAGCAGCGACTGCGTCGACACGAGCGCGTGGGAGTACGACACGTACACCATCACCCTGATCTCCTCGCTGCAGAGCGACGGGTCCCTCACGACCAGCTACGCCGACACCGGCGACTGGTGGGACAACTTCGACTTCTGCACGTCGGGCTTCCCGACGGCGCTGAGCTTCTGCACCGAGATGGAGGATGGCAACTACCTCGTCTCCGTCTCGAAGACGACGGAGGGCCTCGTCCCCGCGGGCGACGGCTCCTAGTCGTCGCGGTTCACGGCGTTGAGCGCTAGGTAACAGGGACAACCGAACAACCGGCCCATCGGCATTCCGCCGATCCTCTCCAGCTCCCGGTGTGGGACGAAGGACTGCTTCCTAGCGCTCCTCGCCCACCGCGGGAGCTCTTTTTTATTTTGCTACGGCAAAATTTGCGAATAACGAATTAGTTACTTATTACACATATGCAACGTATTGGAACGAATGGGTACAAATTCGTCCGTTCGTTTTTTCGTTCTCGCGTCTTTCCCGTTCGAATACGTAGCATCTGTAGCAATACGTTGCATATGTGTAATAAGTAACTAATTCGTTATTCGCAACCCCGCCCCCTCCAACCCCTATCTTTTCTCCCCCCAACATGCTATCCTCCCCCAGTTATGCCTCTCTTCCCCCCACAACTCCTCCGAGAAATCGCAACCCCTGAGTCTTTTCGACGTGGGAAGACGTACGTGGAGGATGGCGCGGTTGAGAACGTGGAACTGTCGCGGACGGCTTCGGGGAAGATCAAGATCACGGGGACCGTCTACGGCAGCGTCTCGTATCACACGAGCATGATCGTGGACGGCGACGCGTTCGAGGTGGAGTCGTACGACTGCGACTGCCCGTATTCGCAGGGCGGGGCGTGCAAGCACGTGGTCGCGCTCGGGCTCGTGGCTGCCCGTCGGTCCGTCGTGCCCGAGAAGGCGCCGCCGACGCGAACGTCGAAACTGTCCGCGGCTGATGCCGATCTCCTTGAGACGCTCCGTGCCCACGCGGCAAAGCGAGGGGTCGTGCTCGACGACGTGAGCGCGGCGAAGGCGGCGAAGCACCTTGAGAAATTGCTGGTGACCCATGGGTCCGGAAACGTCTCGGCTTCGCGGAAGCCACCGCAGGAATACGTGCTCGGACGCATCGAGCTCTCGTTTTCGTATAACCGCGTGAAGGACCTGATCCTCGCAAAGGCCACGGCGGCATACGGTCCGCTTGTCTATCCGGTGGAGACCGGATGGCCGGTGGAGGGAGAAGAGGACGGAAGGCACGTGGCGCTGCGCGACTGGCACGAGGAACGGTCGGCACGCGTGGCGCTTGAGAACGAGGGATTTTTCTCGATGGGGAAGGGGACGTTCGAGCTGCCGGCCGAGGAGGCATTTGAGTTTTTGCGCGACGGGATGTCGCGGCTTTCGGAGACGTACGCGATTCTGGTCGACGAGGCATTCCAGTCATTGTCGACGATCCGCACGGCCGAGGTTACTTCGGACTGGGACTTTGGCGAGTCGTCGGGGACGGACTGGCTTTCGTTCTCCGTCGATTGGAAGTGCGGCGACCGTCCGCTGACCCCCGTCGAAATTTCCGGACTCGCTTCGGGCTACGGGAAATTCATCCGCGCGGCCGACGGGTCGTTCGTGGAAATTTCGAACCAGGATCTCATCCGCCGCATGGCCGAGGTGGCGGACGTCACTGGCCGCCAGACGATCACGCGCGCGCGGGCGATCGAGCTCGCGCTGCTTGCGGGCGAGACGTCCGGGATTCGAATGCGCGAGACGACCGAATCGATCGCGTCGTTCCTTCGCGATGCGAAGGAAGGGAAGCTGATCGGGGATCCGGAGATTCCAAAGGCGATCGGCACGGTTCTTCGGCCGTACCAGCGCGATTCCGTCGCATGGGCATTGTTTTTGAGGAAGTATCGCTTCGGAGGGGTTCTGGCCGATGACATGGGCCTTGGAAAGACGCTTCAGGCACTTGCGATCATCTCGACGGAACGCGTGGCCGGGACGCCGCCGTCGCTTGTCATTTGTCCGAAGACGCTGATCTCGACATGGGTCGCGGAGTCCAAGCGGTTTACGCCGGACCTCAGGGTCGTCGCGGTCGAAGGAAATGCAAGGGAGCGCAAGGCCGTTCTCGAGCGCGCGGCGTCGACCGACCTGTTTGTCACGTCGTACTCGCTTTTCCAGCGCGACGCGAAGCTGTATCAGAAGATCCCGATGCACTACGCGATTCTCGACGAGGCGCAGTATGTGAAGAACTCGAAGACCGCGACCGCGCTTGCCGTCAAGACACTGAAGGCAAGCCACCGGCTGGCGCTGACCGGAACCCCTCTGGAGAATGGCGTTCACGAGCTGTGGTCGCTCTTCGATTTCCTGATGCCGGGACTGCTTGGTGATCAGAAAATGTTCAAGACGACGTTCGAGCGGCCGATCAAGGAGTTCGGCGACAATGAGAGGCTTCAGACGTTGAAGCGTCGCGTGAAGCCGTTCCTCCTGCGTCGCACGAAGGAATCCGTGGCGCCCGAGCTGCCGCCGCGCATCGAGCAGAACGACTGGTGCGAGCTGACGGAGGTTCAGGCGTCGCTGTACGCGGAGGTGCTGGCTTCGACGCGACGCGACGTGTTCGAGGCGGTCGAGAAGAAGGGGTTCAACCGGTCGCGCATCGAAATTCTGGCCGCGCTGACGAGGCTTCGACAGGTGTGCAACCATCCGGCTCTGGTCGACAAGCGTTTGTCGAAGGGGGAGGACGTTTCGGGAAAATTGGCGTACGCGCTCGAGCTGCTTCGCGAGGCGGCCGACGGAGGCCACAAGGTCCTGTTGTTCAGCCAGTTCACGAGCATGCTCGACCTGATTCGTCCGGAACTCGACAAGATGGGAATCGGCCACGTGACGATCGAGGGAAAGACCAAGGATCGCGCCGGAGTCGTCGATCAATTTCGTAACGACCCGACCAAGCACGTTTTTCTTCTGTCTCTCCGCGCCGCCGGAACGGGCCTGACCCTCACCGAGGCCGATACCGTCGTCCTCTACGATCCTTGGTGGAACCCGATGGTCGAACGCCAGGCCATGGATCGCGCGCACCGCATCGGCCAGACCAAGTCCGTGAACGTCCACAAGCTGGTGACGAAGGGAACGATCGAGGAAAAGGTCCTTGCGCTCCAGGAAAAGAAGAAGGCGATCTTCGATGCGGTCGTTTCGGATTCCGCCGAGGGGTTGAAGGGTTTGACCTGGGAGGACGTGCAAGTACTTTTCGCTTAAGTTAGCCATTTAATAAGGCGCGGGGATTGACAAACCCGCGTTTTTATGATATCTTTGTCCACTAACCTGTTGCCGGGCTTGGGATCCAAACCATGGATCTTATGCCTGGCCACATGGTGTGGTCAGCTGTGATTTTGTCAGAAACAAACGGTCTTTCGACCACCACGCCTGGAAACAGGCAAAGGAGCTAACCATGCTCATCCTCCTCGCCCTTCTGGGCTGCGCCCCCTCCGTCATGCCCTCCAACAACGTCGTCGACACCGGGTCCGTCCCGAGTGACACCGGCACGGACACGGGCGCGACGAACGACAGTGACAACGACACCGGTTCCGACACGGCGACCGACAGCGGTACCGACTCCGCCGACAGCGGCGCCGGCACGGACACCGGCGCGGCGGACACCGACACGACCGACAGCGGCGGAACGGACAGCGGGTCCGACACCGGCGCGGCGGACACGGACACCGGCGTCGCCGACACGGACACCGGCACGGCGGACACGGACAGCGGCGGAACGGACAGCGGGTCCGACACCGGCACGGTCGACACCGGCGTGGACTGCGGGACGTACGTCTCGAGCTGCGACGGGACCGTCGTGAGCTGGTGCGAGGGATCCGCGGTCCTCACGTACGACTGCGCGGACGCCGGCAGCTACGAGTGCAGCGATGCCTCGGGCACTGCCGAGTGCGTCTACGTCGAGACCGACGCGGACCTCGACGGCGTCACCGTCGAGGAAGGCGACTGCGACGACGCGGACGCCACGGTCTACCCCGGCGCCCCAGAGATCGCCGACGACGGCGTCGACCAGGACTGCTCGGGCGCCGACGAGGTCACGCTCGAGGACGACGTCGACGGCGACGGGTACGGCGTGTCCGAGGACTGCGACGACACGAACCCCTCGGTCAATCCGGGCGCCGTCGAGACCTGCAACGGGATCGACGACGACTGCGACGCGAGCATCGACGAGGGCCTCACCGGCACCTGGTATGCGGACGCCGACGGCGACGCGTTCGGAGATGCGGACACGTTCGTGACCGGGGCCTGCTCGGCGGCGAGCGGCTACGTCGCGGACAGCTCCGATTGCGACGACTCCGAGATCGACGTCCACCCGGGCGCGGCCGAGATCCCGGACGACGGGATCGACCAGGACTGCGACGGCAGCGACGCCACCATGGCCGAGCTGCAGGACGTTGCGGTCTGCTCGTCCGGCCAGGAAGCCTGCTTCCGGGACGTCGATGGGAACGGGTCGTACGAGACCCTGCTGATGGACGAGGCCCAGATCTACGGGATGCCGGCGACCGCCGAAGTCTACGAGAACGGGTCGGGCACCGGGTGCGGGCTCAGCGGCGACAGCGTCGGCAGCAATGCCGCCGGCTACTACGTCGTCTCGTTCGAAGGGCTCTCGAGCTGCACCTCCCAGGTGTCGGTCGTGAGCACCAGCGGGTCCTCGACCTACTGGTGGCAGAACTACACGTTCTGTACCGACGGTAGCGACTCCCAGGGGATCTGCGTGGCCACGGGCACGTTCGACTTCCTGATCGAGATCGACTACCGGAGCTCGACGGGCCTGCGGTTCTAGCCCGCACGAAAGGCGTCCGCATGATGGGACGCAGCGAAGGCAGGCTAAGGAGAGGACAACCACTCTGCGCTCCCGACAGGGAAGAGCCGCTCGCTGCGCTCCCGTCCTGTCGGGAGCGTCTTTCTTTTTCCTGGCGTTTCTATTGACAAAGTTCCAGGATCATGATATTAATACCACTCGTTTTGGCTGGGAAACCGTGCCAAACGCGAGAAATCAGGCCCGTTCTTCGGACAATATCACCGGCTGCGGGCCTGACCGTAGCTTCTTCACCCCCCTCACGGAGGATCCAATGCGGATCTATTTCTTGGCTCAGCGTTGTTTCGCCCTGCTCGTACTCCTGTTGTTTTCCGGCTGCTACTTCATCGGAAATCCCGACGGCGACACGCTGTCCGGGCTGGCCGACTGCAACCCGAACTCGGACGTTGCGTGCGACAAGGTCGACACCGACGCGGACACCGACGCCGACGCGGACACCGACGCCGATTCCGACGCGGACACCGACACCGACACCAACGTCGAGACCGGCGACACCGGGGAGACCGGCGACACGGACACGGGCGTTCCGTGCGAGACGTCGACCTGGCATCCGGACTCGGACGGCGACGGCTACGGCGACCCCGCGACCAGCGCGGAGGCCTGCGACCAACCCGACGGCTACGTGGCCGACGGCACGGACTGCGACGACGCCAGCGCCGACACCTACCCCGGCGCGGCCGAGCGGTGCGACCTGCAGGACAACGACTGCGACGGCCTGGCCGACGAGAACCTCTCGGAGTCCTGGTACTCCGACTCGGACAACGACGGGTTCGGCGACGAGTTCGCGAACGTCGACGTGGCCTGCGACGGAACGACCGGCGACCTCGTGGCCGCGCGTGACAGCGACGGCGACGGCGCGGCCGACTTCGACTGCGACGACAGCAACGCCACGGTCAACCCGCTCGCCGAAGAGGTGTGCGACGAGGCCGACAACGACTGCGACGGCTCGATCGACGAGTCCGGCGCGTTCGGCGAGACGACCTGGTACGCGGACGCCGACGGCGACGGCTACGGAGCCGGGGCCATGGTGGCCGAGGCCTGCGACGGCGCCTACACGCGCCCCGCCAACGTGTCGAGCCTCGACACGGACTGCGACGACGCGCTGAGCGCGACCAACCCGGGCGCGGCTGAGATCTGCGATGGCGCCGACAACGACTGCGACGGCGCGGTGCCGAGCGACGAGGCGGACCTCGATGGCGACGGCTACAACGTCTGCGCCGGCCTGGACTGCGACGATACATCCGCGGACGCCTACCCGGGCGCCCACGAGAGCTGCGACGGCGCCGACAACGACTGCGACGGCACCGTCGACGAGAGCGACGCGAGCGACGTGGCCACCTGGTACGTCGACGTCGACGGCGACGGCTACGGCGACGCGGGCACGAGCTTCGTCTCGTGCGACGCGCCGATCGGCTACGTGGCCGACGCCAGCGACTGCGATGACTCGGACGCCGCGGTCAACCCCGGTGCGCACGAGGTCTGCAACGAGATCGACGACGACTGCGACGGCGACGTCGACGTCGCGGCCGAGGATGCCACGGTGTGGTCCACGGACCTCGACGGCGACGGCTACGGTGACGACACCTACGCCAGCTGGCTTGCCTCGTGCGAACAGCCCGACGGCTACGTGGCCGACTTCTCGGACTGCGACGACTCGGACGCGGCGGTCAGCCCGAACGCGGCCGAGGTGTACGCCAACCTCGTGGACGACGACTGCAACGGGATCGTCGACGACAGCGGGCTCACCTGCTTCCCGGATGCCGACAACGACACGTACGGCGCCCCGACCGGCGGGATCTACGAGCCCACCGGCGTGTGCGGTACCGCGGGCTACGTCCCTCGGGACAGCGACTGCGACGACACCAACGCCACCACGAACCCCTCCCGCGCGGAGGTCTACGGCGACGGCGTCGACAACAACTGCGACGGCAGCACGACCTAAGCGGTCACTCCCTCCGATCGGCACCCTGCCGGTCGGTTTTTCTTTGGCCCGGTCGATCGCTTGACACGAATTCAATCCTGTGGCATCATTCCCGCTCCTTCACGTGACTGCCCGGATAAGCCGGCTTTTGCGCGTCGGAGACCACCAGACAAAAGGCAAAGACAAAATGCTCAAGACGCTCCTCCTTCCGCTGACCATCGCGCTCGCGCTCACCGGTTGCAACGCCTCGGTCGCCCCCGCCTCCAGCGACGACAACATCGTGCCCGTCTCCGGCGACATGGGCCCCGACGTCGACGGCGACGGCTACGGCTCGGTCGTCGACTGCAACGACGACGACGTCAACGTCAACCCCGGCGAGCGGGAGACCATCGGCAACGGGATCGACGACGACTGCGACGGCGACGTCGACTGCGACGACAGCGAGGTGCCGATGACCGACTACGGTCTCGACGCCGACCGCGACGGGTACTTCGACGACTTCGACGGCGACGGCGCCGTGGACGTGGTCAAGATGTGCGACGACACGGACGAGAACGCGGCGAAGATCTCCGCGATGACCGGCGGTTCCGGCGACGTCGAGAGCTTCGACCCGATCGTCTACAGCGGCGACCCCTTCACGGGCTACGTGCTCCCCGACGCCGACTGCGACGACGCGGACGCCGCCGTCAACCCGATGGCCTCCGAGGTCTGCAACGGGATCGACGACGACTGCGACGGCTCGATCGACGACGGCGCGGACCTGTCCACCTACTACTGGGACGGGGACATGGACGGCTTCGGCAACGCGAGCATCAGCGCGGACGCCTGCGAGCCGGGCGAAGGCTGGGTGCTCGACAGCACCGACTGCGACGACGCGGACGCGACGGTCTACCCCGAGGCCCCCGAGCTCTGCGACGAGCAGGCCAACGACTGCCTGACGGCCGACACCTGGATGCCCGCCGACGAGACGGATCTCATGGGCACCTGGTACGCCGACGGCGACACCGACGGCTACGGCGACGCGAGCATGCCGACCTCGGCCTGCGCGCAGCCCGAGGGCACCGTGGCCGGCGACACCGACTGCGACGACGCCGAATGGGCCATCAACCCCGGCGCCGACGAGCTCTGCGACACGATCGACAACAACTGCGACGGATCGATCGACGGCACGGACTCGGTTGACCAGGTCACCCGGTACCGCGACCACGACGGTGACCTGTACGGCGATGAGACCTTCACCGCCACGAGCTGCAACGCGCCGCTCGGCTACATCGACACGAACGGCGACTGCGACGACAACGCGGCCACCACCTACCCGGGCGCTCCCGAGCTCATGAACGGCATCGACGACAACTGCAACACGACCATCGACGATGGCGCGACCTGCAGCATCGAGATCGAGCTGTTCACCGGCGACGCGGGCACCGCGACCATCGACGGCACGGTCAGCAACAACACGGCCCTCGACGGCAACTGGCAGCCGATGGGCGTCGACGGGGTCAGCGTGTCGAGCACCTCGCTCGGCGGCGACGACTGGTACTACGACGTCATGCTCTCCGACTGCCTCGGCTCCGGCGACGACATCCGCGTCGACGCCGCGTTCTCCGACGGCACCTGGGGCTGCGACAGCGTCGGCACCCCGTCCGGCAGCCTCCGCGGCTGGCAGGACGGCTCGCCCCTCAGCGTCGCCTACTCGGCCGACGACGCCGACGGACACTGCGTCCTCGTCGTGACGAACCCCTAGTCCCTCGGGACTCCTCCGGCCCCTGCGCCCACCAGCGCATCGGCCGGTTTTTTGTTATACTGTCTCCGTATGCTCGTGCTTTTTCTCATCGCCGCCCTCGGCTTCCTCATCCTCACCTTTTTTCGCCCCCTCACCACCCTCGCGATCCTCGCCCTCTACCTCCCGTTCGAATCCGTCCTCCTCAAGCTCGCGCCCGACGAGATCTACGTCTACGCGCGCTTTTTCTCCGAGGGTCTCATCTACGTCCTCGCCGCGGTCGTCATCTGGCGCGCCCTGACGGGCACCATTCGCCTCCGCTCGACGCAGGCCGACCTTCCGTTCATCCTGTTTCTCGTCATCCTCCTCGCCTCCGTCGCCATCAACGCCGTCTCGCCGACGATCGCGATTCTTGGCACGCGCCAGATCATCCGGTTCATCCTCGTGTTTTTTATCGCCGTCCAGCTGAAGCCGACCCGCGACTACGTCCGCAATCTCACGCTTGCCCTGTTCGCGGTCGTCGGCCTCGAGTCTGTCCTCGGCATCGTCCAGTCGCTCTCCGGCGGATCGCTCGACCCGCTGCTCCTTCCGTCCGACGCGCATTCGCTCGGCGAGGTGACGCTGACCGGCGGCGTCGACGAGTTCTGGGAGCCGGGGTCGCGAGTGTTCGCGACGCTTGGGCGATATGATCGGCTTGGGAATTTCCTCTATTTCTTTTTGGCATTGGCGGTCGGATTTGCGTACGAGTTCTTTTTTATGCGTCGAGGGTCCGCGCCAATCTTGGAGAGAGGATCTTCCTGGCGCGCGGAGATCATCGCGCTGTTCGCCGTCGCCATCCCGACGCTCATCCTCACCTACTCCCGCGCCTCGTGGTTCGCGTTCCTCCTTGCGTTCCTTTTCGTCGCCATCTGGATCAAGCGCGACCGCCGCGTGATGCTCGCCGTCGTGACCGTCATCGTCGGGGTTGTCGCCTACGTCGGAATCACAGGCCTGAACGTCCGCTACATCACCGAGGCGCCCGGACAGACGCTCGTGGAGCGATTCTATGAGACGTTCAGCTACGCCCGCTGGCGCGGCGAATACTACGGCCTTGGACGCGTCTACTGGATGGTCCAGACCCCGCTCACCGTCGTGGCCGCGTCGCCGCTCTTCGGCTTCGGTCCCGGCCAGTTCGGCGGGGGAGCGGTCGTGGCGCTTGGCAACACGAAGGTGTACGAGCAGCTCGGCCTTCCGTTCGGCGTCTTCGGCACCGACGGGATCATCGACAACAACTGGTTCTCGCTCTGGGGCGAGACAGGCTGCCTCGGGATCTTCTTCTTCCTATGGATGTACCTCGGCCTGATCGTCCACTGCGTCCGCGTATACCGACAAAGCAACGATCCGTTCGTCCGCGCCCTCTCGATCGGCGTCGCCGCCGCAATGCTCGGCGTCGCCATGAACGCGTTTTTGTCCACGGTGTTTGAGATCAGAACGCTCGCGTTCTACGTATGGATGTACGCGGGGTTCGTGGTGGTGCTGGGGGAAGGGGAGAATAGGGTTCCGAGGGGCGAAGGTTCGAAGAGCCTCGGGTAACGATATGCTGTTTACCTATAAGGATCTGACTGTTTGGAACAAGGCCGTGGAGTTGGCTGATATTGTCTATAAACTGACGAGGTCTTTTCCAACGGAGGAGAAGTGCGGGCTTGTTTCTCAAATGCGAAGATCCGCCGTCTCAATTCCGTCGAATATTGCCGAGGGGCGTCTGCGAGGCTCCGACAAGTCTTGTCGAAATTTTCTTCTCATTAGCTTCGGTTCCGCAGGAGAACTCGATACGCAGATCCAAATCGCAAAACGGATTCAGGAAACAGCGAGCCTTGACTTTCGTGTCGCCGAATCTCTCTTGGATGAAATTCTTCGAATGCTCAACCGCATGATCGAACAGTTGTCTGCGGCAGAGCACACAAACCAATAAGCCCTCTTCTTGGCTCTTCGAACCTTCGCCCCTCATCACCCCTCCGAACCCTTTGCTCGTATGCGCATCATCCAAGCCAACAAATTCTACTTTATGAAGGGCGGGGCCGAGCGGTATATGCTCGACCTTTCCGCGTGGCTCGCATCGCAGGGCCATGAGATTCTTCCGTTCGCGATGCAACACCCGCAGAATCTTCCCGCGACAACCTCGCCGTTCTTTCCCTCGTTCGTCGCGACCGAGAATGTCCGTCTCAACCTTGCGGGCGCGAAGACGTTCCTTCGCATGTTCTTCTCGTCGGAGGCATGGCAGAAGATGGCGCAGCTCGTCGACGCGAAACGGCCCGACGTCGCGCACGTCCATAACATCTATACCCAGCTGTCCCCGTCGATCCTCGACGCGCTCAAGTCCCGCCGCGTCCCCGTCGTGATGACCGTGCACGATCACCACCTGATTTCCCCTCAGTACAACGTCTGGGCCGCCGGCTGCGGCCCCGACGCGTCCGTTCCGAGCGTTGGCATGTCGACGGGAATCATCGCGGGCACGCTCTCCCGCTTCCACAAGAATTCCTACGCCGCATCGTTCGCGCAGGTTGCCGCCTTTAAGTTCCACTACAACCGCGGATCCTATCGCAATGCCGTCGACGTCTTCCTGTGCCCGTCCGACTACATCCGCCGGAAGATGATCGCGGCCGGGTTTCCCGAGGCGAAGCTCCGGACGAACCACTATGGGGCGGACCCGTCGTCCGTGGCGCCGTCCTACGGGCACAAGGGCTACATGCTGTACGTCGGCCGCCTCTCGGAGGAGAAGGGGGTCGAGACGGTCATCCACATTGCGCGCCAGCTGCCCGACGTCCCGTTCAAGATCGTCGGCACCGGGCCCGAGGAAGACCGGCTTCACGCGCTTGCGCACGGGTCGCCGAACATCGAGTTCGTCGGGTTCCGCTCGGGCGAGCTGCTTGCCGAGCTATACGCCGGCGCGATGGCCGTGCTCGCCCCGAGCCGCGTCCACGAGATCTTCCCGCTCATCACGCTCGAGGCGATGGTCCACGGCAAGCCGGTCATCGGCAGCAGCGTTGGCGGAATGCCCGAGGTCGTGGAGGATCGCGTCACGGGCCTCCTCGTGGCCCCGAACGACCTGCACGGCTGGGTCGAGGCGGTCATGCGACTGGCCTTCGACGAGGATTTCCGCCTCGGACTGGCGAGAAACGCCCGATTGGCGGCCGAAACGACGTTTCATGTCAAGAACCACCATGCGCGGGTTCTGAAGGCGTACGAGGACGCGCTTGCCATGCGCTCGGCGTCCGTCTAGGATGGATGCGTATGGAACTCGACGAACCAACGGAACGTCCAAAGGAAGGTCCGGACGAGAAAGGCGAGAACAAGGAAAAGCCGTCGAAGGAATCCCGCCCAAAGCGAGACCGAGAGCCTCCGTCGGTCATGGAGAATTTTTTGGCGGGGTTTCGAAACCGATAAGTCAAAGTCCCCGCCACTTCGTGGCGGGGACTTTTGCCTATTCGACGATTGCCATTCCTCCGGCCATCGCGTCGTCCGGCAGGCTCGTCGTTATCGCGGTTCCGGACGCCGAGACGAACGCGCCCGTCACCGCGTCGGTCGCGGTGACGCGGATATTCCTCAGCAGCGTCGGCGCGGTTCCGGCCTGGTCGGCAGTCGGCATGAGCGACACCTCGAACGCGACGCCGACGATCCTGCTGTCCGGCGAGAGGGTCGGGGAGAGGGAATTGGCGGACCAGACGATCTGGTTGCCGGTCTCGGCGACCCCGCCGTTTATCGAGTCCGTCTGGCGTCCCGTGAACGCGACGTTTTCCCCGAGCTGGCCCTCGATGCGGACGTTCCGGAGCGCGTTCGTCGTTCCGCGGATGTTCCAGAAGATCCAGTAGCTGGTCTCCTCGTCGACGGTCGGCGGCAGCGGGCCGCGTCCGATCTGGTCGCCACTCGGCGTCGCGTAGCGGCCGAACGAGCTGAGCACGAGCGGGGAGGTCATCACGGTCGTGATCGGACTGTCCGAGACGGTCGCCTGGCTGAGCTCGGCCATGTCGAACGTCGCCGAGGCGGTCGTCGCGAACGGGAGGTTCTCGTAGACCCTCGTCGCGCTCTGCTCGACGGACGTTCTCAGCGGAATCGAAAGCGTGATCGTCCCGGTCTGTCCCGGCTCGACCTTCGCGAGCTCGGGGTGCGATTGCTTGAAGTTGGCCTCGACGGTCTTCGTCGTCGCGAACGGGCTGTCGCTCGAGACGAAGATTCGCAGGTCCTGCACGGCAACGTCGCCGATATTCTCGTACGTCACCGTGACGTTCGCGGAACCTCCGGGACGCACCGTGTCGGTTTCGACGCTGTGGGTAATTCGAATCGGCAGTGGCACGACCTCGGCAGCCTGCGTCAGCGTCTCCAGCTCGTAGGAATCGGTCCCGAAGGCGAACGACGGGCGGAATCGGAAGGCGAGCGGCTCGGTTGCGTTCCCGATGTTGCCGACGAAGCGCGTCGTTCCCTCCGCCCCGGCCGTGAGCGCGGGGATGACGAACAGCCCGTCGCGCATCGGCTCGTCGGCGGAGACGAACGCGAATCCCGCCGGCCACTCCGGCGCGACGGTAACCTCCGGGTAGTCGATCGCTCCCGTGTTTTTGTACGTGAGCATCCCGTTCATCGGCTGGAACGCGAGGATTTTTTCCGGGAGGGAAAGCGACAGCTGGAGCGTCGATTTCGACGGCGAGAACGTCTGCGCGTCGGCCTTCTGTCCCGCGACGCTCTTCGCGCCGTGGACGAACGTCATGACGCTCCGAAACGTCTGTTCGCCGCCAATCGGCCCGAACATGACCCCGCGGATCTTCACCGACCCGGTCCCGCCGACTGGGATCGTCCCGACCTCGACGACGCTCCCTTTCGCGACGACCACCCCTGACCCATCCTCCCTTTGAGGAGGGGAAACGATATCGACAGACTGCAGCAGAAAATGCGCGGGAAACTCAAAGACCAGATTCGCGTCGCGCAGTTCCTCGCCCGTCCTGTTCTCATACCGGATCACGAGCGTCGACGATGCCCCCGAGACGATCTCGCGCGGGGCGACCTCGGCGGCGAAGACGATCTTGTCCGCGAACGGGACCGGCTTGTACAGAAACAGGACGAGCGCCACGATCCCAAGGGCCGCGGCGAGCCCGATGAGCACGAGGTCGAACGAGAACGCGAGGCGCGCGAACCGGTACCTTCCCTCGTACCGATTCTCATACCACCGAACGAGCGGCCACAGGAGAATCTTTCCCGGGTGGGAGGCGAGGGAGAGGGCTGATCGTCTGATTTGCATATCAGTTCAATGACATCGTAAACACGTCGCTCGACAGCCCGATGATTTCCGCCCTGCCGTCCTTGTCGATGTCCGCGGCGGTAACTTCGACGCCGTTGCGCTCGCTTGCGTCCGCGGCGAAGAAGTCCGACTTCTTCTTTCCGTCGCGGTCGAACGTCCGAATTTCCGGGCTCCCTCCCTTTCCGGCCCCCGCGACGATGTCGCCGATTCCGTCTCCGTCCACGTCGCCGACCGCCACGTTCACGCCGCCCCGGAAGGCGGGATCGTAGGCGAAGAATCCCGGGTTGATGAGCCTGCCCGCCTTGTTGAAAACCCGTATCTGCGGTCCGCCTCCGACGCCGGCGCCGGCGATGATCTCGTCCACGCGGTCGCCGTTCAAATCGCCGATGGCCACGTTTACGCCGCCGCGGAACGCCGTGTCATACGCGAAGAAGCCGGGGTTGATGAGATTGCCATCCTTGTTGAAGATGCGAATCTGCGGGCCGCCGCCGTTCTCCGTCCCCGTGACGATCTCGACGGACCCGTCGTGCTCGAGGTCGCCGATCGCGAGGTTGATGCCGAGCCTGAACGATTCCGTGTACGGCGCGAATTTGGCATGGACCGTGCCGTCGGCGTTATAGATCGTGACGTACGTGTTGTCCGCCACGACGGTCTCGTTCTTCCCGTCGCCGTCGAGGTCGTAGGAATTCACCTGCGTCCCGCCCTTCGCCCTGCGCTCGTAGGCGAAGAACCCGTTGCGCTTCGTCGCGCCGGTCGCGGAGAAGACGTGGGCGAATGATCCGTTGAGATAGGTCGCGTCGACGATCGTCTCGAGCGGCCGGAGGAGAAGGATTCCGTCCTGCGGCGCGAGCGTGAGCTTGGAAACGATCGATCCGTTGTTCGTCGCGGGATCCTGGGTTCCGCGAAGCTTCTCGTATTCGCCGTCGAGCCTCACGGTCTGGGGGACGTTCGTCGGGTTGACGACGGTCTCGCCCTGCTCGTATTCGCGCTTCCAGACGTTCGACGTCTGTTCCGCGGATCCCTTCGGCGCGCCGAGCGACGCGGAGTACTCGTCGTACGTCCAGAGCTGCGCGTGGTTCTGCGTGCCGAAGTCGTAGCCGAAGTACCCGTCTCCAAGCAGCGTCGTGGCGAGCCCGAAGCGCATCTTCCGGTAGTTGGTCTGCGCGCCCGTGTTGTCCGTGTTCACGTTCACGGCGATGACCGCGTCGTGGCCGACCTTCGACGGGAGGGAGAGGTAGTCCTTCGTCTGCGACGTCCACGAGGAGGTCGGATCGCCGGCGGAAGGGAAGGTCTCGAACATGCGGCCGTTGACGTACGGCGTGAACGACGCCGAGGACGATCCGTTCGTGACGATCACCGCGGAGCTGCCAAGCTTCGATCGCGTCACGGCCAGGAGGTGCGCGTACCCGCTCTTCCAGTCGTCGCGGTCCTGCACCTCGTCGTAAAAGATTCCATCCCAGAGTCCCGTGCCCATCACGTTGGTCTTCGCGAACTCGGCGAGATAATCCGACCATCCGGAGTTCAGGTCGAGCGCGGTCGTGTTCGGCCAGATGGAAACGCGCCCGCCGTTCGCGTCCTTCAGCCACCAGTCGGGACGGATCCCGCGCTTCATCTGCGCGTGGAGCGGATCGGACCAGAAGGCGTTGTTCCACGAGACGGTCGGGACGTACGCGAGGATGATGATGTCGGGGTTCAGTTTTCGCACGGCGGAAAAAAACGGCTTGTTGTATACTTGGGCCTCGGACGGGATGACGATCAGGTCGAAGGAGGACAGCGTCGCGATGGTCGCCTGGTTCTCCAGCGCGGATCCGGACATCAGGTAGTAGTTCGACGTCCGCACAAAGTCGCCGTTCGCCGCGAGCGCGGCAACGGGGAAGAGGAGGGAAGTCAGGATGATCGCGAGGTACTTCATGGGTTCCCAGGGACGTTCGTCCCGATTGTCTCGTCCTCGATCGACTTCGGATTCGGGGAGAACAGTTTGTTCTTTATGCGCCACTGGTTCACGTACTGGCCGATCCCCGTTTTGTCGCGCTTGTTGCGGACGGTCGTGGTATCCTGTGACCACTTGAGCAGGCTCTCAAAGTTCAGCTTATACCTTCCTTGGACCACGACATAGGTAATTTGTCCATCGGCCACGGCCCGACGGATCGTCCTCTGGGACACGCCGAACATCCGGGCGGCCTCGGAAACGGAGAGACGGATGATGGAGGTGATGGGCATAGCGTGAGGAGGGTTCGTAGGGTTGAGGAGGGTCGAAGGTTCGAAGGGTCGAGGTTCTTCGAACCTGGAACCCTGGTCACCCTAACCCAAGTTTGTCCACACCAGTGTAGCCAAAATCATCTAAAAAGTCCACTAAAACCGTGCAAACCACTCCAAACCCTTGATTTTTTGGCTAAAGTAAGCTATACTGACCTCCTTTTGTAACAAATTTCCAAACCCATCTATTCCTGTGCATAGCGAACGCGAAAAATTCCTTCTCTTCCGGATTCGGACGCACCAGGACCAGCGGGCATTTGCCGAACTGTTCCTGGAGTATAAGAAATCCCTGTACACGTTCTTGTGCAGCCGGCTCTCCTCGACCGAGGACGCCGACGACATGTTGAACACGGTTTTCCTGCGGGCATGGAACTTTGTTCTCACCTCGCACTCCACCGACAAGGATCACTTCTCCGGCCTGGTCTTCCACATCGCCCGCTATGCGATCAAGGACTACTGGAAGGGAAAAAAGAACGACGCGTCGCTCTCCGAGATGCAGGAATCCGGACACGACTTCGAGGACACGCAGCGGTCGTCCGGCGCCATCGAGGCGAACGCGGAACTCCGCATGATCAAGGACGCGCTTCACAAGCTGCCGGAAGATTTTCAGGAAGTGATCGCGCTCCGCGTCTTCGAACAGCTCGACTTCAACGAGATCGCCAAGCGAATGGAAAAGACGGCCGGCGCCGTGCGAGTGACCCTTCACCGGGCGCTCAAGGAACTCCGAACACACCTATGACGAATAACGAACTCATCGCGCTGCTGAAGAAGCACAAGGACGCCCCCGAACTGGGAGGCGCCGTTGGCGTTTCCCACGACGACGCGGCGTGGGCTCGTCTGTCGTCTGAGATCGGATCGGACGCCAAGCTCGAGCGCGCGACCTACTCGATGGTCGACTATCTCCAGTACGTCAACTATCAATTCTCCCACGTCCTCCTCAAGCCGATGTCGGTCGGCTTCTCCGCGGTTATGCTCATCTTCGGAAGCTGGGTCGCCACGGTGAACGCCTCGTTCGACTCCGTGCCGGGCGACGTCCTCTATCCGGTGAAGCTCGCCACCGAGCACGCGCAGATC
>CAIMOJ010000028.1 GCA_903843045.1 Candidatus Uhrbacteria bacterium
AAGATCGTGTCCATCATGAAGCGAAAGCTCGCGAAGGCGGAAGGCGTCACACGGCCGAGCCAGGACGTGGTGCAGTAGAAGGCTGAAAGGGTAGAAAGGGCTGATGGGTTTGACAGGAAAAGCCTGAATTGCTATCCTCCCGGTATCTTATTCAATGAAAGGAAGGTGAAAATAGTGTGGTAGACGTAAAACGCCGAAAAGGAGAAAGCTTCGAATCGCTCTTGCGCCGCTTTTCGCGACGCATCCAGCAGAGCGGAAACATGCTCGAGGCGCGCAAGCTTCGGTTCCACAAGAAGGATCCGACCCGCAACCGCGGCCGCGCCAGCGCGCTCCGCCGATTGGAAATCAAGGATGACCGCGAGTATCTGATCAAGGCCGGGAAGTTCGTGGAAGAGCCGCGAAAGACCGGAGGACGACGGTAGTCGTCAAAGGGGGACGGGATCGCATCTCGTCCCCTTTGTGTTATAATCAAACCAATATGCTCAACGAACAAATCTCAAGCGACCTCAAGGAAGCGATGAAGGCCAAGGACGCGGACACGCTCTCGACGCTGCGCATGCTGAAGTCCGCGGTGAAGAACAAGGAGATCGACGCGCAGAAGGAACTGGCGGACGAGGACATCGTCGCAATCATCAAGATGCAGGTGAAGCAGCTGCGCGAGGCAAGCGACGTGGCCGAGACGGCAGGGCGCCCCGAGACCGTCGAGGCGGCAAAGAGGGAGATTGCGCTTCTGGAGAAATATCTCCCGACGCAGATGGACGACGTGACGCTGTCGCAAGTCGTGAAGGACGCATTGCAAATTGCGGGCGCCACCACGAAGGCCGACACGGGGAAGGCGATGGGCGCGGCGATGAAGGCCGTGGGAGGACGCGCCGACGGATCGCGCGTGAAGGCGGTGGTCGAGTCGATCCTCACGGCGTCGATCGTCGCCGCCGTCGTCTTCGCCGCGGCGCATCCGGCGCTTGCCGCCACCGCGTCGGCCGCGAAGGACGCGTCGATGATCGTGTCCGGCGCGCGGATTGCCCGCGTGTTCCTCATGCTCATGGGACTCGTGTCCGTCCTGTTCATCGTCATGGGTTCCGTGACCGTGATGACCGCGTCCGGACGCGACCACGGTCACCATCACGGCCTCCAGCAGATCGGCGTCGGCGTCTTCGGAACGATCCTCATGGCGGGGCTCATTGCCATCGCGACCGCGACGATTCAGAAGCTCGGGTGATATCCACAGATTTTCCAAACCGCGTGTATCCGTGCACGCGGTTTTGTTGTAGAATGAGAGCGACGAAATAAGCGTCTCGATGATGCGTTTTCTCCCAAATACTATGCGCAGCCGTCTCGCCGCCGGAGCCGCCTTTGGCGTGCTCGCCGTTTGCGTTTTTGCCGCCGCGCATCCCGCGCTCGCGCAGTCCGTCCAATCCGCCGCGACGCAGCTCGCCACGTCGGCGACCGCGGCGGGCGCGTCGGACGCGAGCCTGCCCATCATCATCGCGCGCGTCATCCGCGTCTTCCTTGGAACGCTCGGGATCATCTTCACGATCGTCGTCCTCTACGCCGGATGGATCTACATGACGGCGCAGGGCGACGATACCAAGCTCAAGAAGGCGAAGGACATGATCAAGAACGGAGTGATCGGAATGATCCTCTGTATCTTTTCGTTCACGATCGCGAGCTACATCCTGAATAGCCTGCTGGACAACTGGGGCGGAGCGACGGGAAGCGCGTCCGTCGCCGACCGGTACAGCGAGCCGCTCTCCGGATCGCTCGGCGCGGGCATCATCGAGTCGCACTATCCGGAACGCAACGCGATCGGCATTCCGCGCAACACGCGCATCATGGTGACGTTCAAGGAGCCGATCGACCCGGCCTCGATCATCTCCGGCTACGACCTCAGCCCGACCTCCACCGACCTGAATTCCGCGAACGTCCTCATCTACAAGACCGCGGACGAGGCGAGCGTGGACACGCTGAAGCTCGGGGCAAGCGCCGTTTCCGTGACCATGAACGCGGATCACACCATCTTCGTCTTCGATCCGGTCGATCTCCTCGGCAGCTCGACGGACGATACGAACTATACCGTCAAGCTGACGAACAGCATCAAGAAGGCAGACAAAACGGCCGCGTTCACCGCGTCGAATCAGGATGGGTACGAGTGGACGTTCGAGGTTTCCACGGAGGTTGACCTCACTCCTCCGAAGGTCGTGTCCGTCATCCCGCGTGCCTCCGCAACCGATGCGCGAAACATAACCGTTTCCATCACGTTCGACGAGGCAATGGACCCGGTGGCCGGAACGGGGACGTACGTGGCGCCGACGGAGTCGAATCCGAACCCGACGCAAACGTTCAGCAACATCACCGTCGGTTCCTCGACCGCGGCGAGCGGATACGTGGACGGGACGTTCTCAATTTCCAACGCGTACAAGACGATCGAGTTCACGCCGACCGAGGCGTGCGGCGTCGATCCGTGCGGCGACACCATCTACTGTCTTCCGGCTCCGGCCGGAAGCGCGAGCACGAACGCGATCGAGGTCACGGCCAAGGCGGCGAGCGTCGGCGACGAGCCCCCGCAGGCCGATCCGATCTTCGTGCCGGCGAACGGCCTGGAGGACGCGTCCGCGAACTCGCTCGACGGAAACGGCGATGACGAGGGGACGGGTCCCGACGACGATAACTACGTCTGGGGCTTCCAGACCAACGACGAGATAAACGACACCGTCCCGACCATTACCGAGATGCATCCGGGCATCCTCGAGGGGCTCTCATCGCCGTCGGCGAACGTAACCGCGACGTTCTCCGTTCCGATGAAATCCTCGACGCTCAATACGACAAACGTCTCGCTGTGGGCGGACCCGTGGTATGAGTTCTGGTTTACGACGAGCAAGACGGACCTGGTCGTCGACGACGAGACGATCAACACGACCGTGGAGATCGCGCATCCGGGCCTGGTCAGCAACGAGGACAACGGATGGGATTACGACCCGGTCATTACGCGTGACGTGAAGTCCGCGTACCAAATCTGCGCCTATCCCGTGGACGGTCCGAACGAGGCGGGAACGGGGATGTGTGGAACCAATACGACCACGGCCCGATACTGCTGCAACGGCTCTCCCTCCGAGAGCGCGTGCCGCACCACGAACCTTGACGCGACGCTTACGACTCCGGCGACCGTGGAACTCCCCGACTCAAATCCAGAATCTTCCAATTAGCGCGCTATGATATTTCCCCGCAAGAGCCTGCTCTCGATTCTCTTTGCCGTCTTCGTAACGGTCGGAGCTCTTGCGATTGCCCCGCACGCGTTCGCGCAGGTCGTGGACCCGACCTCGGGACTGAGCTCCTTCGCGGAGACCGCGGGTCTTGCGACGGGCGAGACGCTCACGATCACCATCGCCAGGCTCATTCGAACGGTCATGTCGATCCTTGGCATCCTTGCGGTCGTCCTGATGCTCGTAGGCGGGTTCCGGTACATGACGTCTGGAGGAAGCGACGACAAGATCAAGAGCGCGAAGAAACTGTTCTCGGCGGCGATCGTCGGTCTCGTCATCATCCTTTCCGCATTCGCCATCGTCCAGTTTATCCTGGGCCAGCTGATGGGCGCGCTGAACGGGACGAGCACCTCGTCGGGCAGCGGCGGGAACGGCGGGGGATACGGCGACGGGGGAGGCACGTCCAGCCAATTCGTTCTGACGGACGTCAACCTCGAGTGCGCGTACGCGATCAAAAACGTAAGCCTGCAGTTTACCTTTAGTAAAAATCCTAGCCTCGAATCCATTAACAACGGCGGAATCCGCGTACAAAAGTCTGGGACGGACGTGCCGGGAACGTTCGCCGTTGCCGGAACGGTGGCCACGTTCACTCCGACGCAGGACTGTTCCGCCGACGGATTTCCGACCGAGCATTGCTATGACGCGGGCGCGGATTATACGATCGAGCTGAGTACGACCGCGTTGAAGAGCTCGGCGGATCTCGCATACAAGTGCGACACGACATACCCGTGCACGTTTGCCTTCACGACCGGTACGGCCGTGGACACGGAAGGTCCGACCACGATGGAAATTTCGGCTCCGGAAGAAGGATCGGCCGTCTATACGAACGAGATCCGACCGCTGCAGGCATACACGGTCGACGATACGGGCGTCTCGAGCCTTGCCTTTACGATCGACAACGGGGATTCGATCTACGACGCGGCACTTTCGACGGACTCGAGCGCCGGGTCCCTTTCGTCGGAAAATTTCTTCTCGACCGCGGACGGAACGGAGTGGTACGTCTCTTCGGATTACGCGACGGGAAGCCACACGATTCGCGCAACGGGAACGGACTGCGCGGGACATGCCAGCACGTCTTCCGGGGTAAGCGTCGAGGTCTATCCCGCCTCCTGCAACGACGGCGTTGCGAACAATGGCGAGGCGGATCCGCCGGGCGACTGCGGCGGAACGAGCGAGTGCGGCGCGTGCGACGGGTCGCCGTGCACGTCCAATGCCGACTGCTCGAGCGGGTACTGCTCCGGGGAAATTGATCCCGAGACGGGACTTGTCATCGATGGCGTTTGCGAGAGCGTTCCGGAAATCACCTCTGTTTCGCCTGGCGATGGAACGGAAGGAAACATCATTTCCATCATTGGAAGCGGTTTTGGATCGACGCCGGGAACGGTGCAGTTCCTTGGGGCCGTCGATACGAACGGAACGTACTCGAACCCCGTGACGGCATCGGAGTACCAGTGCGAGACCGGTTCCACCTGGACGGACACGCAGATTATCGTCCAGGTTTCCGGTTCCATGAAGGACGGCCCGATCCGCGTTACGACCGGAACCGACGCGACTCATCCCGACGCGTTCGTCGATGCGACGAACGACGACTACGGGGCGACCATTAGCGACTTTGACGTGAACTCCGTGGTGCGGCCGGGATTGTGTCCGCCGGATCCGACGTCCGGAATCGGTCATTCGACGGTCGGACTTTCGGGAAATAATTTCACCTCTTCGAGCGAATCGAGCCAAGGCACCTCGACGGTCTACTTTGGGAACTACGAGGCGTCGGATTACTACAGCTGGGCTGCCGCCGCGCTATCCGTCCAAGTTCCGCTCCTGAACGCTCGGGAATATGACACCCAGGTTTGGGTGGGGGATTACGTTTGTGCGACGACCCAGGGAGCCGTGACGCCGCAGGCCACATGCGCGACGGACGCGAACTGTCACACGGAATCCGGCGAATCCTGCGCAACCAAGCGCTGCTCCGGCTCCACCGCCCTTTGTGAGTCGGACTCCGACTGCGGAACGGACGGATCGTGCGTATCGCTCCGCCAGGGATCGAACAAGGTATCGTTCACCGTCGTCGACTCGTCCGAGGGAACCTCTCCGGTCATCGCGTCCGTCGTTTCGGGCTGGACGGCGTGTGGGGTTACGGGAACTCGCTGCTCGTCGGACACGGACTGCTCAGAAGTCAATCCGGGAGACACGTGCGACGACCAGGATGCCTGGGGTCCGACCGGACAGTATGTCACCATCAATGGAACAGGATTCGGGTCGACGGCCGGAACGATCCATTTTTCCGCGCAGGATTCGAGCGGAAGCGTCGCGTGGGGCGATACCGATTTTCCGGAGGCCTGCGGATCCGACACGTGGAGCGACACGGAAATCATCGTGAAGGTTCCCGCGACGTTTACGGACGGATCGGCGATCGGACTCGGTGCGACGTACTCGCTTACCGTCGAGACGGGATCGGCCTCGTCGGAGGCGACGGACTTTACCGTGCTCGATGACACTCCGGGTCCGGGCATCTGTAATCTTGATCCGGTCTCGGGGCCCGTGACCACTACGAACGTCGACATCGCGGGCGACAACCTCGGAAGACACACGGGATCCGCGTCCGTGACGTTCTCGTCTTCCGAAAGCGCGTCGGTCCTGAGCTGGGACTCGTCGCTCTCTTCCGTTACGGCAATCGTTCCCGCTTCGGCCGAAACCGGTCCCGTGTACGTGACCGACGCGAACGGATATCGATCGAACGAGCTGAATTTCAAGGTTGGAAGCTGTCTGGCCGACGGCGACAGTTTCTGTGCGGTGGAGGGAACGAGCTGCTGCTCGAACGGAGAATGCGCGGCCGTCTGCGCGGATGAGCCGCAGGAGTCGCATTACTCCTGGCTGTTCTCGACGACCACGATTCCCGCGACGCCGAAGGTGGTCGTCGACTGCAGCGAGGGCGTGGTCACGTCCCCGTCCCCGTGGAACAATTGGAGCGAGTCGAAGAACATCTGCGTGAATGCCGCCGTCACGGCGACGTTCGACATGCCGATGATGAAATGGGACGACCTTGCCCCGTACCTCCACGTCACGGATCCGGACGGCGCGGACGTCGCGGGAGAAATGGCAGACGGCGGTACGCCGGGCGGGTACACGTTCAGCTGGAGTCCGACGGAAGGCGATTTCCTGCCGAGCACCACGTATAGCGTGACCCTCGATGCCGCCGGAATTGCGTCGGAAGACGGAATTTTCATGGCGAACGACTATTCCTGGACGTTTACCACCGCCGCCACGACCGAGCCGTGCAACATTGGATCCGTCGTCGTCAGTCCGTCCGCGCGCACACTAACGGAAGCCGGGATGACCCAGTCGTACCTGGCCGTGGCACTTTCGGAGGATGATTTCTGCGTCGCGTTGGATTGTACGAATTACGGCTGGACATGGGACTCCTCGCAGTCGCAGCTCGCGTCCGTAGAGCCGACGACCTCCGCGACCGGCTCTTGCGCCACCCTCGCCACCGCCATTGCCGAAACCACCAGCGGAACGCCGGTTGACATCACCGCGCAGGCCGTGAACCCAACGGGCGACGAGCCGACAGACGCCGGACAGCTTACCATCAACTTTACCGACCCGGAGGTGACCAGCTGGACTCCGAGCTGCGACACGGTGTGCCTGAACGGAGGGATTACCGCCGACTTTAACACGGTCATGGCGGACGAGACGGCCTTGGGATCGAAAAATTTTTCCGACAGCACGGTCACGATCTATTCCTGCCAGGATTCGCTCTGCTCGACCGACTCGGGCGAGATGACGCTCTGGGACAACGTGGTCTCGTATGATCTTTCCGCCGACTCGACGTCGGTGACCTTCACGCACTCGGTTCCGTTTACTCGGAATACCTGGTACCGCGTGGTTATCTCCGGAGACGTTGAGTCCCATTCCGGCGTGGCGCTGTCAGAATCCGGCAGCAACTATCCGTCCGAGGATAACGGCTATTCCGAGTTCTCCAACGACTTTTCCTGGAAATTCAAGACCAAGGATTCCGACGAGCCGTGCGCGGTCGACCGGATTGAGACCGACCCGAAGACTTCCGCCGCCACGCGCATCGGAGAGGAAGCCCTCTGGCAGGCCATACCGTTCGGAGCCCCGGACAGCTGCTCCGTGAACGGCCAGGAGCTTGACCCGCTGAGCTACAGCTGGGACGCGTGGACTGCCGTCGACGCGACCGGCCCCTCCCTTGGCGACGTCGCGACCATGCTGAACAGCGCGTCCGACCCGCTTCGCATCACTTCCGTTCTTCAGACCGGATGTTCTTCGAACTGCCTGAACACGGGATCGGAGGCGACCACAAGCGACTATTTCTGCGGAAACGGCCTGGTGGAGCCTGGAGAGGATTGCGACGGGGGAGAAGGGTGTTCCACGATCACCTGTCTGCACGAGGGAGCGTCGGCCGACTACCGCTCCCCGAGCGTCTGCGGCGACGGCGCGGTCGGAACCGGAGAGGAATGTGACGACTCAAACACGGACAATTCCGACGGATGCTCTTCCGTCTGTCTGAATAACGGAGCGCGAAAGGCCGGCACTTCCTGCGACGGATCGACCGTCGACCAGTCCGCGAGCGACGGCGGCGAGGATTGTGACGGCACCGCCGGATGCTCTTCCGACTGTCTGAACGAGGGAACCGTGGCTCGTTCCGGATACAATTCAATCTGCGGAAACGGGAACGTCGATTCCGGCGAGGACTGCGATGACGGCAACGCGGCCAGCGGAGACGGATGCTCCTCGATCTGTCTGTATGAGGGGGCAAGCGTCTGCGCGTTCGCATGTCGCGACAATCCCACCAGCGACTGTCCGGGAATCGGGGCGGACGCGTTGACGTACTGCGGAAGCGCCACCGATGCCTGTCTTCCGGTTGTTTCCCCGTGCTGCGGCGACGGACGCGTTGATTACCGCGGCATAACCGGCGCCTGGAGCCCTCGCGCTGAGGATTGTGACGATGGCAATGCCACGAATGGCGACGGGTGTTCCTCATCCTGCATGGACGAGGGATCGTCACTGGGCACGTCGAGCTACTGTGGCGACGGCACGACGCATCGTACGGGCACGAACGAGTTTAACGGGGCTGTCATTGACACGGGGGCCGAGGAATGCGACGCGGCAACGGATCCGTCCGGGGACACCGCCTATGGATATTGGGGCGTCTCCTACGTTAATCCGGAGGCGGTCTTGGACGTGGACGCGACCACGCACACGGCGGAGTCGTCGATTACGGCAACGGAAACGACGAGCGGCGTGGAGGGAACCGGAACGCTTACGCTGACCTGTTCCTGCGAGAACGATTCTCAGTGCGGCGACGACGCCTACGGCTGCGGGACATCCTCCTGCTGCTTCGAGCGTCCGACCGTCGAGGCCGTTTCGCAGGGAATCGGGGAGACGAACGTGTGCCTGAACGCGGCGATCTACGTGGACTTCTCGGACGTGATGGACGCGAGCTCTCTGATGTCGTGGGATGATACGGCGGGACCGAACGCGGGCGTTTTCGACTTCGGAGAAGGTCACCAGAACCTGTATCTCGCCCTGACGACTTCGACCGGAGAGGCGATCGATATCGCCGATTGTCCCTCGGGTTACCTCCAGGCCAGCCTGCTCGCGTATGACGAAACGGCGCACCGATCTTGGATCGCGCGCGCTTGGAATTGGGTCGTGCGTTCCGTCACTGGCATGTTCGGTGGAACGGCGCAGGCCGCGGATACGACGGCCTACTGCCTGACTCCCGTGACGTACGCGCTGACGGCGAACGAGTTCGGCGGCTCGCGCGTCTCGCTCAACATTACCGACGTTCTGGAGGCCAATTCCTACTACACCCTCGTCGTGGTGGAGGACGCCGACCTGACGGACGCGGTCGACGGCCTGAACGACGGCGTTCTCTCCGCCCATGCCGTTGGCGTGGACGCGAACGGCGCCCCGGACGGTGAATACGCCATAACCTTTCAGACGGGAACGGAAATTTGCGGGCTTGATTCCGTGACCGTGGAGGACACGGGCGTGACCCCCGCGAGCGACATCGTCGACCCGAGCGTCGGATCGTTCACGGCTTCCGGCGAGCAGCATGCGTTCGTGTCGATTCCGAACACCGTCCGTGGCGGGCGCGAGGAGGAAATTCAGCCGACGGCAAGCTATGGCTGGAGCTGGACGTGGGACTCGACCGTCGTCGACGCGGATACGGAAAACATCGTTTCGTCGGCGAGTTCGACGGATGCCGCCTCCACCGTGACCGCTTCCGACAAGACGGGCCAGGAATCCGTCGTGGCAACCGCGGCGTTCAGCGCGACCAACACCTTCGGCGAAACGAGCGGCGGGGTGAGCGGCACCCTGAAGGTCGTCGTGAACGTCTGCGACAACGTCCCGACCGTCGAGAATTCGAACGGCCTGTATCTCGATGCCGACTCAAACTTCAGCTTCTTCTACTGCCAGGATGCCGGCGTGGCGAAGGACACAACCGACGATCTTCCCGAGCTTGAGACGCCGATCGCGGTCGAATCATACACGTCCGACATCATCCAGGACCTGATCTTCAAAGTGGAGGGCACTTCCGACGCCATCGGCGTCCGCGTGCTTCCGAATTCGTCGTACCTCACCCCGTCCGCCTGGTACGTCGCGCAGGGATTCACCGGAGGATCCCCGTCGAGCACGACGGTAGACGGTTACGAGGCGATCACGGACGGCAACACCACGTACGTCGCGGCCACGAACGTCGCCAATTCCGGGACCATCTACCCGAACGTGTACGCCATCTCCTACACGGAGAACGCGGAGGCGTCCTCGCAGGAAATCTTCGCGCAGATCCTGGCGAACTGGTCGTTCAACGCCAATGACGACGTCGTCACGGACATCAACCTCTGCCAGTCGAGCACGGACGGAAGCTATCCGACGGACGCGACCACGGGCGACCTCATTCCGTGCGTCTGGGACGGCGACTGCGCCTCTGGCCAAATTTGCGACGCCGACAAGGCCAAGCTCACGCGCGACATGCGCCGCCTGGAGGACGTCGTCGTGATCGCGGGCGAGCTCGACGGCTACGGCGCCGCGAACGGCCTGTGCTCGGTGACCACGAACCAGACCTGTACGGCGGACGACGAATGCCCTGGAACCGAAACGTGCGAGCCTTCCGTTCCGAAGCTCGCGGACGGCACCTTTGTCAGCTCGTACTCCGTGAGTACCTGGCCGTCGTGGACGGCGGGGCTTGGCAACGCGCTCGGCACGTCGCTTCCGACCGATCCGGTAAACGAGTTCATGAATTGCGACGGCGAGAACGACGAGTCCGCCACCTGCTGGAACTCGGTCGCGGCCACGTTCACCTGTCCCGACGATTCCCACGTTTACGGCTACCGCAGCGTCGGCGGCACGTCGTTCGAGCTGTCGACGGAGCTTGAGTTCGACGCGGGAACTTGGGCGGACGAGCTTATCCCGTCCACCCTTGGAACGGTAACGGCGGAATACCATCCGAGCGGCACGGCCTCGCCGACGAACTTCGTCTCTTCTACGGACCCGGCCGCGTTCTGCTCCGGCATGACCCTTGGAACGTCGTCGATCTGCGGCGACGGGGTGGTGAACACGAAGGAAACGGATCCGTCCGCCGAGGGATACGAGGCGTGCGAGATCGGGGACACGACGACCGTCGACTGTACGGATTCTGACGGCGTGGCAGGAACGATGCTTGCAACGTGCCTATCCGACTGCTCCGCGTTCCAGGACTATACGACCGCGGTCGCCGCGGGCGGCGTCTGTACGCCGTACTCCTGCGGCAATGGCGTCGTGGACGGCGCCACGGAGACATGCGACGACGGCGCGCTGAACGGCACCTATGGACACTGCGGTGACGACTGCATGCTGACATCTTCCTTCTCCTGCGGCGACGGCTACCTTGCAGGCGGCGAGCAGTGTGACTGCGGCGTTTCGGCGAACTTCACGGCCGTCATGCACGATACGACTCCGAGCTGGGCCCGCCTCAACCACTGTACGGCCGCGAACGGCCAGTACCAGACCAGCCCGACAGGATCTTGCTCCTACGACTGCAAGAGCCCTGGCCCGAGCTGCGGCGACGGAGAGGTAAACGGAGACGAGCAGTGCGACGGCGGCTATCAGAAATGGTCCGGGGCACTGTGCGCGGACGCGACGGAATGCACGACGAACGCGGACTGCACCGACGGTTCTTCCTGCGGCGACGGCGGAGCGTCGTGCGGATCGAGCACGGTGTGCGCGACGGATGGAAACGCAGACTCGATCACTGACATCGACTCCGGTAGCATCTGCGACAGTTCGACCGGCCTGAAAGTTGACGGAACGTCCTGCGACGCCATTGCCCTCGCGGACGGCAACGGTTCTTGCGGAACGGTCGTATACGACCTCGCTCGCTCGGAAACCTGCTCGACGTCCGCCTGTACCTGGGAAACCTGGACCGCATGCGTCAGCGCCGACTACTGCGGCAACGGCACGGTCGACGGCACCGAGGTCTGCGACGATGGCAATACCGACAATACCGACGCCTGCACCAACGACTGCAAGGCAAACGTCTGCGGCGACGAGTACGTGTACTCCGGCGTCGAATCCTGCGACGACGGATCGGGCAACGGCGATACCTGCACCGCCGTCTACGAGGGAATGTGCCACTACTGCACCATCAACTGCCAGTACAAGACCAA
>CAIMOJ010000029.1 GCA_903843045.1 Candidatus Uhrbacteria bacterium
GCAAATCAAAGCGCCCGGCCCCTTGCGGGACCGGGCGATTTTGTTCGTTCTTTATGCTTGTCCCGCTTTGAAGCAGGCAAGGCACTTCACCGGCTTGTCGCCGCGTGGCTGAAACGGCACCTGGCAGGCGGCGTTGCATTCGGCGCAGACGGCGTCGAACATCTGGCGCGGCGCATCCATGCGGTCGCGTTTCGCGCGCGCGCAGTCGCGGCAGCGTGTCGGCTGGTTGGCCCATCCCTTTTCCGCGAAAAAGGCCTGGTCGCGCTCCGAGAAGGCAAATTCCTTTCCGCAGTCGCGGCAAACGAGTGTGATGTCTCCCATACGATATGAGTGGCTATGTTTAAACCTGGGTCACCGACCCAGCGGAAGCACGAGACTTAGGCATCGCGTTCTTCCGAAGGCTTGCAACGCGGGGAATCATACCATAAATGGGTCGAAATGTCAATAAATTGACGTATTTCTTAGGAAAATAAGAAAAAACACCTCGCAAGGAGATGTCTTTTCTGGAGCGGGTAGCGGGAGTCGAACCCGCTTCATCAGTTTGGAAAACTGAGATAATAACCGTTATACGATACCCGCGCGTGGCGAAAGGATATTACTTCTTTCGCTTTTTGGCAAATTTCCTGTGGACGAACATCGAGAGCGCCGCGACGATGGCGGTCAGGGCGACCCATTTTGCCGCGGGGGGAAGGTCAATCGACGATTTCGTCGGTGGAACCGGGTATATCTCGCCCTTCGGCGGCGGGAACCCGACGCCAGGGACCACGTCGATCTCGGAGTCACTGCCCTTTGCCGCGGCCATCACCACGCGCCAGGTCAGCGTCGCGTCGCCGGATACCTCGGCGAAGGGGATGTGGTAGGCGATGGTATCCGTCCCGATCTCGAACGTCGACTTCGTCTCCTTGTTCACCGCCCAGAACTGCGGGCCCTTGTTGAACCAGCGGTAATCCGTGTACCAGGGATGGTCCTTGGTGCACTGCACGCTGAATTCCATGTCCACACCGACGCGGATGCCATCCTTCGCGTTGTCAGAAAGATCGCCGTTCGTGTCCATCAGGATGAACAGCTCGGTTTTGTCCGTCGGTTTCTCGGGAATCGGACCGCCAAGCGTCACGACCACGTCCCACGTCTGCGTCGTGTCGTTCCTCGTTAGCGTCGCTCCCGAGATGTCGCCATACGCCGCGTTGACCGTCGTCGCCCCGCCCTTGCGGTCCACCTCGTCGCCGAGCGGATCCGAGACGCTCCCGGCTCCCTGTACCGCCGAAAACGCCTCGCGCTGCTCGGTCGTGGCGTTGCCGGAAAGCTGGACGTCGGTATACCCGATCGATCGCAAATAATCGCTCGTGCCGGCCATGGGGGTCGCGGCCAGGCCGAGGATAGGGAGGAAGGAGACGGCTGTCGCGACGATGGCCGCGCGATGAAAACGATTCGTCATAGGAATGTTGGTCCTACGTATCCCTCTGGTCGGGCCGGCGGGGCTCGAACCCACGGCCTCCTGGTCCCAAACCAGGCGCGCTACCAACTGCGCCACGGCCCGTCCAAAGGGATACATACGAACGACAGGACAGTATCAAAAATCCCCTGCGAAGGCAAGGGATTTTTATGTTTCCCCTCCTCATGGGGAGGAGGGGTCAGGGGTGGTCGACGCGGATGTCTAGTACGGAAACGCGATGCTCGGATCTTTCTGCAGGTCTCCTCCCTCCGCGAAGTGCTCTATTTCGGAATCGTTGATGGTGAGGAAGAACGTGCTCACGAACCGCATGTAGCTCAGCGTGTCTCCCGGGAGTGTGTAATCTTTCGTCGCGTCGAGGTAGACGACCGCGCCGCTCGTGATCGCTCCGATCGAGCCGGCCGGGGGGACTTCGGTCGTGATCCCGTCGCCGACGGCGTAGTTTCCCCAGAAGGTGTCCGGGACGTCGATGACGCGCTTGGCCCAGTTTGTGCCGTAGAGCGCCCGCGCGATTCCTTCGGTCGTGACCCAGCGGAGCACTCCGCCCGGCTCGACCGCGTACACCTTCGGGTCCGTCGTGATCTTGACCAGCCAGGTTCCCGGGCGCACGGTCACGTTCGGCCCGAGCGCATAGGACGCGAGGTTCGCCGCGTCGATGTAGGCGATATCGTCGAAGTTCTGATACCAGGTCTTGAAGACGGTCTCGGAAGGGAAGGCGTGGCGCATCCCATGGTCGTCGACGACGTACACGGCCTCGTCGACGGTCGTCGCGGGGTTGCCGTCGTCCACGAGCTTCACGAGCATTCCGCGCTGGGGGGTCGAGGATTCCACGGAGGGGGTCGAGGTGGTCGAAGGGGTCGGCTCCGGAACGACGACAGGTTCCGCGATGCCCGCGGCGGCAATCGCGTCCAGGCTCCAGAGCTCATTCTCAATGCAGGTGACGCGGACGTAGCGATAGGACGTTGTCCCGGAATATGGGACGGTCGTTTCCGTCGAATAGATGGCAAACGTCCCCGTGGTGTTCTGAAGGACGTTCGAGTCCGCGTCCATCAGCTCGACCCGATAGGCCGCGCCGTACTGAAGGATCCTGTACGTCAGCGTCAGGTCGCCCGTTCCTTCCTCGTCCTTCCCCATGTCGAGCGTGACCGCGGCAAGCGCGTCCTGGAAATCCGCGTACGTGCCGTCGGGGGCGCCGACCGCGTTTTGCGGCTGGTAGACGGACGCGGGCGTATCGATCGCGACGTCCGCGTATTGGTCGGAGACGGCCGCGGCTCGGACCGTCGCCGGAGAGAGACTGAGGAGGAGCAGTCCGAGGACGAGAATGTTCGCAATGCGCATAGGGGATTGGTCACGTTGGTAAATTGGGAAGATTGGTAATGACCAATTTGACCAATTTGACCATTTTACCAGATTACCATACCAGAAACGAGCGCATTCGTCATCTGTATTCATGGACAAACCGCGCGATTTCGCGTACGGTCTCACTAAGGAGAAACAGCATGTACCCAGAAGAAACCGTTTTCGACCGCGAGGCAAAGCGATATGCCTCCCACCATACGGAGGCGTGGAGGACCGGACTGATCGGCCTGATCGACGGCGTGTCGCATCCGTCGGCGGCATACGATCTGGCTGTCGCGTTCGAGAACGCCGCCCCGCTTCTCGCGGGAGTCGGCGAGCCCGTCTGGACCGGCACCGAGGACTGGGGACACCTTGCCAGGGCGGGCCGGGGCACTTCGCAGGGACTCCTCGAGCGGGCCGTCCTCCGCGGCATCGACGCGTTCTTCGCCGGCGTCCCCGAAGGCTCGCCACTCAGCGAAAAGATCCTCGACCTTTCGATCGAGCTCGGCGGGATCACGAACGAGACCACGGTCTTCCTCGCCATCCACGACACGATCCGAAGGCGGTTCTATTCCGAGGAACAGGCCTGAGCCACACGCCTTCCGACCCGCGCAATGCGCCGGTCGTTTTTTATGTGTCAAAAAATACGTTTTTTTGGTTCGTTATGGTACAATTCCTCCTGTCTTGACCGTTTCCCCGTTTTTCATTAGACTATCGGCACGGTGCGAATATTCGCGACCGTGATTCCCGTGGGCTCTGCCATTGTCCTTGGGCGTGTAGCTCAGATGGTTAGAGCGCGACACTGATAATGTCGAGGTCCCAAGTTCGATTCTTGGCACGCCCACCAGAGAGTGGCAGAACCCGCGGGAATAGGAAATCGGTCGGGATACAGATCAAAACCGACGCCACGCCTGGGTAGCTCAGTGGTAGAGCAGTGGACTGAAAATCCACGTGTCGTCAGTTCAATTCTGACCCTAGGCACCAGAAAAGACATCGCGTTTCCGCGGTGTCTTTTCTTTCGTTCAGATTGCATCCGGTCGCAATATCATGAGAAGCAGCGCCATGCGGATGTAGAGCCCGTTGCGCGTCTGCTCGGGGAAATATTTGGCGCGCGGATCGGCGTCGACTTCCGGGGCGATCTCGCCGACGCGGGGGAGCGGGTGGAGGATTATCGCGTCGGGTCTCATCGTGGCGACGTTCGTCGCGTTCAGCGCGAACCGCGTCTGGACCTCGAGGAACGCGGCGTCGCCGAGGAGGGCGTCGGCGAAGCGCTCGCGCTGGACGCGTGTCTGGTAGAAGACGTCGCAGGTCGGGAGCGCCGCGGACAGATCGTCGGTGACGGAGAAGGGGATGCCGGCGGCGCGGAGCTCGTCGAGGACGTCGTCGCGCATGGCGAGCTCGGGCGGGGAGCAGAAGATGAGGCGGAACTTTGCGTCGGGCGCGGCGTACTTGATGATGAGACGGCAGAGCGAGCGGACCGTCCGGCCGTGCTTGAGGTCGCCGCCCATCGCGACGACGGTCTCCTCGCGTCGGACGTTCGACGCGATCGTATACAGGTCGAGCAGCGCCTGCGTCGGGTGCTCTCCGTCGCCGTCTCCCGCGTTGATGATCGGGATCCCGGCCGCCTTCGCTGCCGCCTCTGCCGCGCCGCGCTCCTTGTGGCGGATCACGATCGCGTCGATCTCATACGACTGGAGCACGCGGATCGTGTCCTCGAGCGTCTCGCCCTTCGCGGCCGAAGAGAAGATACCGGCCGCCTCGGTGAAGTCGGTGCGTCCGCCGAGATACCGCGCGGCAAGCCCGAAGCTGGTGCGCGTGCGGGTGCTTGGCTCGTAGAAGAGGAGATAGACGAGTTTGCCGCGCAGATAGTCGAGGACACCATGATCTCTACGTTCCTGCTTGAGTCGGTCGGCCGTCGCAAACAGCGAGGAGATTTCCTCGCGGGAGAACTGGGACGCGGAGAGAACGTGTTTCATAAAAAAACGGAACGCCCAGGGCGTTCCGAAATCGTTTAAATGTCGAGGTTGTCCACGGAGATCACCGCGTCCGTGCCGTTCATCGCGGCGGCCTCTTCCGGGCTGTGCGCGCGTCGCGATCCTTCCGGCTCGTAGATCTTGAGGTTGACCCGGGCATTGGCCTTGGCGCCGACGATCTTGAGGAGGGTGCGGATGGCGCGGGCGGTCTGTCCCTGGCGGCCGATGACGTATCCCATGTCTTCCGGGTTGACATGGAGGGTAAGGAGGACGCCGCGCTCGTCGATGATGCGGTCGGTCGTGACGTCATCCGGGTGGTTTACGATGGCGCGGGTGATAAATTCTACGAACTCTTGGTCGAATTCTGCCATATCAGTGGATGGTAAGAACGATAAGGAATAACGGAATAAGTATACACTTGCTAGCAAATAGGGTCAAAAACTTGGCAAGTCCAAATTCATCCACAGCCCGTCCACAAGCCAACAACCCCAAGCCCTTGACAGGGTTTTATCCCTCGGCTAAAATACCGGCACCTGACTGAGATAACAGCACAGGCGATCGTTCACAATTGAATCGAGCCAAATAAGAACCTAAGATCATTCGGAAGATTTTCTTCTGTGTGATTGCAACGTCTATATCAATACAATCAGATATCCGGTCGCAAGACTGGATGTTCTACTAAGAGTTTGATCCTGGCTCAGGATGAATGCTGGCGGCGTGTCTAAGGCATGCAAGTCGCGCGGACATAATGCGATTACATCAAGCTATGTTAGCGGCAGACGGGAGCGGAACACATTGGTAACATTCCTTGAAGTCGTGAACAACCCCGGGAAACTGGGGCTAATACACGATGGCCAAGGGGAGTCGTAAGACATTCCCTTGTAAAGCTTCGGCGCTTCAAGATTGGCCTATGTCCTATCAGCTAGTTGGCGAGGTAACTGCTCACCAAGGCTATGACGGGTAGGGGGCGTAAGAGCGTGGCCCCCCTCACTGGGACTGAGACACTGCCCAGACACCTACGGGTGGCTGCAGTCAAGAATATTCGGCAATGGGCGAAAGCCTGACCGAGCGACGCCGCGTGCCAGACGAAGCCCTTCGGGGTGTAAATGGCTTTTTTCAGGGACGAACAAATGACGGTACCTGAAGAATAAGAGGTTGCTAACTCTGTGCCAGCAGCAGCGGTAATACAGAGACCTCGAGCATTATCCGGAATTATTGGGCGTAAAGGGTCCGTAGGCGGCTTATCAAGTCATGTGTCAAATCTTTGGGCTCAACCCAGAGGCTGCGCGTGAAACTGGTAGGCTAGAGGTCGGGAGAGGCATGTGGAATTGTCGGTGTAGCGGTAAAATGCGTTAATATCGACAAGAACACCAAATGCGAAGGCAGCATGCTGGAACGATTCTGACGCTGAGGGACGAAAGCGTGGGTAGCGAATGGGATTAGATACCCCAGTAGTCCACGCCCTAAACGATGAGTGCTAGATATCAGGAGTATCGACCCTCCTGGTGTCGTTGAACCAAGCTAACGCGTTAAGCACTCCGCCTGGGGAGTACGGTCGCAAGACTAAAACTCAAAGGAATAGACGGGGACCCGCACAAGCGGTGGAGCATGTGGTTTAATTCGACGGTAAGCGTAGAACCTTACCTGGGCTTGAAAGGTAGCTGCAAGCCGCCGGAAACGGTGGCCGCCTTCGAGGGTGCTATCTAGGTGCTGCATGGTTGTCGTCAGCTCGTGGCGTGAGCTGTTCCCTTAAGTGGGGTAACGAGCGCAACCCTTGTCATGCGTTACATATGTCGCATGAGACTGCCCTCGCAAGAGGGAGGAAGGTGAGGATGACGTCAAATCAGCATGGCCCTTACGTCCAGGGCTACACACGTGCTACAATGGCTGGTACAATGGGCTGCCAAACCGCAAGGTGGAGCGAATCCCATAAAGCCAGTCTCAGTTCGGATTGAGGGCTGAAATTCGCCCTCATGAAGCTGGAATCGCTAGTAACGGCCGATCAGCTACGCGGCCGTGAATACGTTCTCGGGTCTTGTACTCACCGCCCGTCAAGCCAAGAGAGTCGGGGGCGCCCGAATGTCGCCGTTAGGCGGCAGAAGGCGAAACCGATGATAGGGGCTAAGTCGTAACAAGGCATCCGTAGCGGAAGCTGTGGATGGATCACCTCCTTTCTAGGGAATATGAAGCGCTTGCGCTTCTACGATCCTAGGTCGAGATCAAATTCGTTTGATCAGATCAAAGTCGTCCGATGTACTTCGGACGCAGGTAGACGTTGCAATCACACAGGTGACAATCTGGTTCTCGATTCAATTGACAATCCACGCCCACCCGGGCGTGGTTTTGCGTTTCAGAATGTTCTCGCGAGAATCGTGAATAAAAAAACGAGACCCGTCAGGATCTCAGTCGATGCTTCTCAGGATGTTCGCGACCGCTTTTTCCGCCAGCTCCCTGCATCGGGCCGCGACGACGTGGCGGCCGTTCGCGAGGTTGAGCGGAATGACCGTTCCGTGCGCCTGTTCGACCAGGATTTGGTTGGCCAGGAGGTCCCAGTCGTTGACGAGGCGCGCGACGAAGATGTCGAGCTTCCCGTCCGCGACGAGGGTGAACGCCTGGAAGCGCGGGACGGTGAGCTGCACGGGAAAGCTCCCCATGAGACGGTTGATGCAGATTCCCGCGTCCGCCAGCCTGTGCGGGTGGCCGAAGCAGACGACCGCGTCCTGGAATCGGTCCGGGATGGGGCGAGAGTTCGCGCGAACGGGGAAAATCGGAGTCCCGCCGCGCTCGGAGAGCCCGACGGTTTTCCACGACCCGCGGCCGCGTTCCGCCATCCAGAACGTGTCGCTCGCGGTGTGCATCACGATTCCGAGCTCGATACCCTGGGCATCGACGCGACAGAGCAGGGTTCCGAAGTCGTCCATCCCGCGGACGTACTGAATCGTCCCGTCGAGCGGGTCCACGATCCAGTCGTGGCCGGACGCTCCGCGCGTCTCCCCGCCCTCCTCGCCGATGACGCCGTCATTTTCAAAGGTTTCGAGGACGATCGATCGGATCGCCGCCTCGGCCTCCCGGTCCGCGATCGTCACCGGGCTGCCGTCCTTCTTGAGGATGACCTCGTGGCTGTCCCCGTACTTCAGATGGATTGCCCGAGCCGCGACGCACGCGCTGAGTGCCGTGGTCATCGCTCGTGTCGGTTTGTACATGTTTCCACTCCTTCGTTGTTGTCGTGGATGAGAAATGTACCGGAAACGCTGGCGATTGTCAACCCTCGGCCAATAAAAATACGCCCCGTTACAGGACGCAGAAGCGGACGCGGACGGTGTCGGAACCGGGACCGTCGCCGGTTAGCTTGTCGATGAACACCTCGTTTGTCCAGGCTGCCCGCAGATCCGTCAGTATCTTCCGCAATTTCCTGACGTTCTGGTAGCCGAGCGAAACTTCCTGATCTTCAACGTAACGTCCGTTCTTTGGGAACCGTTGCCAGGTCCAGTGCTTCTCTACAAGCTGCGACAGGATCTGGTGTGCCTCGAGGATCGGGCGCGCCGATTGGGGTGCGCTTTTGGTGAGCCGATCGATCCACCTCGCTTCCGTCTCAATCCGGAAGCTCTCGAGGAGACCGGCACGGACGTGGAGCAGCATCACCTCGGAACGACCGACGACGGTTGCGGGCCGCCCGAACTTGAATTCCCCGATGTGATCGCGCGTCCATCCGGTGTCGAGCGTCCGATTCGGTTCCATGCGCCGAGACGACGTTCCGTCCTCCTTCGACTGGGCGACCATCGCGCGAAGGAACCACGGCGCCTCGGGGATTGCGAAGATACCCGTCTCCATGAGCAATCGGGTCAGCGTGTCGACCGTGCCGGTGAGGCTGTCCGAGGGCGTCAGATACCGTTCGTCGACCGTGTCGAAGAGACGAAACTTGGTCTGCTTGCCCGTTTTCCAGGCGTGTACGAGAATGGCCATGATGTCTCCTTGCGTGTTGTGGTCGTGGGGACGAAGAGGGCTACCTCGTCTCCTTGCTGAATTCGTCGTAACAGACAATCTGGACGAACCCGAGAACGACGATGCAGATGAACCAGACGCATGCTCCGTCATTGCCGCCGTTCTCCGCGACGATCCAGCCCATGCGGTAGAAGAACCACGTAAGCGCGACGCCCCATACCGTCGGAAGGAGAGTCAGGAAGAACAGAAGGATCAGTCGAAAGAGTTTCACTTTGCTCCTTGTTTCGTCGCAACAAGCGGACGATGCGAAAGAATACCAGCAATTCGACCGATCGTCAAGCGTCGGCGGTCCGTGTCGCCGAACAAAAAGATCCCCGTTTCGAGGATCAGGACTCGGTTGCGTTGGCGTTGGCGACGTGCTCGAGGATGGCCTGTTCGACGTGGTCGCGGAGGACGGCGTCGGCCCATTGCCAGTAGGGGAAGTCGCGGTCGTTGCCGGTGATGATGAGGCGGGCGCATCCGTTGTCGTAAGCGATGCGCGGTTCCGTGACAAGGACGCATCCCTTGGAGACGTGGGCTGGCGGCTCGGTTTCCACGAACGAGCGCTCGGGGAACGCGTAGAGCAGGTTGCCCGCCTGGCGTGAGACGCACTTGGTGATCATCGCGATCGGGTACTGTTGCGCGATGCGGGTGTTCACGAACGACATCATCGCGAGCGCGCTGGCGAGCTGGTCGCGGATGAAGTCGGACAGCCGTTCCGGATCCATCCGGCCCTCCTCTACGACCGTCCCGTCAAGCGTCCCGATTGCGACGCAACGTTCCGAGTAGAGGGTAACCGTGGCGGCGTGCTGCCAGAGAAAGAACAGGTACGCGTCGGATGGCGGATCGCACACCGGCACCGCGCTTCCGTTGGAATCGCGGCGATAGCCTACCGTAAGGATCATGCCCATGACTTCTCCCTTGGTTGGTTGTTCGTTGCGTCGTCTGGACTTGCCCGCGAGGTGGGCGTGGGTGAAACATACGCGAAACGATGGCGAAAGTAAACGGCCGCAGAATCAAAAAGATCCCCGTTGCGAGGATCAGGACTCGGGCGCGGACGACGTTTGGACGACGCGCTGGAGGATGGCGTCCTGGACGATGTCGCAGATCTGGGCGTCGGCCCACTGCCAGAGCGGCATGGTGTGCGGGTTGCCGGTGATGACGACGCGGACGCGGGACCCGTCATACGTGATCCGCGGGTTCTCGAGCAGGACGGAATGTTCGGTGGTGAAGCGCGGCGCCTCCGTTTCGACGAACTGCCGGTCGAGGCAATAGAGGAGTCGCGTACCCGCCTGCGACGCGACAAAGTTCGCGATGATCGCGGCGGGATACTTTTCCTCGAGCGTCTGGCGGATGCCTTTCATGACGAGCAGCATGTCCGTTGCCATTGGCAGGAGCGAGCAGGCGAGCAGGTTCGGTTCCATGCGGCCCTCGATCGTCAGCTTGCCGTCGATCGTTCCCACGACGACGAATCTTGGCGCATAGAGCGTCACGAGCGAGGATCGTTCCCAAAGGAACCGAAGGATCTCGGGAATTTGGGGGTCGCACACGGGCTCGGCGCTCCCGTCCGGAAGGCGGCGGAATCCGATGGTGAGGTCAGGGGGCATGTTCCATTCTCCGTACGCAGGACGCTATCAGAAATCCGCGCGCCTGTCCAGACCAAAACCGCCGGCATGCGTGCCGGCGGTTTGCAGCTTCCGAATGGTTTATCGGTGCCGGAAGACGATCGCGTTCGGCAGTGTCCGGCTCGGCCCGTACTCGTACGACCCGTCGAAGTACAGTGCGCTCGTCGCGCCCCCGTCGAGGTTCATGGCGTCGTCCGCGCCGACCGCCTCGTCGAAGATCGACGCGAGGTCGGTGACGGACGCGCTGTGGGCGATGACGAGGTAAAAGTTCTCGTCGTCGAATCCGATCCCGCCGCGCGACGCCTTCGTGCTCTGCGACGCGTTGACGATCTCGCTTCCGACGACGTTCGCGCCGTTCTCGACGAGCGACGGGTAGTTCGCGATCGCTGCCTGGAGCTGTTCGCCGGTGCGCGACTCGTAGTCCCGCACGGACGTTCCGAGTTCCGAGGCTCGGTGGAAGTACGCGACCGTTCCGTCCTTCGTCGTTACAAGCATCGGTCCGGATTGGTACGGGAGATCGAACTCGTTGAGCATCGCGGTTGCCGCCGTGTTGTAGACCGCGAGGTCGAACGATCCCGTTTGTCCCGCGCAACCGGCGTAGTCGGCCGGGCAGAAGTACGTCCCGTGGATTCCGATCGTCGCGTCATTCTCGGCGACGAAGTCCGCGAGCGTCTTCGTGGCGCATCCGTTCTCGCAGTCGTCCGTCTCCGCCGTGTCGGTGATCATCTCGTATTTCGCGCGCGGAACCGTCACGAGGTCGATCGTGAACGTCCCGCGGCTCGTCGCGACGGTCTTTTCGACGTGCGTCGCGTCGGAGGAAACGTTTGGCACGGACGTCGTCGGCAGAATTCCCGCGACGGGAATCGTCGCCAGGTTCGCGTCGGAGATTCCGAGCCCGAGCGCGGACATGGCCGCGAGCGCGTCGGACGGACGACCGAGGTACGTCCGCTCGAGCGTCTTCGGATACACGTACCACGCCTCGCCGTGCGATTCGACCTGGAGGAGGATTCGACCGGACAGCCTTGTCTTCAGAGAGGCGTCTCCTTTCGATCCGCTGCCCGCCGTCGGAACGAGCGCCAGGTCCGCGTTCGAGATCCCAAGCCCAACGGATCTCATCACGCTCAGCGCGTCATCCGGTCGTCCAAGCGAGTATCGGTTCAGCGACGTCGGATCCACGTACCACGCCTCGCCGTTCTGTTCCACCTGGAGCAGAATCATCCCCGCGGTTTGCGCCGCAAGCGACTGCGACGCCGAGCTTGGGAGCGGAAGGGCGAGCGAACAGAGTAGGATGAGCGCGAGAAGGCGTTGAATGCGCATAGGGCTATTGCGTGTGTAAGGGCGGAAGGATATCAGAAAATGACCCGATTGTCAATGATTATAACAAAAAAAGACCTCGAGCGCGTCGAAGTCAGGTCGTGGTCGGTTTCGCGGGGATGATACCGAGGGCGCGGAGGTCGAACTCGCGGGGCTCGTGCTCGGTGTCGACGCGGATGCGGAGGGTGTGGCCGTCCGGTTCGAGCGACGTGGCGTTCGGCCGCAGGCGTCCCTTGCATAGCCAGGTGAAGTTCGCCCAGACGCCCTGGTTTGTCTCGTAGACGACGAAGGGGCTGCCTGAGTGGTTGGGCGTCCACCAGTTGTCCAGGTCCTCGACATACTTCTTCGTTCCAAGGAGGTGGAGGTCGCTCGCGAATCGCGTCCCGGTCGCGTAGGCGAGCTGTCCGCCGACGTTCGACGGGCCGTGGATGCGCTGATCGTTCGCCAGCATGCTGTTTCCCTGCACGAGGATCATGGCGCCGTCCTTCGACAGGACCGCGACGTACGGAACGTCGTCGACCACGATCGGCAGGGTGACGTGCTGTCCGGCGCAGACGTTTCCGGCTCCCCAAATGAACCGGTGTTCGATGTCCGTCCGCCCCCGGTATGCCGGCTCGCCGTCCGCGACGGTCAGGCCGTCCACCTCGTTGAACTGCTGTCCCTCGGTGGTGCCCATGACGATATGCCCGACGTACTCGCCGTTCCCCGCGCGGTAGTTCACCGCGTAGCACGGCTCCTCGCCGGTGCTCTCGATGCGGGCGATTGACCTCGGCGGGTAGAGCTTGCCTACCGTTCCGTTCCAGCAGACGCGCTGCACGTTGGTCGCGGCCGTCCTCTCGACCCAGCACGGCTCCCCGCGGATGATGCGGATCGGCACGTTCGGGTCGAGGAGGAAGCCGTCGGCGGCGTGGAAAATCCGGGAGCCCCACACGAACGACCTCTCTCCCGCGACGCGGTACAGAAGGCGCCCCTCGGGTAGCGTCACGCCAAGTCCGCCAGGGCACACGGAACACAGCCGAAGCAGCTGCCGCACCATGTCGCCGTGCGTCGCGCGCTGGCTCAGCGCGGCGGTGATCTCCCCGAGCAGATGCACGGGAAAGGATCGGTCGCCAGATCCGAGAAGCTCGCGGATGAGCGCGATCGTTTCTTCGGCATCCTCGGGATTCTCGATGAATGTTCGTTCCATGGTCCACTCCTTCGTTGTTGCAGTGGATCGTGAGTATGCGGGAATGTGGCCGTTTTGTCAATGAATCCAAAGAAAAAATCCCCGACGGGGATCAGCAGGGAAGCTCGCTTGCGCGGCCGACCGTCTTCGGTCGAACGTCCGCGAAGGCGATTCCGTGGGCGGCGGCGACCTGGGAGAAGACTCGGCGCCAGGCGCAGTCGATCTCGGCGGGCATGGCAACGACGGGGCAGGCGTCGGAGGCGGCCGCGAGCTTGGCGGCGAGTTCCGTGGCGACCGCGGGCGTCAGGCCGGACGGGTAGACGATGGCGTACTCGGTCCTGTCCTCTTCGACGGGATCCGTCGGAACAGAAAGGAGCATCTCCGCGATCATCGGGTCGTTCGCGCGAATGGAGTCGACGAGCTTCCGCGTGGGGGTCATGAGCGACTTCGGCCCGTCTTCCCGCCCCTCGGTGCAGAACCCGATCAGGTCTCCTCGGACGCGCAGGCGGTCGGTACCCTCGAGAAACTCCGAGAGGAGCGCCCGGTAGAAGAAGAGCGTGGTGTGCCCGATCGGCACCCCCTCCGGCAGGCCGCGCAGAGAGTTGTTTTCCTGTACTTCGAACAGGTGCAGTAGCGTGAGCATGAAAACCTCCGGCCTAACCCTAGCAAGTTTACCTGTTTTCGTCTAGGATAGGACCGATATGCCAAAGCAACGCCTTCGCCGCTACGACGTTCTCACTATCTTTCCCGCGATGATTTCCGCGTACGCGCAGGAGTCCATCTTGGGGCGCGCGCAGGAGAAGAAGCTGATCGCGATTGCCGGGCATGATCTGCGCGATTGGGCGGAGGACAAGCATCGGCGGGTGGACGACACGCCGTATGGGGGCGGGCCGGGGATGGTGATGAAGGTCGACGTGATGGATAGGGCGGTTGGGCGCATTCGGCGCATGGGGCGCATTGGGAAAAAGACGCGGGTCATCGTTACCTCCGCGTCCGGAAAGAAGTTCACACAGGCGGACGCGGTTCGGCTGGCAGAGTACGATCAGATCATCTTTCTCTGCGGACGCTACGAGGGAATCGACGCGCGGGTCGAGGAGAACATTGCGGACGAGGCGTTCTCGGTCGGGGACTATGTCCTTACCGGCGGCGAGCTGCCGGCGCTTACGATGATCGACGCGGTCGCGCGAAACGTTCCCGGCGTGCTCGGCGCCAAGGAGTCGCTCGCCGAGGAGTCGCATACCGAGGAAGGAGTGCTCGAGTATCCGCAGTACACGAAGCCGGCGGTTTATAAGAAGTGGGAGGTGCCGGAGGTGCTGATGTCGGGCGACCATAAGAAGATCGCGGAGTGGCGGAAGGGAAAATCGAGGAAGGCATAAAAAAAGAGCGACCAGATCGGTCGCTTTTGTGTTATCGCAACAGTTCTTTGCTTGCGCCGTTCGTCTCGTAGAACTTCTGGAAGAACTCCACGCGGTGGCCCAGTTCCTGTTCCTCCGTCAGCCCGTAGCGCTTGCTTTGGACGCTGACGTTTTCCATGTTGACATCCACCGTGAGTTGCGAGAGCAGCGTGCCCATGCTCACCGTGTCAAGCTCGCCGAACATGGACGTGACGGCGTCCTGGTCGCCCGGCGTGGCGTTGAACACCATGGCCTCGGGATGTCCGCCCTGGGAGACGGCGAAGGCCTCGCGTCGCGCGCGGCTTGCCGTGACCAGATCCTTCCACTTGCCGCCGGTGTACTCGGTCAGGACTTGGAAGACGGCCGCGTGCGCGTTGCCTTCCCCAAGCAGCCAGACTGGATCGGGGTAGTTGCTCGGCGGCTCGTGATTCACCAGGCAGTCGGTGGCATGCGACAGCTCGTGAGCGAGCAGGATGCCCTGGAGGAACGCGGTCAAGTCGATCTTCCGCAGGATCATCGCGGGAGGCTGGCAGCTGAACTGGGCCGCGACGTGAGCGAGGTTGTCCTCAAGGCCCGCGAGCTTGGCCGGATTGGCGATCACCAGGAACCACATCGGAGTCGTCGGGGTCGTGGCGTACTGCATCCGCTCGGCGTCCACTCGGATGGCGGGAAGGCCGTACGCGTCGTAGAACGCCAGAAGCTCCGCGGCCTTCTTGCTCTTCTTCGCGATCTCTACGAGGCTCGCGTGCGCCGCCGAGATGATGGCCAGCTGGTCGTCGGGGATCCTGAGGGATCCGTCGGAAGACGCGGCGGCGGTCGGGACAGTCGTCGCGGTCGGCGACGGCGCGACGGGAATCGTCTCGGCCGCTTGTTCTGGCGTCGCGTTGTCTCGGTACCGACCGTACCCGATGACGGTCGTGACGACGATGAGGATGATCGCGATCGGAATCGCGTACCAGTGGTCTCGGAGCCAATCGACGGCGTCCGGCTTGAAAGGATCGCGGGTTGCGTTGCCCATGGAAAGCTCCGTTTCTCTCCCCACCGGAATGGCAGGAGCGAGCGGGGACGGTACCGTGAAACGGAGAGACTGTCAATAGTTTTCCCAAAAAAAATCAGCAACCAGGCTGGTTGCCACGAGGGAGCGGGGAGAGGCCGAGGGACGCGCCGATCGTCTCGACTTCGAGGGGCGACAGGGACGCGTCGATTCCGTGGTGCTCATACGACTCGATTCCGAGCGGAGAGACGCGCCAGTTCCGGGTCTTGGATCGGACGTCGCGGCGGAGGGTTTCCATCAGTCGCTCGCTGGCCAGCTTGTAGCGGAGCGCGATGAAGAACCGCGCGTCGTTCTGGTTCGCGCATACGACCGCGCTCGACAGCTCGGGCGGGAGGGCGTCGCCGTACCAGGTCTCGGCCAGGCGGTGGTTGGCCAGGAGGCGGAAGCGCCGCGTCCATTGGGGCGTGTTCTTGGACGGATCCCTCGGGGCCGGGACCGGCGGCGCGGAAGGCATTGGCGTCGGCTCCTCGACGATGTTTGCGCCGGTTTCCCGGATCATGACGGTAAGACCGCCAAGCGACAGCGCTTCGGGCTCGTATCCGGCAAGGAAGCAGTCCCTCCAGTCGTGCGGCTGAAGGACGACTCGGAACAGATCCTCAGGGAGGACCATCAGGTATCGCGCCCGTATGAGTTCGCGCAGCGCCGGGTACACGAGGGCCGGGCGAAAGAAGTGTCCAGTGATCCGCCGGAGCAGCGGCTCCGAAACGATCCCCCTCGTCCCCGTCATGACCGACGCCTCGTCCGCCGCCCGCAGCAGCGCCATCTGCACCTTGGTCAGCTTGATGCGATCCATGGGTATTCTCCGACCCAGAGAGTGCCAAGAAAATGCTATATTGTCAAGGAATCGTTGACAATTCTTACGATCGTCGACTACACTTCCGCCGAGACACAGGAGTTCTCAAGGCCCTTCCCAAAAACGTCCATGTTCTTCCCCAAACGGCGTTTCAGCGCGTGCTGATGTCGCGTCTTCGCGACACGACGACGGATACGCTTGGATTTCGGGCCGCGACCCTCAACCTCGGCCGGATGATCGCGCATCAGGCGATCGGCGAGATGTTCGTGGCGACCGGATTCCGGATCCAGACGCCCGTGGAGGAGACGGTCGGCCACGCGATCCTCGGATCGTCGTCCCTCGTCCCGATCCTCCGGGCCGGTCTCGCGCTCGAGGCGCCGTTCCTGGAGGTTCTTCCGAGGTCGAAGGTGTGGCACCTCGGCGTGAGCCGCGACCACGTCACGAAGCAGCCGAGGCCGTACTCGTGCGCGGTCCCGGACAGGATCGAGGAAGACGACTTCGGCACGCGAACCTGCTTCGTCCTCGACCCGATGCTTGCCACCGGCGGGTCGGCGGAGTACGCGGTGCGGCTGCTCAAGGGCCGCGGCGCGAAGCAGATCGTCTTCGTCGGCGTCGTCGGCGCTCCCGAGGGAGTCGCGTTCCTGCATGAGCGCCACCCCGACGTCCCGATTCACCTTGCACAGCTCGACCGCGAGCTGAACTCCGACGCGTACATTCTTCCCGGCCTCGGCGACTTCGGCGACCGTTGGACCGGAAGCGTTCCCTGAGCCCCGGAATTGCCGGGGCATTTTTTATCCACGACGATTGACACGGGCGTCGAAACGCGCTACTCTCCCCGCGTCACCCCGGAGACATCGATGTTCCTTCTTCTTGCCTCGCTCGCCCTTGCCGCCGAGCCTCCCGTCGTCAACGTGAACGTGACGGTTAACGTCACGACTCCCGACTCGTCCGCCGTCGTCGTGGTTGGCAATCCCGCGGTCGCGGCCGAGGATACGGCGCCCCGCTTCGACGCGGTGCTCGCAACGATGCCCGGCTCCAAGTTCGCGGCCCTGCGCGCCGAGCTCGACGCGCATGCCGTGGAGTTCGGCGGGTGCTTTGTCTCGGAGGGCGCGACGCTGTCCGGCACCTTCCAGATCCGACTCGGCAGCCTGTACGGAACCGGCGTCGCCAACCCGATGCGCAGCGACAACCTGCCCGTCGACGGCGAGGCGCTCGACTGCCTCAACGACGCGCTTCTCGACATGTCCTTCCCGGACACCGCGACCCCGACCGACGTCCGCTTCATCTTCCGCTAGCTCGGTCCCGATCATCTCGGGCCGATTTTTTTCGCATATAGAAAAAGACCCGAGCGAGTCGGGTCGAGAGGCCGGGCGGGGGACTATCCGCGGGCGTGCGGCGGATCGTTGTAGTCGGAATCGGCGGGGAGAAGATCCACGCTCCAGGTGGCCCAGGCCTCCAAGGGGACTCCGTGGTTCCTGATCCACTGGGTCGCAAGCAGCGTCCTTCCCGCCCGCGTCATCGTCGACGGCGCGGCACGGATATGCTCGGCGAGGGCGAAGGTTGGCGCCGTGCCGCAGGTGATTACGTCGGGACGCGCGTTCGTCTCGACGAACCGGGAGAGGGCCTCCGCGTCCTGGAGCGAAAGCCGCGCGTAGGCGAGTGGTTGGGAAGGGGACGATCGGAATCCAATCAGACAGTCACTCACGAGATACTCCGTTGCGGCGAGGATTGTATCAGATTTCTCGTTCGCGTCAAGGTATCTCCCCGCTTGTCCGTTGGCGGCAATGCGCCTACCATGGGAGCACTATGTTTGCCACGCGCATCCAGCGGTTCCTGTACCGACGCATCGCGAAGCCCGTCTTCTTTTCGCGCGATCCCGAGGAAGTCCACGATGCCATGACCGCGCTCGGGACCGCGCTCGGATCGTCCCGTGGCGTCCGGTCGATTCTCCGGTCTCTGTTCTCGTACGCGAGCCCGTCGCTTCGGCAGACGATCCTGGGGATCGAATTTCCGAACCCGGTCGGGCTTTCCGCCGGGTTCGACAAGGACGCGCTGCTCATGGACGTTCTCCCGTCCGTCGGGTTCGGGTTCGAGGAGATCGGGTCCGTGACGGGGGAGCGGTGCGCGGGGAATCCGAAGCCTCGGCTGTGGCGCCTGCCGAATTCGAAGGGGCTGGTGGTGTGGTACGGCCTGAAGAACGACGGGAGCGAGACGGTGTCGGCCCGTCTGCGCGGCCGAACGTTCGAGATTCCCATTGGGACGAGCGTGGCACGGACGAACGACGCGACCACGGTCGAGACCGAGGCTGGGATTCGCGACTATGAGAAGGCGTTCCGCGCGTTCGCGGACATCGGCGACTATGCGACCGTAAATATCTCCTGCCCGAACACCTGCGGAGGCGAGCCGTTCGCGACGCCGGAACGACTGGACGCGCTTCTGTCCCGGCTCGACGCGATCGCGACGCGCAAGCCGACCTTTTTGAAATTGCCGGCGGACATATCGACCGACGAGCTCGACGCGCTCGTGGCGGTCTGCGACCGTCACCGCGTCCACGGGCTCATCCTGTCGAACCTGACGAAGAGGCGCGATCGCGCGACGATCGATCCGACGGAGATCGCCGTGACCGACAAGGGCGGCGTCAGCGGCAAGCCGGTCTTCGGTCCGTCCAACGAGCTGATCTCCCACCTTTGGAAAACGACCGGCCGCCGCTACGTCATCGTCGGGACGGGCGGGATCTTTTCGGCCGAGGACGCGTACGAGAAGATCGTCCGCGGCGCGTCGCTCGTGCAGCTTATCACAGGCATGATCTTCGAGGGCCCGCAGCTGATCGGGGAAATCAACCGCGGGATTGTGCGTCTCCTGGTACGCGACGGGTTCGCGACGGTCGCGGAGGCCGTGGGAACAAAAAACAGCCGGAAGGATCCGGCTGCAGGCTAGGCGGCGTGCGACGCGAGGGCGCGGGAGAGCGCCTCGCGCTCGACGACGAGGCGCTTGGCCTCGTTCGCGAGGGCGTCTCGCCGGTCGCGAAGCGGGTCTGATCGGAGACGCGGGAGCAGGACCGCGATCATTCGCTCGCGGCGCGCGATGGCGACGATGCGCGCCTCGAGCTCTTCGGCCGTCTGCTCGGCTGCGAGATCGATGGGGCTGAGCCAGAAGTGGCGGTCGTCGAAGGCGCGGACGCCTTCGTTCCAGTGCGCGGAAAGCCGCTCGGCGGACTCGGGCGGGGCGAACCGCGCGGGAGTCCCGCTTGGCAGGCCGAGCTCCTCGATGCCGTGCACGGGCCTCCATCCGTCGCGGCTCGGAGAGCGCGCCAGGATGCCCGCGCGCTCCATCTCGCCGAGAACCCCGCGGGCGGGGACGCGGAAGAAGTAGGCCGCGACGGCCTCGACGAGCTCGTTCGGGACGTGCTTCGGGCCAAGGAAGGATCGCTTCAGGAGCTCGTGCAGGAGCCTCGCGCATTCGCACTGGCTGTGCGTCCATGAAGCTGGGTCGCCGACGGTCCCGCAGTGATCGCCCCTGAGCTCATGGGACTGGCGAAGCTTCCGGATCGCCTTGATCTCGATCTGTCGAATTCTCTCGCGGGTGACGTCGAGCCGACGGCCGACGTCCTCGAGAGACAGTTCTTCGCCGTCGAATCCGAACCGCCAGCGGATGACCTCGCGCTCGCGTCGGCTGAGGATCACGAGCGAGCGTCGGATGACGTCGGCCGCGTCGGCTTTCGCGGCGGCTTCCTCGGGCGTCGCCGAATCGTCCGTGAGCGCGTCGTGCCGCTCGACCCACTCGTCGCGGGTAAGCGTCGTGTCGGTTGGAACGCCCTCGTCGACGGCCACGAGGTCGTGGACGGGGAGAAACCAGTGGCGGGCCAGGGCGCGGGCACGAACGATCGTGTCCTCGGCGACGTCATATTGGTCGGCGAGCACCGCGTCGGGCGATTCCCACGGCGTCGGGTTCTTCTTGCGTCGAAACCCCCAGACGATCTGCTTGACCCCTTCCGGCACGTGGAACGGAAAGCGTTCGTCCTGCATCCGCAGGATGTTCTGCCTGATCCAGTACGGGGCGTAGGTGGAAAACCTCGTCCCTTTCCCAGGTTCGAACATCTCGAAGGCACGCAACATGCCGATGACCCCCTCCTGGAATGCATCGGATTTTTGAGGATGGCCGCTTGCCTTCCAAAGCACGAGTCGCAGATTGGCCATTGCGGTCTCGTTGGCGGTCGGCTGGATGCCCATCGCTCTTCGGTTCAGTCCGCCTACGGCGTGGAGCCAGGGCTCCGGATCGTCCACCGACATGCGCTTTGCCCGGCGCGGATACTCTCGATTCTGATGGTTTTGCAAGGTACTCTCCAAAGCAACAGGGACGGGTGACTCTAGCCCGTTTTGACGATTCCGTCAATGGTCGAACAAAAAAGCCCGGCCGTTATGGGGCGCGGGCAGGGTCGGGCTGCGGTTCGGCGTTCGCGGCAATCGCCTCGAGGATGGCATTGACCATGGCCTCGAGCACTCCCGCGCGATCTTCTAGGGCGGAGAGATCGCTCTCGTTCAGCGTCTGGAGTCGAGCTCGGACGACGTCGAGCTCTCCGCGGACGCGATCGCGTTCCCGGGCGAGCCCGTCGTGCCGAGCGCTGGCGTCGAGCTTCTCGGCGTACGAGGCGTATCGCGCGAACAGCGTCTCGAGGAACCGGGCCTTTCGCCGGAGCGGAAGGATGTTCGCGCGGATCTCCGCGATCCGTCCGCGGACGGTCTCGAGGTCTTGTGATTCCTTCGCATGCTCGGCGCGCAGGTCCTCGAGCAGCTCGGCACGTTCGAGTTCGCTCATTGCCGGGCGTGCGACCGATTCTGGGATCGGCGAGGCGGGCTCGTCGGCCGGGTCGCGGGCGACGGCGGCGGCGCCAGGGGTAATCCAGGCATCGGGCGAGTATTGGGTACAGGCGATCTTCGCGTTCTTCATTCCGTCCATCGGCTCGAAGCCGAACGCGCGGACGTTGGCCTCGATCTCGTCCTCGGTGAGGTTCGATTTCGTTTCCGACTTCTCGACCGCGGCCTTCCCCTCGTCCGTGACGAAGGTTCGGAATCCGCGTTCGGCAAGGTGTGACTTTGGGGCATCCGACAGATACCCGAACGTCCGAAGTTGGTTGGGCACCTGGACCCGCGTGTTCTCCTTCACGCCCGTGAGATCGCGCATGGCGAGCGCGTTGCGCAGGCGCGCGGGAAGCGGTCCGTCGAACCACACTTCGACTGCCAGCAGGTTGGCGAGAAACTGTAGGGACTTGGCATTGAGACGCATGGGTTTCCTGCCTCTTCGTCCGCGCCGGGATTCGGCGTTAGGACGATGCGCGACCGTACCAGCGATCCCGATCCGTGTCAATGTCACTCCCCTCGCGCTTCGTGCTACACTGGTCGCCAAGTATGGACGCGCACCACCTCCCGAACATCTTCTCCTCGATCGTTTCCACCGCCTGCCGCGTGGTCCCGGATTTGGCGCACGTCGATCCGTCGAGGATCCTCGTCTGCGTCCGCAAGCTCCCTCCCACCCGGCTCGGCGAGACGCTCGGGCTGCGGCAGGCGAAGGCGCGACGCGGGCATGACCCGGTGTTCTCGACGATGTCCGTCGGCGGACGCGAGATCCTGTACGTCATCACGTTTAACGTCTCGCTCGTCTCGACGGCAGCTCCGTCGCGTCAGGCGCTCGAGACCGTCATGCACGAGCTTTGGCATATTGCCGAGGAATGCGACGGGACGATTCGGCCGGCGCGGCATGGGAAGGGGTTCAACGCGACGGTCGCCGAGCTGCACGACATTTACCTGTCCGTGGGCGGTCGTCCCGTGCCGACGTTCGAGCCGCATGCCCGCGTGCGTCTCCGTCACCTTCGCGGAAAGGGAAGGCCGGGAGTCCTGTCCGTCCGACGCGGATTGTCGATCGCGGCGACGGTTCCGAAGGCATGGAAGCAGGCATGGACGGAGGATGACATGCGCGAACGAACCGCGGTTCTTTCGAAGCTGCTCCCGCCGTCGTTTTCCTACGTCTGTCCGCACGGCCACGAGGTCGTTCGATTCCGAAAATTGTCGAAGGCGAGTTCGTGCGCAGCGTGCTCGAAGACGTTCGACCGCCGATTCCTTTTGTCGCCCAATAAAAAGACCCCGACGTAGGCCGGGGCAGGGTCAGGGATTTTCCAGCGTCAGGGCAGCGACGATGGGGTCGTAGTTGTCGTGAAGGTGCCGCAGGTGGTCGCGCCGGCGGGAAAGCTGGGCAATCTCATCGTCGTACCACGCGATCAGTTCCACGATCTCCTCCTTGGTTCGGAGGCGCGGGCCCGGGACAGGACTCGCGATCGTTTCGACCGGCGGGCTGGTCGGCTCCGGGACCGGCGTCGGCTCGGAAGCGGCTTCCGGCAGCTCGATCCGAGCCCCTGGCGTGCTGGCAACCTCGACGACCGGGGCCTCGTTCGCCTTCAGTCTCGCTTGCCGCGTCAGCGTCGCCTCCATCCCGGCAACCTGCATCACCGTCAGCCGTCGGAGGCGGGCGATGTCCGGCTTGAGGGCGGGCAGGTCGGGTCGGCCGTAGCAGAGCCGCATGATCGTCCAGTCGGTCTCGTCGATCTCGAACGTTCGTTCCCTCGGGCCGACGGAGTAGTTCCCGCCGTCGTCGAGGGCTCGCTTCGGCCACGTTGCCGGGTCTTCCGTGATCGTCGTGTCGGTCTGGCTGTCACTCATGGTGGTCTCCTGGGGTGTCGCCGGGACAAGTTCCGGCGGGGGTTCGGGAACGGAAGGAACGGGGGAATGGGTCTTCGCGGGCCTGTGATCCCGCCTGGACGCGGGTTTGTCGGGAGGGTCAAGCAGGTGCTCTGCTCGGAATCTCCGAACGTCGTTCTTCCAGTGCGCCACGAGGTTCGCGGCCGCCTCGTCGGGCACGTTCTGGAAGGACGGGCCGTCGAGGCCCGTGCCGGTCCCGGGGATGGCATCCTCGTGCACCCGGTAGTTTTCCTGCGTCCGGTCGAGCGACATCCATCCATGCCGCGAGAGAGCGCCGATCTTTCCGGCGAGCGTCCCGGGCAGCAGCAGGTCGATCACGAACGATCCGAGCTCGAGCGGGACGGAGTCCTTTCCGAGCAGGGAAGCGATCTCGACGAGCAGAAGGAGCGTGTCGTACTGCAGTCGTGTCGGCAGGTGCGCCGGCGGCGGGTTTCTCAATGGATCCTCCAAGGTTGCTTCGGACCGTCCGAAGGGGCGAACAATGCCATGAATTCCATTTTCCGTCAATCCCGCCCCGCAAACGAAAAACCGCCTAAGCGGCGGTTTCCGTTGCCTTCGCCTTTTCGGTGGCGATGGTCTTCTGTCGTGCCTCGGTAAGATGCGTCACGTTGCGCTTCTTGCCGTCCACGATCTTCTGGTCGACCAGGAGGTTCCAGACCGACTCGGAAGGCTGGGCGCCCTTGCTGATCCAGTATTGGATGCGCTCGGCGTTCAGCATGGTTTCCTTGGTTCGCGGGTTGCGGTGGCCGAGGATTTCGAGGGATTTGCCCCACGGGTCCTTCTGCTTGTCCATGATGACCACGCGGTACATGGGCTGCTTCTTTTTTCCGACGCGGGTGAGACGAATTGACAGCATAGGTTTGGTTCAAACATGAGCGTGTTGAACGGTGCCGGAACTATAGCGGAACGGGGAAAGGATGTCAACGAAGCATGGATACGGCGGCCGCGGACCCGGCCAGGGACATAATTCCGACGATTGCCCAGCCGATAAGCGATGCAATCGGCCCGTTCGCCCGTTTTCCCATGATTTTGTGGTTTCCGCTGATCCGGATGATCAGGAACAGGATGACCGGAGCGATCATTCCGTTCGCGACCGCCGACCAGACGAGCGCCTTGATGGGGTCGAGCCCGACGAAGTTGAGCCCGAGTCCGACGAGCATCGACAGGATGATCACGCCATAGAACGCGTGGGCGGACTTGAACGGGCGATACAGTCCCTGCTTCCATCCGAAGCTTTCCGAGAGCGCATAGGACGCGGATCCCGCAAGGACGGGAACGGCGAGCATTCCCGTGCCGATGATCCCGACGGCGAACAGAAGGTACGCGTACTCGCCGGCGATCGGCCGGAGGGCGAGGGCGGCGTCGGCGGCGGTCACGATGTTCGTGATGCCGTGCGTGTACAGCGTTCCGGCGCAGGCCGCGATGATGAAGAACATTACCACGTTCGAGACAAGCATCCCCGACCAGACGTCGACGCGCATCTTCCTGATATCGTCGTCGCTCGTCTCCTTGCGACGCTCGCGGACGGTTGTCTTTCCCTGGAGAATCTGCTCTTCCACTTCCTGCGACGTCTGCCAGAAGAAGAGGTATGGCGAGATCGTCGTCCCGAGGATTCCGCAGACGAGGAAGATCTGGTCGCGGGAGAAGGTCATGGTCGGAACGATCGCGTGCGTGAGGACGTCGCCCCAGTCCAGTCTCATCATGAGCGCGGAGAAGACGTAGGCGAGGAGGACGAGCGCGAGGTACTTGAGGTACTTCGCGTACCGGGCATAGGTGGTGAAGATCTGAAGGGTGACGCTCAGCACGGCGAAGAAGACGACGAACAGGCCGACCGGAATCGTCGGGAAGAGAAGGGTACCTCCTTCGGCCATCGCGCCAAGGTCGGCTCCGATGTTGAACGTGTTGGCGATGACGAGCAGCGACGTGCAGAGATACAGCACCCACGTCGGATAGTGGCTCCGGATGTTGGCGGCCAGCCCGCGCCCCGTCACGAGCCCGATGCGCGCGCACATCTCCTGGACGACGGCCATGAGCGGAAAGGTAAACGCCGCGAGCCAAAGCAGCTGGAACCCGTACCGCGCTCCGGTCTGCGAATAGGTCGCGATCCCGGACGGGTCGTCGTCGGACGCGCCGGTCGTGAGCCCTGGCCCGAGCGTTTCCCAGTACTCCTCGGCGTCCTTGAATGGTTTTTTATCGAACAGCCGATGAAAAAAACTCGAGGAAGCGTCCATGGTCTTCTCAAGCGCCTCCGACGGGGCCGTGGCAATGTCCTCGATGAGATGGTCTGACACAAGATTTTGCGCGAGCGCTCTTAGAATCTTTGCGATTATACCATAAAAAAAATCCGACGGAGCGTCGGACAGACTAGGCGTTGGAAGCCACGTGTCTCGGGGGCATGGATCGTCTCCAGGCGAGGAGGTCGATGGGTCTGGGGCAGATGACGGAGTGTTCCTGGGCGGAATGCTTGACGGAGGCGGCCCAGGGGACGTGGTCCTCGTCGAGCAGCGGGGAATGGTGCTTCGCGAGCGAGTCGACGACGTCGGCGAAGACGAGCGGGTCGATGTCGTGGAGCATCGCGGCCATCTCGGGCTCGAGCAGATCGAGCCGACCCGCGTGGGCGAAGAACCGCTCGACGATCTCGACGCGGATCAGCTGCGCGTCGCATCCCTCGGCGGGGTGCCGCGTGATGGCCGCGGAGAGCTCCTGCGCGAACTGGACGTGGTCCGCCAGGATGCGCTGGCCCTCCCGTTTGAGCTCGTTTGCTCGCTGGTCGGCTCGGTCCGCGCGCAGGGCAAAGAACCAGAGTACGGCGACGGGGGCGACGGCGTCGAAGAGCGCCAAGGCGGAGAAGGGGACGGCTCCGACAAGAAATCCGATGAGGTTGAGAACGACGATCGCCGCGGTGATCCGAAAGGCGGTCGTTCGCGCGGCGGTGGGGGTTGAGAAGGGCATTGGGTGTTCCGTGAGCTACGCAATGGTAGTCCTCCGGGGAGACGGGGTCAAGAAAAAGAGCGGCCCGACGCACGGTCGGATCGCTCTTATTGTTTTCTAGTGCCTCGCGCTCGCACCGCTCGTCACGTCCGACAGATTCACGCTCAGCAAATTCGACACGCCGTCGTCGCCCATGGTGACGCCGTACAGTACGTCGGCCTTTTCCATCGTCGCGCGGTTGTGGGTGATGACGATGAACTGGGTGAGCTTGGCGAGCTCCTCGAGGATGCCGGCGAAGCGGAAGGTGTTGGCCTCGTCGAGGGCGGCGTCGACCTCGTCGAGGACCACGAACGGGCCCGGGTTTACGGCCATGATCGCGGAGACCAGGGCGATGGAGGTCAGGGCCCGCTCGCCTCCGGAGAGAAGGTTGAGCGCCTTGAGCTTTTTGCCCGGCGGCGTGGCCTGGATGTCGATGCCGACGATGCGGTCCTCGCGCTCGCGGATGCGGAGGGCGATCTTCTCGGTCTCGCCGAGCTGCGCCACGGCCTCATCGAGGTCGTCGCCTTCCGCGTCCTTCTTTACCTCCTCGCGCGACATCTTCACGAGCGAGCAGCTTCCGCCGCCGAACAGCATCTTGAAGTACTTTTCGAACTCGTCGTTGATCTTCTTGAACGCCTTCTCGGACTGCTTGTGAATTTCTTCGTCGAGCTCGTCGATGATCTTCTCCGTGTCCGCCACGGCCGAGCGCAGGTCGCTCACCTGGCCGTCGAGGAACGAGAACCGCGCGTTCGTTTCCTCGAATTCCTTCACGATCTCGGGGTCGATCCCGCCGATGAGCTCGAGCTTGTAGCGCAGGCGCTGGATCTCCGGATAGGTCGCGGCGGTGTCGACCTTGATCTCGACGCGGCGCCCGCGGATGTCGCCGGCGAGCTCTTTTAATTGCTCGTCCATGTCGCGGCCGAGGTTCGCCTGGCGTTCCTCGAGGCGGGCGAGGTCGATGGCGACGGCGTTGCGCTGGTTCTCCACGAGGTGGATCGCCTGCTGCTTCTGGCGCAGGTCGCGCTGGAGGTCGAACAGCTCGGTGCGCACCTGCTTCTCGGTGACCGCGTGCGTCTTCATGCTCTCCTCGAGCGTCTTCAGCTCCGTCTCGGTCCCGGCGATCATCTCGCCAAGCTCGACCACGCGCGCGATCATCTTCGGGTCCGACACCACGTCCTCCGGGCTCGGCCGCTGGAGACGGGAGACGAGCGTCGTCGACGCGCTCAGCATCTCGTCGATCTTCGCGTACACCGCGTCGAGGTCCTTCATCTCGCGCAGCCCCTTGAGCCCGAGCGTCACCCCTTCGATCCCCTCGATGATCTTCGTCAGCGGCAGCGGCGCCCAGTTGCTCTGCGCGCGCACCTTTGCCATCTCGATCTCCTTCTGCACCTTGAACTGCTCGTCGCGGAATCCCGATCGCTTCCGCTGCATGTCGTTGTACTGCTTCTGGATGACAATGAGCCCGTCGTCCTGCACGTCCTTGTCCTTCTCCTCGCGTTCCATCGCCGTGACCTTTTCGACGAGAGCGGCGACCTCGGACGTCTCCTTGTTCACCTGAATGTCGAGCCGCGAGAACTTCTCCTTCACTCCCACGAGCTCGTCGGTGAGCTGCCACCACATCGTCCCGAAGTATCCCTGCTCCAGATCGCGCAGTTTCTTCTCGACCTCCTCGCGTTCCTGGAGTCGTGACACCTGGCGCTTGAGCGACTTGAGGCGCGGCTCGATCTCGGTGAGGAGCATCTCGACCTCGGCCAGGTTCTCGTACGTTCGCTTGAGCTTCAGCATCGACTCATGGCGCTTGATCTGAAACTGCTTCACGCCGGTCGCGTCGTCAAAGAACGCCTTGCGCTCCTCGGGGGAGGACACGAGGATATGGTCGACCATCCCCTGGCCGATGACCGAGTACGATCGTTGTCCTACGTTGGCCTGCGCGAGGAGGAGCTGGATGTCGGAAAGCCGCGCGGCCGAGCCGTTCAGGAGATACTCGGAATTGCCGTCGCGGTACAGCCGGCGGGTGACGGTCACCTCCGAGAAGTCGATCGGCATCGTGTGGTCCTCGTTGTTGAAGGTCATCGACACCTCCGCGAAACCGGAGCGCCCGCGCCCCTCGGATCCCGAAAAAATGACGTCCTGCGACTCCTTCCCGCGCAAAAGTTTCAACGACTGCTCGCCAAGCACCCACCGGATCGCGTCCGAAAAGTTCGATTTTCCCGACCCGTTCGGTCCGACGACCGCGGTAATGGGGGATACCCCGCCCTTTGGAGGAAGGAACGACAGCGTCGTTTTCTGGGCGAATGTCTTGAATCCTTGAAGTTCGAGTTTGAGGAGAAACATAGGGGCGGGAGGGGATACGATAACGGGGAAATTATAGCACATGCGATTGACAGGGAATGCACCCCATGGTCTTATGGGGAGGTATGAACAACGCGTGTCGCGTCAACCAGGGTTACGCAATTCTCTCGTCCGATTGGACGATGGAGAAGATTTCGTATTCCCGAGTCGGCGCGACGGTGGCGAGGTAACCCCTCGTCATCGCAAGGCCGGCCCGGGAATTACCCCGGGCCGGTTTTGTTTCGGAGTAACCGTGACCTGTATGAAATCGACCACGACGTACTACCTCTTCACCTTCCTCTTCCGCCTTGGGCTCGGCGCGACCATGTCGCTGTACACGCCGTTCCTGGCCGACATCGGGCTGACGTTCGCGCAGATTGCGACGGTCAACGCGTGCTACTGGATCGCGACGCTTTCCTTCGAGATCCCCACCGGGATGCTCGCCGACGGGCGCGGGCGCGGATGGTCCGTGATGATGGGATCGCTCTTTTACGCGGCCGGCGGGTTCTGGTACTCGATGGCGCACGGGTTCTGGCACGCGGTTAGCGCCGAGCTGATCATCGCGGTCGGCGCGGCCTTCATCTCGGGCGCGCTGTCGTCGTGGATCGTGGACGCACCGGATCGCAAAGAGCCCGTGTCGCACGTGTTCGGGACCGCGACGGCGTTCGCGGGGCTCGCGACGATTCTCGGGACGCTGCTCGGCGTCCATCTCGCCGTCCCGTTCGGCCGCGGCGTCGCATTCGCCATCGACGGCGCGTTCTCGCTGTTCGCGTTCGTCGTCGCGGCGAGCCTGATGCAAGGAAAGGAGCTCGAGCACCCGATGGGAGAGTTCGACGCGCTCGGTCGCGCGTTCCGCCATCTTAAGTCGTCGCCGACGATGCTCTGGGCCGCCGCGATGCAGGCGTCGTACGGAATCTTCCAGACGTTCAACATGTTCTGGGCCCCGCTGCTGCTGAAGCATCTCGACATGAACGGCGTCGGCTACACCTGGATCGGGATGTACGCGGTCGTGGCGGCATCGGGCTTCCTCGTTCGCACCAGGTTCGGCCAGAAGGACGGCACCGGCGCGGGAATGGCGCTCGCCCTCGCGTTCGCCGCCGCGCCGATGCTCGCCTTCGCCATCCTCCCGCCGCTCGCCGCCTGGTTCGTCCTCCTCGCCGTCCACGAGCTCGGCCGCGGCGCCTTCGCCCCGTTCGCCGACGCGTACGTCCACGAGCGCATCGAGTCGGGCTACCGCGCCACGTTCTCCTCGCTCCAGTCGTTCGCGCAGGAGGCCGGCATGGCCGCGACCCTCGTGGTCCTCGCCTTCGCGATGCGCCCGTTCGACAACGACCCGCAGGCGATCGTGTGGATGTGGGCGATCGCGGGCGCCGCGTCGCTCGGGGTGACGGCGGTGTTGTGGGTGAGGAGGCCGAGACTGCCGGATGCCCGTTAGCGGGCGTCCGGTTTTTTGTTGGTTGTTCGTTTGGCCAGGCTGATTGGAAACTCAATGTTAGCGGATTTAATGCGACCGCACGAAAAGCACCAACGTTATACGATTTCATACGACCGTACGAAATCCTCTTACATCGGGGACGTTGGTGGAAATCGTGTGGTCGTACTAAAATGGAACACATATGGGAAATCGCAAGGTGGAGGTTGTCAGAGATGTGTTGCTCGGACTGTATGAGACAGCCGACCATATCGGATCGCAGTACCATCAGCTAGGAAAGACATACCCGCAGATTCTAGCGATTCGCGCGGTCAAGGAGCGTCGTCGACAGATGGGCCTGGTCATGGCAATGAAGCGTCGCAACCTCATCGATACGCGCAAGACCGCCGCGGGACTCGAGATCGCGCTCACCGCGAAAGGTTCCATGCGCGCCGTCCGCGAGGCCGTAAAAGGGAACCGTACCAAGCTTCCGACCGGTCAGTCCTGCATGGTCCTCTTCGACATCCCCGAAAGTGCGAGCGCCTCGCGCAACGCGTTCCGTTACTTCCTAAAGGACGCCGGATTCAAGATGGTCCAGCTCAGCGTCTGGGAAAGCCCGTTCGACGTCTTCCGCGACGTGCTCAATTTCGTCACCGCCGCCGCGATCGACAAGTGGGTGACGGTCGTGGACGCAAGGGTGAGGACGTAGGCTTGTTGGTTGACTCGAGGTCGTTGGCCGGGTAAGCTCCTCGCAGGAGGTGAATCTTGCAATCAGAACGTTTCGTAGATGCCGTTGATCGCGCAGGCCTTTCGACTCGTGACCGCCGCATTACGCTGGCCATGCCTGGCCTAGGGTTCGGCTTCGCGCCGAGGAACTACGACGGGTTCGTCGAACGCATCGAATGCCCGACGTGCTCGAAGATGATGGATCTGTTCGACGACGCATCAAAACCCGTCGAACTGTCGCTTGAGGACAAGGAGCGCAAGGCGGCATACGAGCGCCGTCGCGCCTGGCCGCTCATCGGACGATTCATTCCCCATCCGGTCTACGACTCCGCGCCGTTCGACGCGAAAGCCATGTTCGCACGTCTCGACGCGATCAAGGCCGCGTGTCCGCGCCACTGGGGAACCCCGGAAGCCAGCGCGATCGGCGAGGAGCTGATGGCAAACTACGTCCGTGCGGACCAGCTGGTTCACTCCAGCGGATCTCTCTGACCATCGCCGTTCTCGGCGATTTTTTCTTTGGTCGATTGACCTTCCCCTCGTCCGATGGTATGCTCGCCCACCGCTATGGAATCCTATACCCACCGCCGAATTCACGACCTTCTCCTCAAGGCCAAGCGCCCCGTGTTTATTGCGGACGAGCGCATTGACGGGGACTCGCTTGGGTCGTCGTTGGCGATGGCGGATTTTCTCAAGGGTCGCGGGATTCGCGTTCCGGTGTTCGTCTCCGAGCCGATCCCGTCGAAGTATCGCTTCCTCCCGAACGTCGATCTCTGCACCACCGACGCGACGGTCTTCAACGACCCGTCTATCGACCTCGTCGTCTCCTTCGACTGTTCCGACGCATCCTACGTCACCCGACTCCTCGCGCTTTGTCCGGCTCGCCCGATGACGATCAACATCGACCATCATGCGACGAACGCGCGATACGGCCAGGTGAACCAGGTGGTCGTCTCGTCCCCGGCGACGGCGGAGGTCGTCTATCGTTGGTTCAAGGAGAACAACGTCGTCCCGAGCCGCGAGGCGGCCACCTGCCTGATGACCGGGATTTGCTTTGACACGACGGTATTCTCGAACGCGGGGACGAACCTGCGGGCGTTCGAGGCGGCGTCCGAGCTGCTGATGGGCGGGGCGAAGATCCAGGAGGTAATCCGGAACATGTACCAGAACCGCGGGGTGAACGTTCTTCGCGTCTGGGGCGCTGCCCTTGAGAGAATTCGTCGCCACGAGTCCAAGTCCGTCGTCGCAACCTTTCTTACGCGTGCCGACATTGACGGGAACGGGGCGACCGACGACGAGGTAGACGGGCTGTCCAATTTCCTAAATCTGGTGACCGAGTCCGACGTCCTGTTCGTCATGCGCGAGACCCCGGACGGAGGCATCAAGGTTTCGATGCGTTCCTCCGGTCCCGACGTGGCAAAGGTCGCGGCGGCCATGGGCGGGGGAGGACATCGGAAGGCGGCGGGATTTTCCGTGGGCGGGGTGGCGTGCACGGAGGAAGGGTGTTGGGGGTTGGTGGAGAAATGCTGTAGTATGTTCGAGTAAGTTCGAAGTTCGAAATCCGAAGTTCGAAAAAAGGCCGGAAGGTGTAAATCTTCAAGCCTTAAAACTTTTAACCTTTTTTCGAATTTCGAGCTTCGAATTTCGAACTTTATCCACTATGTCCCCATCAAACAATTCCATCCTCATCCCGACCGTCATCGAAAAGACCCACATGGGCGAGCGCGCCTATGACATCTACTCGCGGTTGCTGAAGGACCGCATCATTTTTCTCGGGACCGAGATCGACGATACCGTCGCGAATCTGATCATCGCGCAGCTGCTGTTCCTCGAGTCCGAGGACAAGACGAAGGACATCAAGATCTACATCAACTCGCCGGGCGGATCGGTTACGGCCGGGCTCGCCATCTACGACGCGATGCAGTACGTGAAGCCGGACGTCTCCACGATGTGCGTCGGGATGGCGGCAAGCATGGGCGCGGTGTTGCTCGCGGGCGGAGCGGCGGGGAAGCGGTTCGCGCTTCCGAACGCGGAGATCATGATCCACCAGGTGCTCGGCGGATTCTCGGGCCAGGCGACGGACATCAAGATCCATGCCGACCGCATCCTTCACATCAAGGATCGGCTGAACGAGATTCTCGCGAAGCACACCGGGCAGAAGATCGCGAAGGTGGCGCAGGACACGGAACGCGACAATTTCATGGATCCGGTGACGGCGCAGAAGTACGGCCTCGTGGACAAGGTCATTGGCAAAATCTAGGCTTGTTCGACAGGAAAAACGTCAATTTGCTAAGCAAAAAACAGATCGCTTGCGCGGTCTGTTTGTTTTTGGTAACATTCCTCGGTGACAAGGCTTGACAAAAGCCTCGTTGGCTGGTATTGTTCTCCCTCAAGCGATTGAGAAACGTCCGTTGCGCCGTGTTACCTGCAGGCACGACAAGCATGGGATTTCATTTCATGGAAGTATCTGGTCTCCGGACTAGATCTCTCCACGACTGAAATTTCTTGCCTGCAGATTACAATGCGCAACGGACGTTTTTTTATTTTCTTTTTGTTGGTCCTCCATCCGACCCGCTAGTTCGTTACCGGCGCGTCGGTGGTTACCAATGATGATACGCTGTCCGTCGCAGGTTGCAAGTCTTCGGGTGTGGATAATTGCTCGACGCCGACAAGACAGATTTGCGGAAGCGGTCGGTAGTGCGATTCGAAGACGCGGTCAACGCTCGTTCCGTCGGGATGCGCGACCGTGTACGTGAACGACGTGTCCGCTCCGACGTGCACGTTCTGACATTTTTTTTCTCCGACCGCAAGCGCCGTCGTCTCCGTCTCGACCGGGTCGCCGGCGGCAATCCATCGCTTCACGACAGGCGGCGTGTACGATCCCTTCCGTCCGTCGCTCGTTCCCCACAGCGTGAACGAGAGCGACTGCGCGGTCGCGTCCATCGACGCCTCGAAGAGGACGTAGTGCCCGGTGTCGTTCTTGAACTTGAAGTCCGGGGCGGGGTCGTAGATGGTCGCGTCCGTGCCCGGATTGTTGTTGGACGGGTCGTTGTAGTACGAGACGACCAGGGAATGGTTCGAGCGCTCCACGACCTCGAGCCCGGCGTTCATGACGGCCCGGAACGTGGTCGTTCCAATCTGGCACAGCCCGCCCGCGATCTCCGGGAGAATTTTGTCGCCCTTGATGACGAGCTCGGGAAGGTATCCGTTGTCCGTTTCGAACGGCTTGAGGGCGTTCAGCAGGGAAAAGGTCTCGTCCGGGGCGAGCAGGAGGCCGTTGAGCAGGTTCACGCCGTTTTGGATGTTGGTCATTCGGTTCTTTGGCGAGCCCTTGAAGCTCGACGTTCCCGTGCCGAGGGCGTCGGTGATGCCGAGGTCGTTGCCCTCCGAGGAAGTGACGGTCGGCTCGACGTCAACGAACGAAAGGAAGACGGTCGTTTCGACGCCATTGAGCGCGGCGACGAAATCCGCTCGCGCCTGGTCGCGGTTCAGCGAGCGTCCCATCGCGGATGTCGCGAACTCGGTGACGCGCCCGTTTTTGCGCTCGAACCGCGCGTTCTGCGCCGGGACGTCGACGGCCGCCGCGATCTCGTCGAGCTGCGCGTCGAACGCCACGGGGTCAATTTCAAGGCCGTTCGTCCCCGGCCTGATGATCTTGGCGAGGTCGGCCGCGGAGACGCTCCATGAATTCCCAGGGGCCTTTGTCCCGTCCGACGGAACGGACATGACGAACGGTGCGCGCGACAAAGACGCCGCGGCCGCTCCGGTCTCCGTCCGCGCGACGTCCTCCGTCACCTCCGGATCGCGGTGTACGATCGCGAGCTCCGTGGGCGCGTCGTCGAGGTTCGAGAGACGGGCAATGAGAACGGGAAGGAACGGCGCGAAATCGAACTCGTCTCCCGGCGTTCCCGCGATCACGTCCGCCTTCCATCCGTCGGACGTCTTGGCGATCGAAAAAGTGGCGTCCGTTCCCGGCATCTCCTTTCCGGTGAATGTTTCGCGGACCGCGCCACGGATCGCATCCTCGTTTCCGCTGACGACCGCGCGGATCGCCGTCGGCCGCATGGTCGCCTCGATCAGCCGGACGGCGTTCCAAAACCCGTTGGCGTCATGGTTTGACGTCTCGGCGGCGGCGACCGTCTTGTCGAGGTCGAACCGAACGATCTCCAAGCCGTCGTTTCCCGTGAGCGACGAAAGCGGTACGGCCTTCGTGCTTCCGTCTACCGTCACGAGGAGTCCTTTCGCGAAGAACCCGTCGATCCTCTTCTGGACCTCCTGCCGCGCCGTCTCCGGATCCATCCCGCTCACGCGAACCGGCCCCACGAACGTATTCGGCCCGATGCGCCCGTCGAACTGCCTGGCCCAGGCAAGCGAACCGCCGACGGCAAAGAAGGCCAGGAGACAACAAAAAACCGCGATGATCGCGATCTTCGTTTTGCCGGTTATCTTTTTCATACGCCTTACTCGTCGAGCTCAATCACCGAGACTCTCGATCGCATTTCAACCTTTTTGAGCGTGACGGTCAAGATGCCGTTCTTGAGCGTGGCGTCCGCGTCCTCCGGACGGATGTGGCAGGGAAGGACGACCGAGCGGGAAAAGGCGCCCCAGTAGCACTCGGTCACATGCGCGGTCTGGTTCCTCTGCTCGGCGCACCCGTGCGAACGCTTGCCGCGGATGGTCACCGTGTCCACGGTGACGCTGATGTCGAGGTCCTCGGCCGCCACTCCCGCGATGGCCGAGCGCACGACGATTTCTCCTGCCGACTCCAGCACGTCGACCGAAAGCTGTCCCTCGGTATGAGAGAACCAGTCGGTGGTGGCCAGTCCCTGGAAGAATTCCGTGTCGGTTGGCATAGCTTATTTCAGCTTGATTTCCCGCATGTACTCATAGAGCGGACCGATGGCGAATCCGACCACTCCGGACCAGACGATCTCTTCCACGGGGATTCCGCCGAGCATCAGTCCGCTCAGGTGCCGTGCCTGCCAGAAGGCGGGGGCGGCCTCGGGGAACATGCGGACGAAGAAGATCTGCTCGGCGGCGAAGACGAGGAGGGAGATGAAGATGCCGGACAGGAGCGCGTTGAACATGAGGTCCTTGCGGTCGGCGATGACGTACGTGCCGACAAGGAGTCCTCCCACGACCACCGCCTGAGAGGCGGTGAGGGCGAGAACGACCGTGAGGGAAAGCGCGACGCAGGTCCAGATCCCGAGCGAGATCACGAGGTGGGCGAGCCAGTGCGAGGCAGGGTGCGAGAGGAAGATGCGGTCGCCGCGCAGCTTCTTGGCATGCTTGCCGAGCGCGGCCTGGTAGATGACCGACGCGAGGCCGAACACGGAGAAGGCGAACAGCAAATCCTCGACGCCGATCGTTCCGCCGACGGAGACGCCCGACGCGTTGTTGTCGAGCGACGCGATCAGGATCGCGCCCGGGGAAAGGACGATCCCAATGACGCTCATGATGAGCTGTTCCTGGCGCGTTTTCTTCGAGAGGAAGAACACGCCGCACCAGACGACGAAGAGCGCGAGGGAAACGTAAAGGAAGGGAGTCATAGGATGGGTACATTGTACAACAGAAAACAAAAAAGCGCCTGTGGAGAAGGCGCCAGCGACCACGGCGGATCACGGGGGGAGGTCGTAGAACATTCCGGTGGCGATCTGGGCAAGGCCGTCGAGGATGCGATAGCGCGTTCCGGCGCCCTCGGGTTCGAGCGAGAAGACGAACTCGTGGTCGGCGAGCGCGTGGAACGATCCGCGTCCCGCCCCGTCGCGTACGGCGACCGACCCGTAGCCGCATCCGCCCACGCGAAAGTGCAGGCTCTGCCCGTCGCGCGTCACTTCGACGGGCATCCGGTCGAATGTCACGGGTTCGCCGTTCGCGTTTGGAAATTTTCCGGTCATGACGGTCGACATCCGTTCCTCCGTGTGGAACCGAATGAAACCACGTGCAAGGGGAAACGTCAAGCGCCAAGCATTGACAAAATGTCAAAAATTGGCCAAGATACGGTCGGAGGTTCGATGCCAGAGCAACGATTTCAATGGATGCGGACGGATTCTTGCGATGCCAAGGCGTCCCGGTGGAACACGGTCGCGAACGGGGCGGCACCTCGGGAAACCTGGTACTACGGGCCGCGGATCGGCCGCACGGAGATGACGGACGCGCTTCGCGCGGACATCAGGCGCGCGTTCGGCCCCAGCGTCGACGCCAAGTTCGACGAGACGCTCGTGATCAACGGCGCCCCGCTCCTGCGCGTGACGCTCCCCGGCAAGTTCGTCCCGCACTTCGACGCGGACGACACGACGTTCTACCTGTACAAGGCCGTTTCCGCGCTGACGGTCGTCGACTTCGGGCGCCAGTGGGGAGGCCCGCTGGCAGAGCCGGCGTTCCGCGCGTCGCCGATGACGAAGATGGTCGCGGGCGACGAGGTCCCCTCGCCGCGGGCGGTCCTGCGGAAGGACCTCGATCGCGCGGAGTTCGCGTCGCAGGGCCCGGTGACGACCGAGGTCGAGCCGGTTCCGGACCAGCCGGCGCCCAGGATCGTCGAACGGTACCGTCCCGCGCGCAAGCCGATCCTGTCCGTCGAGGACCTTCCCGACGTTCCGGTTTCCAACCAAACGCTCATTCCGCCGCCGGAACGCCTCGGCACTCCGGTCGCCCCGTCGGCGGACGTCTGGAAGGCGTTCGGCGAGGAGGGGGGTGACGAGGGGGAGGAGCCGGTCGTCGCTCCTTCGCTGAGTTCCGTCCCCGTCGAACCGCCCAAGCAGGCGGTTCGGTCCGAAGGCTCCGAATGGATGGGCGGTGTCCTGGCGCTTCTCCTGGCATGCCTCGTGATCTCCGTTTTCTGGGTGTTCCACCTGCTCCCCTGGTCGCGCTGACCAAGGGGATTTTTTTATCCACCGTGTTATCCACACCCACTTTTGACCACGGTTCTGCCGGCCGGTAGTGTGGCCATGAGGTTGAACCATGACACAGAAGATCCCGTCCCCTCCTTCGATCGAGCGACGCGCGCTCGACATCGTTTCCGCGTCCCCGACGGCGACCCGCCACGTCTCGGAATTCTGGGCCGAATACGCCGAGGTGTTCCATGCTCTGCGGGCCACGCTCGCGTTCGCCCGCCTGGATGGAATTCGTCAGCTTGGACTCAAGCGTGGAACGCTTGGCGTCCCCGGGACGATGGTCCCGTTCTGCGGAGGGCAGGAGGCGGGCACGACGGCGCTCGACCCGTTCACGCGGCGCGACCATTCCGAGCGGATGTGCGCCACGGCGCTGTCGCTCTGCGCCCTCCACGGGGTCACGCCGGCGGCGATGCTCCATGCCGCCGTCGCGGCGCTCCTGCACGACATCGGCCACCCCGCGTTCTCCCATACCGTCGAGCCGATCCTGCACCGGCACGGCCTCCCCGACCATGAGGAGGCCGGACGGCGGATCGTCCGCGGAAACGCCGAGATCCAGGCGATCTTTTCCGAGTATGACGTGGACACGGAACGCGTGATCGCCATCGTCGAGGAGAAGGGGGACTTCGGGATACGGCAGAGCCTGTGCGACACGCTGACGTACCTCGTGCACGACTCGCGCACGGCCGGACGTCCGCTTGGCGGCGCGTATGCCTGGCACGTCCTTCAGTCGGTCCGTTCCGTCCGCGACGGGGCCATCGACGTGGAGGACTCGTTCGTCCTCAAGGAGTTCCTTGAGCAAAGGCACGCGATGACGGTCGACGTCTACGAGCACCCGTACAACCGGGTCAACTCGTTGCTCGTGTGCGAGACGCTGGACTGGCTGGCGCGGAACGACCACCTCGACGTCGCGGCCATTCCGGACCTGAACGATGCCGACGTGCTTCATGCCCTCGACGTCGCCACGACCAAGCGCGTTCCGGCCTGGATCCGGTCGGCCCGTCGTTTTCTTACGACGCAGCCGGCCGAGACGAGGCACTGGACGGTCTCGGAGCACGGCGAGGAGTCGTCCGCGCGCGCCCTCGTGGCAACGGCGACCGCGGACCGTCCGTGCTTTCTCCTTCCGCCCATCGACTTCACGGGAAAGTCGCTCCCGGTCCGTCTTCCGGACGGCACGGTCTCTCCCATCCGCGTCTCGCCGACGTCGCGGCCGCGCCACCACCGGGTCTGGCATACCGTCGCCTACGCGGGTCCTCTCTAGGGCTCGTTTTTTTTCGGCGCGTTGACGCGTCGTCCGCGCCCTGCTAGGTTCGGTGCGGGAGGAATCATGTCACAGCGACTCAGTGCCATCCGAACGCTTCTCGCCGCGCAGCCGGGGCTTGCCACGGACGACGACCGCACGGCGTGGCTGAACCAGGAAAGCTACCTGCTGAACGGGAGCGTCGGTCCGTCGGACTGGTCGCTGCTGCTCGACGGGCTGTCCCGCCGGATGTCGACGTCGAGACGGATCGCGCGAACGGACGCGTGGTTTGCCGTCGCCTCGGCGCTCGCGGCGGCGTTTCCCGAGGATACGGACGACAGCCTGCTCGGCATCTCGCTCTGCGCCCAGGCCCATGCCGTCGGGATGCGGTACGACGACGTCGAGTCGTACGTCCGGCTCATCGACGGGTTCCGCGCGCTCTTTCTTGAGTGGGCGAACCTCCAGTCCGGTCCGGCGGCGCGCGATGCCCGCCAACGGGACGGCGACGACGAGGAAGATCTTGAAAATACGCTCTTCGACTTCGTCTGCGACCGTCTTCAGGAGTTTGAGACGGCGATGCAGTACGAGACCGAGGAGGACGACGACGGCGACGAGCCGCTCGCGTCCGACCACGTCGGCGACCCGGAGGTGGTGGTTGGCGCGTCCGCGCTGCTCTGGGACGCGATTGAGGACCATATCGACGAGGCCCGCGAGGAGAATGACGACGACGAGGTGGACTCAGACGACATCGCCTCGTTCGTCCTCAGCGTCGGCCACTACCTGTGGGCCTGCCACCACGCGAAGCGCCAGAGGATCGGTCGGTCCGAGCTGACCGCGTTCGTCTGCCAGTATGCCGGGGACTGGCGCGAGCTGATGGAAGACCTGCTGAGGTTCGACCTGCTTCGCCCCGGCGTCCTCGAGGCGTTCGCGGAAACGAGGGGTCTCGCGACGGAGGTCATCGAGCGGGGCGTCGACCTGATGATCGAGTACCAGGGTCTCCGCACGGACATGACGCCCACCGAGTACATGGACTGCCGGCTCGCGGCCGTTGAGCAGAACGCTTGACCGGCCGCTTTTTCTTTTCTTGCGAAGCGTGCCATTCGTGATAGGATGTCCGAAATTCATCTCTATGTCGCACGGCCAAACCCAAGGTTACCTTCCCGTCGTCATCGCCCTGATCGGAAACGTCGTCGTGACCGTCATCAAGTCGATCGCCGCGGCCGCGTCGGGATCGAGCGCAATGTTTTCCGAGGCGGTACACAGCTTCGCCGACACCCTCAACCAGGCGCTTCTTCTCGTCGGGCTCAAGCGCTCGCTCAAGCGCGCCGACGAGGAGCACGCGTACGGCTACGGGATCGAGCGGTTCTTCTTCGGGCTCATCTCGGCATGCGGCATCTTCTTCGTGGGGGCCGGGGTGAACGCGGCCCGCGGAGTCGAGGCGTTCCTGCATCCTGAGACGGTCGTGATCCAGCCTGTCGTATTCCTCGTTCTCGGCGTTTCCGCCTGCGTCGAGTCGTACGCGTTCATCGTTGCCGCGCGGGAGCTGGCGCTCCAGTACCCCGATCATTCCTGGCGCGACCGGATCCAGCACGCCGACACGTCCACGCTCGCCGTCCTGCTCGAGGACAGCGTCGCGGTCTTCGGCATCTTCGTCGCGGCCGCCACGATCGGGCTTGCCATCGCGACGGGGGACGGACGGTGGGATGCGGTCGGCTCGCTCGTGATCGCCGCCCTTCTCGCCGTCGTCGCGGTGGTCCTCATCCTGAAGAACCGCTCGTACGTGATCGGCCGGGCGATGCCGGAGGACATGCGCGAGGAGGTGCTCGAGATCCTGAACGCCGAGCCGTCCATCGAGAAGGTTCTCGACTTCCGCACGTCCGAGATCGGCCTCGGAATCTACCGCATCAAGTGCGACGTCGAGTTCAACGGCTCCGCCCTCGCCCGAGAGCTGTTCGAGGACTGGAGCGTCGCCGACCAGTTCGAGGAAGCGACCGAAAGCGTCGAGTCGTTCAAGCGCGCCATGATCGA
>CAIMOJ010000030.1 GCA_903843045.1 Candidatus Uhrbacteria bacterium
CTCGGGTCGCTCGTTTCGGAAAAGGACGCGCATGAGATCGTCGTCGTCGTCCTTGGTTCTGAGACGATCACGGGGCGATTTCAGGACGTGAAGGCGCTGTCTGCCTGGACCTACAAGGTTTTCGAATGGCCGGACGAAAAGACCTCAACCCTATGAAACAAGAAATTGTCATTCTGATTCTTTCCGCGCTCCCCGTGACGGAACTGCGCGCTTCCATCCCGATCGCGATCACCGTGTTTCATTTTTCGGCGTTCAAGGCGTGGTCGCTCGCGCTGTTCGGGAACCTCGTTCCGATCCCGTTTCTTTGGTGGGGGATGCCGGCGCTCCTGGCCTGGGCGGAAAAGCACATGCCTCGCCTTCATGCGTTCCTGAACAAGAAGCTGCGCGCGTTGGAGCAGAAGCACATGGCCACGTACCAGCGGTTCGGCGCGTTCGCCCTCGCGATCCTTGGCGCGCTTCCGCTTCCGGGAGCCGGCATCTGGACGGGGACGGCGCTCGCGGTCCTGTTCGACATCAAGGCGCGGTACGCGATTCCGGCGATCATCATCGGCCACGTGGTCGCGAGCGTGCTCGTCGTTCTCGTGACGACCGGCACAATCAAGGCGATCGCGCTATGAGGATTGCCGTCGACGGCACCACGATGCGCGACGGCGCGGGAATCGGGCAGTATACGCGTTCCGTCGTTGCGGCCATGCGATCCGTTCTTGGAACGGATCTCTTCGTTTGGGAGCCGAAGCGCCGCGTCCCGTTCCTGACGCGCCACGTGAACCTGGCGCTCGTCGCGACGATGAAGATGGCGGACGTCCTGTTCTGCCCGGCCAACCAGTCGCCGCTGTGCTGGACGGGAAAGACCGTCGTGACGGTCCACGACCTCACGATCTACGAGCATCCCGAATGGTTCCCAACGACGAAGCTTAATTTCGCCGCGAAGTTTCTCGTCCCGAGGTCGCTGCGACGGGCGGATGCGATTGTCGCGATCTCCGAGGCAACGAAGCGGCAGATCGGAAGAGTGTTTCCGGACGTTGTCGACAAGGTAGTCGTGGTATATCCGGGAACGTCCAACCAAGTTTCCCCTCCTCATAGGGAGGAGGGGTCAGGGGTGGTCGTCGCGACGTCCGACACTATCCTCTTCGTCGGCACCCTCGAGCCGCGCAAGAACCTCGTCAACGCGCTCGCGGCGTTCGACGCGTTCCTGCGCATGCACCGCGACCGCGCCGCGACGACCAGGTTCGTGATCGCCGGCGGCATCGGATGGAACGCGGAGCCGATTCTCGAGGCGATTGCGCAGACGAATGACGCATGGCGATCGATCGCGGGAGGAAACGTCGTGCGACAGATTGGATACGTGACCGAGGAAGAGAAGGCGAACCTGTACGCGCAGGCGTCCTGCTTTTTCTTTCCGTCATGGGAGGAAGGGTTCGGCCTTCCGGTCCTCGAGGCCATGGCCGCCGGAGTCCCAGTCATCGCGTCGAACCGCGGCGCGCTCCCGGAGGTTGGCGGCGACGCGGTCATGTACGTCGAGCCCGACGACGTCGAGCAGATGGCGTTCGCGATCGCCCAGTGCGTGATGATGCCCGAGGCGCTTGGGGAGATGGTCGCCGCGGCGAAGGCGCGGGCAGGGGAGTTCACCTGGGAGCGGTGTGCTCGAGAAGTTCTTACTGTGGTCGAAAAGGTTTAAGGAAGATTGTTTTCCGCAGGCGCTCCGCCCTGCACCCGGCTAACTTTCTCTGTAGGCGGACAGAGAAAGTCAGCAAAGAGAACCGCTCCGTCCGGCCATCCGCTCCTACGCCAGAACGCGAAAAATTGGCTCGGCTGCGGAACTCGCTTCTCGCCTACGGGCTCGTACGCTCAGACAATCCTCGCCCGTGCTGATGCACCCGCCAATTTTTCACGTCCTGGCTGGGTCGCTCCGGCAGGGCGGCGACCGGATGGAAGTGTTTTTTTGTTTACGGCGCGACGACCACCCCTGACCCCTCCTACCTATGAGGAGGGGAAACGTTGAAAGTTATTACGGCCTCAGCCAAAAGTAACCATCGCAACACCGCCCGGATAACCCGCCCTGTCGGAATGGCGGATGGAGACGGGACGAAAAAGGCGGCCGGGTCCATCAGGACAGGCGAGGATTGTCTGAGCGAAGTTCCGCTCTTGTTGTTTTACTTGGCGGACTAGCGAGTTCCGCAGCCGAGGCCGCCTTTTCCGTCCCGGCCCGCCATGGAGACCGGGCGGACGGTTTCTTTGCGTACTTTCTTTTCCGGCCAAAAGAAAGTATGGCGGTGTGGTGGCAAACCACATAAAAAATCCCGTAACCGGGATTTCTTATTTTTTGCGTTTACAACTTCGTCTGCAAATAAGCAATCAACACCACCTGCGCCAACAACGCATAGTACAGCGGAACCTCTCCGCGGCGCTTTACGAAGAAGTCATGAAAGTAAAAGTGCATCGTGTTGAACCATCGCAACAGCGGGGTCTTGGTGACCTCGTACAGCCCGACGATCAAATCCGGCAACACGCTGCCGATGATCCCCCAGGTAAACGTGCGGACGTGGTCGATATCGCGGGTGTTGGCAAGGAGGAGAACGAAGAGGAGCGCGACGATGGCGTCGACGGCGACGTAGGCGACCGCCTGGGTCTGGCGCGTCTTGTGGACGCGAAAGTTGTCCGAGATTCCGGTGTCGCCGTGCGGAATCATGTCGATCATGAAGTGGGAAATGAACCCAAGGACGAAAGCCACCACCGGATTTCCAACCGCATGGCCAATCACCGCCCCGAGCGTCGCGTGCGTTGTCAGAGTCATAGTTGCCGGGATTATGCCATATTGGGAGGAATTTGGCAATAAAAAGAAGATCGTCGCACTTGGCATTCCACTGGCATTCTGCTACTATTCCCCCGCAAGCGACCAATTGGGCGAGTGGCGGAATGGTATACGCGCGGGACTCAAAATCCCGTGTCCGCAAGGGCATGAGGGTTCGAGTCCCTCCTCGCCCACCAGGGGAATATATGCTTGCCAAGCGGCACCGTGTCTGGTATCATCCTGGCACATCGAGGCTGGGTAGCTCAGTCGGTTAGAGCGAGGGACTCATAAGCCCTAGGTCGGCGGTTCGATTCCGCCCCCAGCTACCAAAGCTGATTCAGACTGATCGCTCGCGGCGTGCGCCTTTACGGACGTAGGCCGCGGGGTAGAGCAGCCAGGCAGCTCGCCAGGCTCATAACCTGGAGGTCGTCGGTTCAAATCCGACCCCCGCAACCAAAAAGATCCGTCATCGCGACGGATCTTTTTGTTTGTGGTTTCATTTGGTATACTGCATCCGTTCTATGGCACACATCGTATCCGTCGTTAATCAGAAAGGAGGCGTGGGCAAGACGACCACGACGTTGAATTTGGCCGCGTATTTGGCGGAGCAGGGGAAGTTTGTCCTTGTGATCGATCTCGATCCGCAGGCGAACGCCACTTCCGGGCTTGGAATCGCGCACGCGGAGCTGGAGCACGGGATCTACGAGGGAATCATCGGGCAGAAGTCCATGCGCGACGTGGTTCATCCGACGGCGCACGAGGGACTGAAGGTGATCCCTGCGACGCAGGCGCTCGCGGGCGCGGCGATCGAGCTGGTCAACGTGGAGGAGCGCGAGCATTTTTTGCGCAAGGCACTTCTAGAGATTCGCAACGATTACGACTACATCCTCATCGACAATCCGCCGACGCTCGGGCTGCTGACGATCAACGGCCTCGTCGCGTCCGACTCCGTTCTCATTCCCGTCCAGGCGGAATACTTCGCGCTCGAGGGACTCGGCCAGCTGATGAATACCGTCAACCTGATCAAGGAGAACCTCAAGCCGGAACTGAACGTGATGGGCGCGGTGATTACGATGTTCGACTCGCGCACGCGCCTGTCGCAGGAAGTGCTCGAGGAACTGTATCGCTACTTCCCGGACAAGATTTTCCGCTCGGTCATCCCGCGCTCCGTCCGCCTCGCCGAGGCGCCGTCGTTCGGCAAGACCATTCTCGGATACGATCCGTCGTCGAAGGCGGCGAAGGCGTACGAGCGGCTGGCACGCGAATTCATTCTGCGCGAAGAAGGAACCGTATGATGATGAAACCTGCGCTCGGCCGCGGTCTCGGATCGCTCATTCCAAACGCCCAGGCTCCGCGCACGATGACGGAGCAGATCATTCCGTCCGCGCGACGGGAGATCTTGGACGTCCCGCTCGACCAGATCGTCCCGAACCCGCGTCAGCCGCGCTCGCATTTTTCGCCGGCCGAGCTCGAGGACCTCATCGCGTCCATCAAGGAACATGGCGTCATGCAACCCGTGACGGTCACGAAGGTTGCGAACGGTTTCGAGCTGATCGCGGGAGAACGACGGTTCCGCGCGTGCTCGGCCCTTGGTCTGAAGACGATCCCCGCGATCTGCCGCGAGGCGAGCGAGCAGCAGAAGCTCGAGCTTGCGCTCATCGAGAACATTCAGCGTCAGGACCTGAACGCCGTGGAAGAGGCGATCGCATACAAGGCGCTCGTCGACGAGTTCAATCTCACCCAGGAGGCCGTCGCCGCGCGCGTCGGCAAGAGCCGCAGCAACGTGGCGAACATCCTGCGTCTGCTCGACCTGCCGGACGACGTGCTCGACGCGCTGCGCGACGGGAAACTGACGAAGTCGCACGCGAGAACGTTGCTCGCCGAGGCGGACCCCGTTCGCCGTCGCTCGCTGTTCCAGCAGATGCTCAACGGCGGAATGTCCGTCCGCGAGATGGAGGAGCGTGTCGGACTCGGATCGAAAGGAAAGAAAATCGACGGCGTAAAGACGACGAAGGATCCGAACGTCGCGGCACACGAGAACCGCCTGCGCGAGATCTTCGGCACGAAGGTCGAGATCACCGAGAAGGGCGGGAAGGGAACGGTCGCGATCAGCTTCTATTCGAAAGAGGAGCTCCTCGAGCTCCTCGGTCGCCTGTCCGACGTCTAGGTTTTCCTTGAAATCATCCCCCTCAACCACCCGGACACGGTCGATTTGGCCGCGTCCTTTATTTTTGACCTGGCGTGGTGCGTCTTCACGAACTTGATCCAGTCGGGGTTTGGGCCGCGGCGGTTCTTGTCGGTGACGATCTCGACGACGTCGTTCGAGCGGAGCGCGGTGTCTAGGTTGCGCATGACGCCGTTCACGCGAGCGGCCGAGCACTTGTTGCCGAGCTCGGTGTGGATGGCGTAGGCGAAATCGACGGGGGAGGCACCCTCGGGGAGGTCGATGACGTCGCCGTTCGGGGTGAAGACGAAGATGCGGTCCTTGAATACGTCGATCTTCATGATCTCGAGCTGTTCCATGAAGTCCTTCTTTCCGGACAGTTCCTTTTGGATCTTGGCGAGTTCCTCCATCCAATACAGGTTCTTCAGCGGCGACATGCCGGCCTCCTTATAACGCCAGTGCGCGGCCACGCCGAACTCGGCAAGCTCGTGCATCTCCTGCGTGCGAATTTGGAACTCGACGATCTCGCCGTCCTCGGTGAACACCGTCGTGTGGAGACTCTGGTATCCGTTCGGCTTCGGCTGGGCGAGATAATCCTTGATGCGTCCCGGCATCGGCGTATATTTCTGGTGCAGGATTCCGAGCACGCCGTAGCACTCCTCCACGTCCTTCACGATGACGCGGATGGCGATAAGGTCGTAGACCTTCGAGAGGTCGTCGTCGTACTTGCCAAGCTTCTTGAACAGGCTGTACAGGCGCTTGACCCGGCCGTGCACCGCCGCATCCACGATGTTGAACTCGGCGAGAAACTTTTCCGTCTGGTCGATGATGCGCGAGACGTACGCCCCCTTTTCGCGCACCTTCGCGGTGATCATGTCGCGCACGCGCTCGTAGTCGCGCGGGTAGAGATATTCGAAGCACAGGTCCTCGATCTCTCCCTTGAACTCGCTCATGCCGAGGCGTCCCGCGATCGGCGCGTAGATCTCGAGCGACTCCTTGGCGATGCGCTCCTGCTTGTGGCGCGGCTGGGCATAGAGCGTCTTCAGGTTGTGCAGCCGGTCGGCAAACTTGATGAACACCACGCGCACGTCGCTTGCCATCGCCAGGAACATCTTGCGCATGTTTTCCGCGTACCGGTCCGTTCCCGAGTACTTCACCTTCTTCAGCTTCGTGAGCGAGTCCACGAGCGACGCGATGTCCTCCCCGAACTTCGCCGAGACCTCCTCGAGCGTGATGTCCGAGTCCTCGACGACGTCGTGCAGGAGCCCGGCCGCGACCACGTTCAGGTTCGATCCCATCTCCGCGAGCTTGTAGGCCACGGCCAGCGGATGGACGATGTATGGGTCCCCGGTCAGCCGGATGATGCCCTGATGCGCCCCCTCGGCCATCTCATACGCGCGCGAAACCAGCCCGAGGTCGGGATTCTCGTAGGTAGACGCGATCAGCCGCGTCAGCTCGTCGTAGGTGCGTGACATGTCGGGCATTGGTACAGAGTAGCCCACGAAGGGCAATGTGGGCAAGCATGGAAACACGATTCAAACGAAAGAGCGCCCGAGCAGGGGCCACGGGGCTCCTTCTCGGGCGCGAGTGCGTCCTACGCCGTCTCGGTGATGCGACGCGTGAGGCCGATGTTGTTCTTGCACACCTCGAGGAGCTGCGCGTCGAGGTTCGCGAGGTCGAGACGGGACTCGGGCGTACGAATCTTGTCGGCGATCAGTCCCTCGTTGCGACGCATCAAGTCACGCTTGCCGAACGCGGCGTTGAGCAGAAAGACCAGTTCATCGACCTCCTTCTCGGTATACGGGCCGTATGTGCGGAGGTTGCCATCGGGGTCGTAGCCGGTCTCATCATCCACAGTTGCAATTGTCAGCAGCCACATAATTTCCTTCCAGATGTTGAGACACGGTACACGGAAAAACCAAAAATGTCAAGATCATTGGGTATTTTCATCAAGAAAAGCGCCCGCCTACTTGGCGGACGCTTTCTTTTTCGGGAAGACTCTTGGCGGCGACGTTCGCTTTTTCTCGAGCATGGCGAGCGCCACGTCGAGCGTGATTTCCATTGGGTCGAGCTTCTTTGGGACGGACACGTTGGTGGTCCCGTCCGTGAGGTACGGGCCGAACCGGCCGTTGCGGATGACGACGGGCTTGCCGTCCGGTCCCGCGCCGAGGTCATTCATCGGGGCCATCTGCTTGGCCTTGAGCGCCTCCTTGTTGGCGAGGACGAACCGGGCGTCCGTCTCCGAGATCGTGCCCGGATTGAAGTCCGGGGGAAGTGACGCAGTGAGCGTGTCGGTCTTGAGGTACGGGCCGAAGCGCCCGAGGTGCGCGACGATTTCCTCGCCCGCCTCCGTTTTTCCGACCACGCGCGGCATCTCGAACAGCGGGAGAATTTCCTCCATCGTCACCGTGTCGATGTTCGCGCCCTTCGGAAGCGACGCGCTTTTGGGCTTCGGTACCTTCGCCTTCTTGTCCTCCGCGGTCCACTCGCCAAGCTGGGCAAACGGGCCGAAGCGGCCGGAGCGGACGATCACGGGCTTTCCGGTCTTCGGATCGTTCCCGAGGATCCGTTCCTTCATGATGTCCTCGCGCGACACGCCGGTGACCTTCTCCTCGATCAGCGAGTGGAACGGCCCGTAGAACGCCTCGAGCGTTGGGACCCATTCGACTTTTCCCTCGGCGATCTCGTCGAGCGTGTTCTCCATCGTCGCGGTAAAGCCGAAGTCGACGACGTTCGGGAAGTGCTCCACGAGCACGTCGTTCACGATCATTCCGGTATCCGTCGGGAAAAGCTTCTTGTTGTCGTCGCGCTCAACGTACTGCCGCGCCTCGATCGTCGCGATCGTCGGCGCGTACGTGGACGGGCGGCCGATGCCGAACTCTTCCATGGCCTTCACGAGCGTGGCGTCGGAGTACCGCGCGGTTGGCTCGGTGAAGTGCTGGGTGGGGACGACGGACGTGACGTCCACCGCGTTGCCGACGGCGAGCGTCGGAAGGATCTTTTCCTGCGACGCGTGATACACCTTCATGAACCCGTCGAACTTCACCATGCTGCCGTTCGCGCGGAACGAGTGCTTCGCGGCGTCGAGGTCGACGGCGGTGCGCTCAACTTTCGCGGGCGGAAGCTGGGAGCCGACGGTGCGGCGCCAGATGAGGTCGTACAGCTTCCACATGCCGGACTCGAGCGTCCCCTTGAGCGAGTCGGGATGCGCGGTCACGTCGGTCGGACGGATTGCCTCGTGCGCCTCTTGCGCGTCCTTCGCCTTGGTAGCGTATTTTTTCGATCCGACGGCGTATGCTTTTCCGAACTCGGAGGCGACGTACGCCTGCGTCTCGTCGAGGAACGCGTTCGCAAGGTTTACCGAGTCGGTACGCATGTAGGTGATGCGTCCCGTCTCGTATAGCTTCTGTGCGAGCGTCATCGTCTGCTTCGCGCCGAACCCGAGCCGTCCGTTTGCCTCGATCTGCAGGGAGGAGGTGGTGAACGGGGTGGGCGGGTTCTTCGAAACCTCCTTCGTCTCGATCTTCGTCACCTCGAACTTCTGTCCGGAAAGCGTCGCGACGATCTTCGCCGCGTCATCGCCCGTCTTCACGTCGAGCTTGTCCACCTTCTTCCCGTCGATCGAAAACAGCGCGCCCGGGAAGGCGACCCCGTCCTTCTGAAATTCTCCGTCGATCGTCCAGTACTCGTCCACCTTGAAGGCGAGTCGCTCGCGCTCGCGTTCGACGACGAGGCGCAGCGCGACGGATTGGACGCGACCGGCGGACAGGCCGCGGCGGACCTTTGCCCAGAGGAACGGCGACAGCTCGTAGCCGACGAGACGGTCCAGAATGCGTCGCGTCTGCTGCGCGTTCACCAGGTTCATGTCGATCGTCCGCGGCGCGGAAATCGCATGGTCGATCGCCGTCTTCGTGATCTCGTGAAACGTAATCCGCTTCGCCGTCTCGGGATCAAGCCCAAGCGTCTCCGCGATGTGCCACGCGATGGCCTCTCCTTCTCTATCTTCGTCGGTCGCAAGGATGATGTCGGTCATGCCTTTCGCAGCCGTCTTCAGTTCCTTCACGTGATCCTTCGCCTTGTCGGGAACGACGTAGGTCGGCGCGAAATGGTTCTTCACGTCGACGCCGGTCTTGCTCGCGGGAAGGTCGCGGATGTGACCAAAAGACGAAAGGACCTTGTAGTCCTTCCCAAGAAACTTCGTGATCGTTTTCGCTTTCGTCGGAGACTCGACGATGACAAGTGTGTGTGGCATGCGACAGATAATGCCGTGGATTGACGGTTTTGTCAAAAAATGATGGAGTGGGGGCGTTCTGAAGGAGAACACATGCGAGCGGAGTTCGACAAGACGAAAGTAGGGAAGCGGTTCGCGGGGTATGTTCCTCGGGACGTGGCGATGGACCTGGTTGCGCAGCAGGAGCGAGAGCCGGTTTCGTTCGAGGACCGGGCAAAGATCGCGCTGGTGATCGGAGGATTCCTTGCCGCGACCGTCGCGGAGCGCGGCGTGAAGCCGGTGATCGACATGCTTGTCGGAGCGGCGACGCGGCCGTTTCGCGGGCAGAACGGCGCGGAAGAACCGGTCGATCTTCGGTGCCGACTGCTTGCCACGCTCTGGCTCAAGGCAATGGACGAGGTCCGCGACATCTTGGACGATCCCGCGCCGGTCGAGCTCGGCCACGACCTGATGCCGGAACCTGCGACGGTCGACGACGAGATCTGCGAGGCGACGCGTTCGACGATCGAGATGATGTACCAGTACCTCACCGTCGACCGCATCCGCACGCTCTACGCCGCGTTCGTTACCGCGCTCCGCACCGAGATGGCAGACAAGGCCGAACGCATCCAGATCTCGGACACGACGGTCCTCGTCGTCGACCACGGACGGTTCACGCTCGAGCGCGTTTCATTCGCGACGACCTGACGGCATTCGCCGTCTTTTTTCATAGCGGCTTGGTAAAAATCTCCGGCCCTTTGCAAGGTTGACGGCCTTATAAAAAGATGATAGGTTCGACGCGTTCTGAAGGAGAACGTTTATGCCACTCGAGATCAAGGGCGCGCCTGCGCCCGGTTGGTATTTCCCCGTTGGCGCGGAGCCTTCCCGCAGACAGCCTCGCTACTGGAGCGGCATGGCGCAGCTTCACGGGCGTTATGTCAACGTATTCGTCATCTCGATCAGGAGGGGCGAACAGGGACCGCTTGTTCATTCGGAGTGGGTGGGGGAAGAGTTCGTTCAAGTGCTCTTGCGCGAGCCGGCTCCGTACGAGCGCGTCGACGTGCCTCCGGCCACGTGGCTCGGCATGGATATCCGCGCCGCGGTGAGTGGCGTCGAGGAAGAGGTCGGTAAGTACCGCGCGCTCATCGAGCGCCTGGAACTCGAATACAAGGCACGCTGACGGCAACCCGCCGTCTTTTTTCTTTTGGGCAAGCGCGATTGACAAACTCGCAAAATCGTGATAGCCTCGGCGCACGATTTCACATGGAGGCGCAATGCCCATCGTCAATCCGGCCTTCCTGAGCATCATGCTCTGGTAGCGCAGGAGCGAATGTCAAAGAACAGCAAGAAGAAGCACGTCAGCGTTCGAACCATGAGTCTTCGCGAGCGGAGAAATCCGCACGTGGATGACGGGTGGCCGGACGAGGACGAGATCGAGGAAATGCTCAGACGCGTGATCCTTCGATCGTGCGGCGGCACGGAGAAATTTGTCCGAGTGATCCACGACCCGTGGACGTACTGGCTGGATGTCCCGCAGCGCGCGTTGATGGTATACGATACCGTCGCGGGCGAGCTCTGGATGCTTCGCGGATTGTCGGAGGCGGAGCGAACGCGGCAGGTGCACGCCTCCGCGCAGACCATCTGGGAGGCCGTCGTCCATTACGGCGACCCGCGCAAGAATCATGAACTCGATGACGTCGACGTCTTCGATTACCCCGAGTACGACAGCTTCTGCTGCGACGATCGGGAGGAATTTCTGAGAGACACGGAGCAGTCGCGTCGCTGGTACGCGCACTGTCTGGAGCACGTCCGCTACGAACGCTGCTGACACCGCCTGGGGAGCGCCCGCCGGCTCCCCCTTTTATCCCGCCGCTCGACGATCCAAGTCGAGCCGCGCGATGGAGGCATCATGATTGACCACAAACACGTCGAACTCAAACCGCCTTAGGGCGAAGGAGATAGCGTGTCAAAGTACAGTAAGCAAAAAAGGCGGAGCATCCGCCGCACGGATCGAGACGTCCTTGCACCTTCCCTGTGGAGGCGTACCATCGCCTTCCGGTGGATGTCGGAGGAGCGATGGCTGGACCTCGAGCAGGAGGCGAAAGACGCCTACCGGTGGATCTACCACGAGGTATTTCCTCTGCTCCAACGCGCGGGCTACTGGAGCCACAACCCCGGAGTCCTCGGCGAATTCACCCTCGAGACCTTTCTGGAGGAGATCAGCCATGATCCGGAGTTCTGGGACGAGGAGACCCATGGAATCTGGAGGGAGCTTTCCTGCCTAGAGTGGCTGACCTAGGTCTCCGCTCGATCGTCTTCGCGGTCCGTCGTTACGACGGGCCGTTTTTTTGTGGAAGTCTTTTTGATAACCACCCATTACCCCTCCTTGTCAGCCGGAGGGCTGATCCGCCCGCCGGCGGAAAAGGAGGGGAAACGATAGAAATTTATCCTCTCACGTAATACAACCCGCCCAAATGTCTCGCGGATCCCTTCAATTCCATGAGCGTCAGCGTCGACGTGATCGTCCTCGGCTCCGTCCCTGTCGCTACGGTGAGCTCGTCGACGTGCAACGGCTCTCGCGTCAGCGCGTCGTAAACCGTTTTCTCCTCCGCGCTCCCCGGGACGTAATCCGGCTTCGTCTCACGGACGACCAGACCTAGTCGCGACAGCACGTCCTCGGGCGTCGTGACGGGGAATGATCCCGTCTTGATCAGGTTGTTCGGTCCTTCCGACAGCGGCGAGTAAATCGATCCCGGTACAGCAAATACGTCTCGTCCAATCTCGATTGCGCCGCGCGCCGTGATGAGCGATCCGGATTTGATGAGCGCTTCCGTCACGAGCGTGCCGCGGGTCATGCCGGCGATGATGCGGTTGCGGAACGGGAAGTTTTGCGGCATGGCGTGGGCGCCGACGGGGAACTCGGAGATGACGGCGCCGCCGCCCGCGACGATTCTCGACGCAAGGGCGCGGTGCTGGGACGGATAGATATTGTCGTCGTCGAGCCCGCCGCCGAGGATCGCGACGGTCGTGCCGCCCGCCTCGAGCGTCGCCTCGTGCGCCGCGGCGTCGACGCCGTACGCGAGGCCGCTGACGATGACGACGCCACTCTTGGCGATGGGACCGACGAACTCCTTCGTGACCTGGAGTCCGTACTGCGACGGCTTGCGCGTGCCGACGACGGCGAGGTGGACGCGCTTGGGGTCGGGGAGAACGCCACGGACGAACAGGACGGGCGGGGGGTCGAAGATCGTCTTGAGGTCGGGCGGGTACGCGTCGTCTTGGAACGTCACGGCCGTCACGCCGTGCTGGACGAGTCGCGCGGCTTCCTCGTCAGGATGAATCGAAGCGCGCTCAAAGACAAACTGGTCGGCGATGTGCGGCTCGATTCCCGCGGCGATCAATTCGTTACGCGAAGACGAAAACGCCGCCTCCATTGAGTGGAAGGCGGCGGCTAATTTCTTGATGCGGACCGGCCCGAACTTTGGAAAGCGGACGAGGGAGATCCAGAATTTCGTGTCGTCCATATCGTCCTAAAGCATTTTTTCAATCTCGTCCGCGGCGCGCCCGATGATCTCGGGCATCTTCTCCTGTTCGTCGCTCGACCACTTTCCAAGCACCCAGTCCTCGAGCGGAACGTTCGGATTCTCCGACCGTCCGATCCCGACGCGAATGCGCGTGAACTCTGGCGTTCCAAGATGCTCGATGAGCGACTTGATCCCATTGTGCCCGGCGCTTCCGCCTTCCGTCCGCACGCGGATGTCGCCGAACGCGAGGTCCGCGTCATCGTACGCCACGATCACGTCCCTGGCCGTCATATTCGACTGTCGCAGCGCCGCCGCGACCGCCGTCCCCGACAGGTTCATGAACGTATCCGGCTTGAGCGTCCGCGCCTTTGCACGGTCGAGTCCGCGACGAACGAGCTCGTCGACGACGAGAAACCCGACGTTATGGCGGGTCTGGGCGTATTCCGGGCCGGGGTTGCCGAGGCCGACGATTAAACGCATAGGGGGCTGCTAATAACGTATGAGCTACACATCTTACAAATTGCTACGGATTGCCACGAATGCTCTGGCGGAAAATATTCGTAGAAATACGTATCAATATGTGTGATAGGTAGCTCATACGTTATTAGCAGCCCCTCAGTCCGTTTTTACTTCGCGCGAGCCGTCATGCCGACGATGTTGATCACGATCGGGGTTCCCGTCAGCTTGAAGTGGATGCGCATGCGGTTTTCCAGGAAGCGCAGGTAGCTCGGGTGGAGCACGTCGAGGCGCTTGGCCTTGATGTGGAGGTTGAACGTTGGCGGCGCGGTGCCGGTCTGCTGCATGCCCATGATTTCCGGTGGCTTCGGGCCCTTGCCGCGGCTGGGAAGGTGGGCGCGGACGGCGGAGCGCCAGAACGTTTCGAGGTCGCGTTCCGGGATCTGCGCGTGGCGGGCCTTTTCTACCTCGTCGATGAGCGTGAACAGCTCGGGGATGCGCTGCGTGGTCTTGGCGGAGACGAAGACCGTCGGCGCCCAGGCGATGAAGGGGAGGCCTCCCGCGATCATCTCGCGGACGCGGTTGATGGTGGTCGGGTTCTTGTCCTTCACGAGGTCCCACTTGTTGGCGACGATGATGACTCCGGTGCCGGCGCTCTTGACCATGCCGGCGATCATCTTGTCCTGCGTCCCGACCGGCTCGGTCACGTCGACCACGAACAGCGCCACGTTCGCCTTCGGCAGCACGCGCTCGGTGCGAAACGCGCCCTGCTCCTCGAGCTCGCCCTGCTTCTTCATCTTGGCGGCCTTCAGAAGTCCCGCGGTGTCGATCAGAAGATACTCGCGGTCCTTGTACTCGATCATCACGTCGTTCGGCTCGCGCGTGGTGTGCGCCACCGGGCTGACGATGAACCGTTCCTCGCCGAGGATCGCGTTGATGAGCGAGCTCTTGCCCACGTTTGGCTTTCCGACGACGGCAACGCGGACGGCGGTGATTTCCTGCAGCTCGGCCGGCTTCATCTTGATCGTCTCGAGCTTGTCGTAGATCACGTCGAGCAAATCGCCGGTGCCCGTTCCGCGCAGCCCGGAAACCGGAATCGGGGAGGGGAGGGCGAGCAGGCGCCACGACGGGTCCATCGCGGAGTTGCGGATGGCCGGGGTCTCGGCCTTGTTGCCGACGACGATGACCGGCTTGCCCGACTTCATGAGCATCGCGGCCAGCTCGCGTTCCTGCGGAAGCGCGCCTTGCTTCATGTCGACGACGAACAAAATCACGTCGGCCTTGGCGATGGCCTTCTCGGCCTGTCGCACGACGTTCTTCTCAATCTCGTCCTCGTGGTCCATGTCGAGGCCGCCGGTGTCGATCAGCTTGATGACCAGTCCGCGCCAAAGGCACACGCCTTCCTTTCGGTCGCGCGTGGTGCCGGCCACCTTGGAAACGATGGACGCCTGCCGTTCCAGCAGGCGGTTGAACAGCGTCGATTTGCCCACGTTGGTGCGCCCGATGAGCGCGACGATGGGAATGTGGGGGGAGGGCATA
>CAIMOJ010000031.1 GCA_903843045.1 Candidatus Uhrbacteria bacterium
CAAGGTGCAGATCACGGACGAGTCGCTCGTGGCGGCCGTGGACCTCTCCACGAAGCACATCATCGGGCGGTTCCTTCCGGACAAGGCGATCGATCTCATCGACGAGGCCGCGGCGACCGTCTCCATCGAGGCGGCGCTCGGTCACAAGGTTGCGCTCGGCGTCCTGAACGAGGCGTCGAGGCGGAGATCCGAGACGGAGGCAGTGGCGCTCAAGGAGGAGCTCGTCCACCTGGCGACGCTGAAGAAGGAATTTCCTTCGGACATCGGCATCGAGAAGGCCGAGCGGGCGCTTGAGTCGCACGTGAAGGACCTGATGGAAGGAAGCGGAATCAGCATGAGGGACGGCGCGCCGCAGGTTACGGAGCGGGAAATCGCGGCCGTCGTCGAGGAATGGAAATCGGGCCGGGCGGGAGCTCCCGCGGGAACGGACGAATAATTTCAACGACCCTATGAATACGGCATCTCAGACGGGAACGAAGGTGGCAACCTCCTCGGTCGTCGTCGCGGTCGTGGTGGCCGCGGCCGGCCTCGGGCTGATCGGCATGGCCGCGGGTCTGCTTCCGGGCATCACGCAGGTCGGGACCCCGAACCTGCGCGCCTCGATCAAGGCGGACAAGCAGTCCATACAGGCCAACGGCGACTTTCTGACGTACATCATGACGATCGCGAACACGGGGACGGTGAAGACGAGCGAGATCACGGCCCTCCAGCACTTCGCGGCGGACACCCTGTCGTTCGTGTCCGCGAAAACGACCGGCACGCCGGGCGGGTTTTCCTGCTCGGTCGAAACCGGCGCGTCGGACATCAGCTGCTCCGGGGGCGCCCTCAAGGCGGGGGAGTCCGCGTCCATCTCCCTCACGATGAAGCTCCTGAAGAATGCGAACGCCTGCGGCTCGAGCGGGTCCGCCATGTCCCTGCTGACGATCGACCCGAAGAATGTCATCGCGGAACAGGACGAGACGGACAACGCCGCGAAGCTGTCGATCGCGGTCCCGGGAATCTGCCCCGCGGTTTCCTCGCTTCCGAACCTGACGGTGACCAACCTCGCCGTCGCCTCGTCGAACGGTCTCATTACCGCGACGCTGGGCAACACGGGGGCCGCGGATGTCACCGTTCCGGTGGGCGTTTACCTGTACGTCGACGGCGTGAAGAGCATGACCTATACGTCCACGACCTTTGCGGATCAGAACTTTCTCAAGGCCGGGGGGACGTCGCCCAGCTCGATGAGGACGATTGATACGAATACCGTCAAGGGCGTCAAGCTCTGCGTCGACGCGCTCGAGGCGGTCGTCGAGTCCGACGAGACGGACAACTGTCAGGAGCTGACCCTCGGCTCTTCCTCGGCCAACGCGGCGGGAACGACGGCCGGGACCGACCTGACCGTCACGAAGTCCGGCAGCGTCTCTTCCGTCAAGCAGGGCGACCTGGCTTCCTACACGATCCTGGTGAGCAACGTCGGAACGGTCGACGCGGCAAACGTCGGGCTGACCGACGTCTACACGGATCCGTTCGCCTATGCGTCCGCGACGGGGGACAAGGGGTTCGTCTGCGCGTCGGCGACGAAGACGGTCGTCTGCAAGGGCGGGATGATCGGCGCAGGCAAGACGGCGACCATTACCGTCAAGCTGACCACGGGCACGACCGGGCTTGCGTGCGACACCACGAAGGTCGTCACGGACGTCGCCACCGTCGACCCGCTGAACAAGATCGTCGAGACGAACGAGGACAATAATTTGGCGACCGCCGACACGATCCTGACGAACCCGTGCTCTGGATCGTCGGTCACGACGACCACGAGCGGCGGGTCCGTCACGACCGGCGGCGGCACGACCGCCACGACCACGGGCGGCGGATCCGTCCCGAATCGATAATCACCCATCCCCTATGTTCACCCCAAGCGAAATCCTGTCCCTCGTCCTCTCGTTCTGCGTCCTTTGGCTCACGGCCGCGCTGTTCTGGTTCGTCTGGCAGGCGGCGCAGATCCTGCGCAACGTGAACGCGGCCGTCGACGAGGCGCGCGAGAAGATCGGCATGATCGAGCACGCCATCACCGGCATGCGCAACCGCCTCGACGCCATGACCGCC
>CAIMOJ010000032.1 GCA_903843045.1 Candidatus Uhrbacteria bacterium
CCTTCCTTTCGGTCGCGCGTGGTGCCGGCCACCTTGGAAACGATGGACGCCTGCCGTTCCAGCAGGCGGTTGAACAGCGTCGATTTGCCCACGTTGGTGCGCCCGATGAGCGCGACGATGGGAATGTGGGGGGAGGGCATACTATTTTATTGCTAAGTTTGCCGAACTTTCTCCCAAAATCACCAAAAAGTCAATGTTCTTGGCCGTGGCCAGGGACTGATAATCGTCGGAAGAGAGAGAAATGCCTTGTGGAACGACGTTTCCGGACATCATGTAGCCCGTCGCGGACATGGTGACGTCGGCCTGGAGGGATTCCTGGAGCGCCTTCAGCTCGGCCTGCTTCTTTCCATTGGACAAGTCGTAAATAACCGTGTGCTTGTAGGCGCGCTCCGCGGCATTGCCGATTTTCGTGACGTCGTAGCCGTTCCCGTCGAGCAGCTGCGAGGCGCGGAAAGCGAGGCCGGTAATGGTGGTTCCGTTTTGGATTTCGATCTTGGTGGAGGGCGTCGAAGGTGTCGTGGGGGCAGAGGATTTCTTTGTCGTCGAGGTCGTCGCGACGGTGGGGGACGATCCGTCCGGGACGAGGAGGTTCGCGGCCATCTGGCGGACGGGTCCCCAGTCGTCGTTCTTCGGAAGGAGAACGTAGGCGCCGTTCAGTGACGTCGCGTAGAGCGGCGAGGCCGTGGAGTCGTCGAGCACCTTGGTCGTGATCTTCGACGTGTCCACGTTCTTCAGTTTGCCCGCGAGCTGGAGGAGTTCCCACGCGGAAATGTTCGTGGCGACGTTTTCCTTCAGCGTATCCATGATGTGACTGATGCGCGCCGGGTTGAGGAGCGTTCCGGACGACATCATCTTTTCCTTCACGCCGGCGATCACTTTCTGCTGTCGCTTGGCGCGTTCGAAATCGGAACCCTCGCCGTTGTTGCCGTGGCGGGATCGTACGTACTTGAGCGCCGTCGTTCCGTCGAGATGCATCGGGCCCTTCGTGAACGTGATGATTTCGTATCGGCAGGCGTAGGTGGGAACCTGGACGCTCTCAACCTCGCCCGTGTCCGGGTTCGTCTGGTCCTGCGTCACGGACGTTCCGCAGTCCTTGTACTCGCTGCCGAGAATCGGGTACTCGGCGTCGGTGAAGGTGGTGTCCACGACCACGTCCACGCCGCCGACGTCGTCGATGAGCTTTCCGAACCCGTCGAAGTCGACGCGCAGGTAGTAGTCCACGTTCTGCCCGATGACCCCGCCGATCACCTCGCTCGCCATCACCGGGCCCGCGCCCGTTTGTTTCTCCTCGCCGAAATAGTTCGCGTGGTTGACCTTGCGCCATCCCTCGTCGGGAATCGGAACGGCCATGTCGCGCGGGATGGAGAGCATTCCGACTTCGTTCGTGCTTGGCTTGTAGGAGGCGAAGACGATGGTGTCGGTGAGCATCGGGCCGTCGTGTCCCGCGCCGCCGATTCCAAGCAGCAGGAAGTTGATCCGGTCGTCCTTCTCTCCCTTCAGCTGCCGGTCGCCCGCGCCGACGAGGTGGCGGATGGTCGAGAACAGGGAAAAGCGCGGGAATCCCGACACGTCGGCCGACGCGTCCACGTTGTACGACATCGTCGCCCCGGCTACGGAAACGAATACGACCATGGCGAGCAGAACGCGCCCAAACACAACAAAGGGCTTCTTTGGAGAAGCTGGAATCTGATATTTCTGGCGCAAAAGGTCGATCTTGATTTTGTCCATAGATGAACCCTCACAGTATAACAAAAACACCCCTCTTGTGAAGGGGTGCTTTTGGTGGATGTTGGTGGGCTCGAACCACCGACCTCACCGATGTGAACGGTGCGCTCTAACCAGCTGAGCTAAACATCCGTATTGTCCACGTGCGGGAGGATACCATACGATGTGGGACGGTTCAAGTGGGTCCCTTGATCCCCGCCAAAATCCGTGGTATCCTAGAAGAGATTTATTGATCCCCCACATGTTTTCATTCGCCAAGCGGAAGGAACACGACGGTCCCCTCGACACGGTCTGGCATCGGCGCTTCGGGCCGGTGGCAGGGTCGGTGGCGGTTTTTGTTCTGGAGGTCCTGCAGATCGTCATCATCTCGGCGGCGATCATCCTGCCGATTCGCTACTTTCTCGTCCAGCCGTTCTACGTGAAGGGCGCGAGCATGGAGCCAAACTTCTACGACAAGGAGTACCTGATCATCGACGAGCTTACCTTCCGCATGCGAGAGCCGGAGCGGGGCGAGATCATCGTGTTCCGGTATCCGCGCGACCCGAGCGAGTTCTTTATCAAGCGGCTGGTCGGGCTTCCGGGCGAGACGGTCGAGATTACCGGAGGGTCGGTCGTGATTTACAACGACGCGCATCCGAACGGGCAGGCGCTCGACGAAAAGCTCTACCTGGGCAGCACGCTCTCGCAGGGAAAGAAAAAGGTCACGCTCGGAGCCGACGAATACTTCGTCATGGGAGACAACCGTGACGAAAGCCTCGACTCGCGAAGCTTCGGACCGATCAACAAGTCCGCGATCGTCGGGAGGGTGTGGGTGAGAGGATTGCCGTTGTCGAGGGTCGGGACATTCGAGGCGCCAGTGTATAACTTCTAAAAGTTCGAAGTCAGAAGCACGAAGTTCGAAAAAAGATAGAAAGTGTTAAGGCAAAAGTTTTAAACCTTCGACTCTTCGACCTTCCAACCTTAAATCTTTTTTCGAACTTCCAACTTCGAGCTTCGAACTTTCATTTCTCTTATGCCAAAGAAAACCACCGCAACCAAGGAACCCGAGGAGAAGGCCGAGAAGCCGGAGAAGGCTGCCGCGTCCGCGGAGGCTCCCGTGAAGAAGGGGAAGGCGCCGCCGGAGCTCTTGCGCGGGTTCCGCGACATTCTGCCGGAGGAGCAGGCTCGCTGGAGCCTCATTCGCGCGAAGGTGCGCGAGATGGCCGACGCGTATAGCTTCGACCGAATCGAACTGCCGCTGTTGGAACGCGCGGACCTGTTTCAGCGCACGCTCGGGAAGCAGACCGACGTGATCGAAAAGGAGATGTACGCGTTCGAGGACCCGTCTGGCGACCTCGTCGCGATGCGTCCGGAGGCCACGGCCTCCGTCGCGCGCGCGTTCGTGAACCACGGGATGTTCAACCTCCCGCAGCCGGTGAAGCTGTGGTACGAGGGTCCGATGTTCCGCCACGACCGTCCGCAGGCCGGGCGCTACCGCCAGTTCAACCAGTTCGGATTCGAGTCGCTTGGCGTTCCCGACGCGGTCGTGGACGCGCAGCTCATCCTCATCGCCGCGCGCACGTTCAAGGAGCTCGGCATCGACGTGACCATCCAGATCAACTCCATCGGCACGCCCGAGTCGCGCCAGAGCTACCTCACCGAGCTCGCGAGCTACTTCCGCCCGCACCGCAACAAGCTGAGCGAGGATGACAAGCGCCGCCTCCAGAAGAGCCCGCTGCGCCTGCTCGACAGCAAGGATCCGGCCACCGTCGAGCTGCTTGCCGGCGCGCCGCAGATCGTGGACTGGCTCGACGAGGAATCGAAGCAGCACTTCATGAAGGTGCTCGAGTATCTCGACGAGGTGGAAGTTTCGTATCAGCTCAACCCGCACCTCGTGCGCGGCCTCGACTACTACACGCGCACCGTGTTCGAGATCTGGGAGGCGGGCGACGAGGGGGAGCGCGCACAGAACGCGCTCGGAGGCGGCGGACGCTACGACGGGCTCGTGGAGCTCATCGGCGGGCGCCCGACCCCGGCGTGCGGATTCGCCATCGGGATGGAGCGCGTCGCGAAGGCCATGGCCGACCGCAACATCGCTCCTGAGGCCCGCGCCAAGCCGCTCGTGTTCTTCTGCCAGCTCGGCGACGGCGCGCGACGCGTCGGCCTGCGCCTGTTCGAGGAGTTCCGCGTGGCGGGAATCCCGGTGGCCGAGGCGTTCGGCAAGAACGCGCTGAAGGCCCAACTCGAGGTCGCGAACAAGCTCGCGGTCCCGTACGCGCTTTTGCTCGGACAGAAGGAGGTCCTCGACGGAACGATCATCATCCGCGACATGGATTCCGGCGCCCAGGAGATCGTCGATTCCGGTAAGATCGTGTCCATCATGAAGCGAAAGCTCGCGAAGGCGGAAGGCGTCACACGGCCGAGCCAGGACGTGGTGCAGTAGAAGGCTGAAAGGGTAGAAAGGGCTGATGGGTTTGACAGGAAAAGCCTGAATTGCTATCCTCCC
>CAIMOJ010000033.1 GCA_903843045.1 Candidatus Uhrbacteria bacterium
AGGCGGTAGTAGAGGTCGGACTCGGTGTCGGACGGGTCGGTATGGATTTTGTGCTGGGCGCACGACGCCTTGAGGTCATCGGTCGTAGCGTCGTCGAGGTCGAGGCCGACGTGCTGGAGAAAGAGATCGCGGACGCGGGTGCGACGGAAGGGGGCATCGATCAGTGGCGTAGACCTCACCCTGTCCCTCTCCTTTTGAAGGAGAGGGGAACATGCGGTGACGACGGCCTTCACGAGCGCTTCCGTCTCGTTCATGCACTCGACGTAGTCCGCGCCCTGCTGGTACCACTCGAGCATCGTGAACTCGGGGTTGTGCGTTCCTCCCAGTTCCTCGTCGTTTCGAAAGACCTTCGTGAGCGTGAAGATCTTTTCCATCCCGAGCCCCATGAGCTTCTTCATGGAATACTCCGGGCTCGTGATGAGTCCGGCGAAGTGCTTCGTCCCGTCGGGCTCGACGACGGTCGTCTCGAACGGAACCAGGTTGGGTTCCATTCCGGGAGAGCGGACGACGATGGGGGTCTCAACCTCCGTATAGCCGCGGTCGCAAAAAAAAGAACGGATCGTGTTGTTCACGATCTCGCGTTCCTTTGCGATCTTCATCAGATCACGGGTCATATTCTAGCGCTGGATGAACGGGACGAGGGCCATGATCCTGGAACGCTTGATGGCGTTCTCGAGACGGCGCTGGTGGAGGGCGCACACCTTGCTGCGCTTGCGCGGGACGATCTTCGCGAAGGAAGACATGAAGCGCTTGATCAGGTTGGTGTCCTTGTAGTCGACCGTCGGGATGTTGTTCATGCAGAAGAAACACTGGCGAATCTTGCGCATGGCATTCTGCTGCTCGGTGCGATTGTTTTGCATAGGGGTTTAAAACGGGATGTCCTCGATCCTGATCTCGTCGTCCGGGTTCGGAGCCGGGTCCGCGGCCTTCGGCGGGGCGGGCTTGAACGGAGTGGCGGACGTCGGGGCGGAAGAAGCGGACGGGCCGGTCGGGTTGCCGGCGCGATCGAGGATGATCACGTTGTCGGCGACGATCTCGGTCGTGCTCTTCTTGGTTCCGTCCTGCGCGTCCCACTGCCGCGTCTGCAGCCTGCCTTCCACGTACGCCTTGCGGCCCTTGGCGAGGTACTGCGAGCAGATCTCGGCCAGCTTGCCCCAGGCGACCACGTTGTGGAACTCGGCCGCCTCCTGCTTGGCGCCGGCGGCGTCGGTCCAGGTGCGGTTGGTGGCGATACCGAACGAGCAGACGTTCTGCCCGGTGGCGGTCTGCCGCATTTCCGGGTCGCGGGTGCAGTTGCCAAGGACGGTCGCGCGATTGAGGGAGAACATATCCGTTGTTTCGAGGGATTAGGCTCGAGTTGATGGATTAGGCTTCCACTTCGAGGATCTCGTCCAGCTTCTTGTCGAGCTCGGCCATGGACATGGACGGCGCAACCTCGGCGGCGGCAGCCGGAGCGGCGGCGCGCGGGGCGGTCGTGAGGGTGGGCGTGCCGGTCGGGCGGCGCGGCAGGTCGCGGGCTTCCTCGGAGAGAGGGGCCACGTACGACTGAATCTGCACGACGGCCTTCTCCTGGCTCGGGACCAAGTCCACGATCATGTGGCGCAGGATCTCGTCCGAGAGGCGGAACTGACGGTCGAGCACCGCGATGACGGGGGTCTCGGCCGAGAAGTGCACGAGCACGTACGTTCCGTGCTGCTGCTTCTTGATGATGTAGGCAAGCTTGATCTTGCCAAGCGACTCGTTGCGGGTAACCTTCGCTCCCGCGGCTTCGATCATCCCGGCAACCTTGGCGCGCAGACCGTCGATTTCGGTGTCCGCGTACTTGGCCGGCAGGATGTAAAGCAGTTCGTAGTTCTGCATAGTGAGGATCTTCTGGGTCCGACCAGTGGCCGGACCAGCCCTGTAGGGCTATGGACAGATGAATTAGTGGCTGGATAGTAGCCGAAAGGGGGAATTTGGTCAAGAAAAAGCAGCAGTTCTCACTGCTGCGAGGCGTAGACGACGACCCAGGGGGATCGGGCGGTCAGTTCGTCGATGCGGCGTTGGCAATCGGCGATCGTGACGCATCCGTGGAGGGCGGAGGCGACGTAGACGAGGGCGAGGCGGTGCTGTTCCTCGGTGTCCGTCGCCGTCTCGGTGGGAAACGCGGCGAGCATGGCGGTGGTGCCGTCGCGCATGGGGAGACGGTAGTCCTCGACGACGACGCTCTGGGTCGGGTCCGAGAGGACGCGGTCGAGCTCCTCCAGGAAGAACCCGCTCGTCTCGCGGTCGACGTCGGCGATGCGGGACCGGAGCAGCGCGGTCGTCGCGTCTTCGGGTGATGGGACCGATCCCAAAGTCGGGGGCGGCGAAAGGAGCGTTTGGCGAGAGGCGACCGGCGGGCGGTCGGCCTTGCGACGAACCGCGGGGAGCGGGGCGTCGTCGGGGGCGCCTGATTTCTCCGGACGGAGATGCCAGGCGGTAAAGAGGAGGGCGATGACGAGGAAACTGGCGGAACGAACCGGGAAGGAACGCATGGGATGACAGGATAGAAGCAAAAAGCCGCCCGGTCAAGGCGACTTTGTTTCTCCGTACTTGGCAATCACCTCGTCGCGCGTCAGCCATGCCTTCTGTACCCTGCGCGTCTCTCCGCCGAAATGACGCGCTTCTTCAGGGGAAAGCGGCTCATCCGCGACGTGGAAACCCATCAGCTTCGCAAGCTTCGATTTCTCGCCGACGATCCAGGACGTCCCAACGATTTCCTGCACGCGCGAGAACTGAGGATCGCTCGCGAGACGCCGCGCCAGCTCTTTCATCCCGGCCTGGAAATCCCGAAGCATCTCCGTCGGCTCAAGCGTCTTCGCCAGGGCAACGTGCAGACGGAACGTATCGCTATCCTGATCAGGCTTTCCGTAGAGCATTCCCTGCGGGCTAAGCGACATTCCCTCCGCGGCTGCGACGATCCGATCGCGCTCTTCCCGCTCCACCGCGCGCATGTGTCCATGAAATTTTTCAGCCGTCTCCGGATCGCGGTAGATCTCCTCGAACACTCGCCCCAGCTTCTCCGCGATCGTCTCCGGGAACCGCTCGTCTCCCGCTGCCAGCATCGCGTCCATCTCGTCGAGAATCGGCGCGACGGTCGCTTCCCTACCCTCGAAGAACCGCGCCGCCGTCGCCCGAGTTCGCTCCATGAACGCCGCGCGCTCAAAGGCAGGATTTGTGGCCGTTCGGATCGTTTCAAACTCGCGCGCGAACCCGGCAAGCAGCATCGCGCAGGAATACTGCTCAGGCATCGGCCTCCTTGGTCGTCGAAATTCTGATTCCATAGTGTCGAAAGTATACCACCGGGAAAACGCGAGGGAAACGCCGGGCGGGTGACATAACCGTCAATCCCGTGTAAAGTAACTCCACTATGAAATTCTTTGTCCTCGGCAACCATCGGGAGCTCAGCATCGCGGAAATCGTGGCCGTTACGGGCGTGTCCGATTTTAAGTCCGTCTCGGGCGACCTGCTGCTGCTCGACACCGACATGTCGTCCGCGACGCTGCAGGACAAGCTTGCGGGGACCATCAAGGTCGGCTCCGTGATTGGCGAGCTGGGCGAGTGGGACAAGGAGGCATGCGCGGACCTCATCGTGGCGATGATGGGCGAGGTGACGAACCGCGTGGAGTTCGGGATCAGCGTGTACGACGCGGGCGACGGGAAGCGGACGAAGGAGCTTCGCGGCGAGTCGCAGAAGCTTGGGTTGTCGATCAAGAAGCGCTTGAAGGAATCGGGACATCCGGTGCGCCTCGTGACGTCGAACGAGAAGACGTTGTCGGCCGTCGTGATCACGACGAACAAGCTGCTCGAGCGCGGAGGCGAGTTCGTGCTCATCGTGACGAAGGACTCGATTCTCATCGGCCAGACCGAGGCCGTCCAGGACTTCGAGGCGTGGTCGAAGCGCGACTTCGGCCGACCGGCGCGCGACTCCAAGTCGGGAATGCTCCCGCCGAAGCTGGCGCGGATGATGATCAACCTCACGAAGGCAGATCCGCACACGGCGACGATCCTCGACCCGTTCTGCGGATCGGGAACGGTCCTCATGGAGGCGGCGCTCATGGGGTTCACGCGCATTATCGGCAGCGACATCGCGCCGAAGGCGATCGGGGACTCGCAGAAGAACCACGAGTGGCTCATGAAGCAGGACCAGCTCGTCGCGCCCGTCACGCTGTACGTGTCGCCGGCGCAAACGCTCGACCAGCACATTACCGAACCGGTCGACGCGATCGTCACCGAGACGTACCTCGGGCCGGGACTGCACGGAGGCGAGCATCCGGACTTCATCAAGAAGAACCTGAAGATGCTCGGCGAGCTGTACCGCGACTGCTTCGGCACGCTGTTCGACCTTCTGAAACCGGGCGGCACGGCGGTCGTTGCCTTCCCTGTCTTCCAGACGCAGATCGGCGAACAGGAAGCGATGGGACGCGCGGTCATCGAGCAGATCGGCTTCCGCGTGGCGAACAAGATCCGCTACGAGCGCGTCGGCCAGCACGTGGCGCGCGACATCATGGTACTGACGAAGTAAAAAAAATGGCGCGGACGAGAGATCGTCCGCGCTTTTCAGTTCTTGTCGGGGCCGGCCTTGTGGGTCTCGTTGAGCGGACCGCCGGCGTCGTCGCCTGCGTGCGGCTTGAGCATCGACGCGATCAGCGCGACGACGAGCAGGGCGCCGACGGCGATGATCAGGGCCGCACCGGATCCGACGTTGGTGTCTCCGCCGCCGGCGTACGCCTCCTGGACGAGAAAGAGCGTCTCGTTCATTGGCTCTTCCCGGCGAACATCATGGCGGCCAGGAAGACCCCGACGACCACGACGAGCAGGCACACGCCGCCGCCACCGTCATCCGTTTCGCCTCCGCCGGCATACGCGGCGGTCACGAGCAAAAGGTTCAACATCATGGCTTGGAATCTCCTTGCGGTCGGGACCAGCCCGCCGCGGGTTGTGGGTATCGGCCCTGGGCGATGTGCCATCCGCCGCCAGAATTAGCGAGCGGGAGCGTATCGGTCCAGAGATACTTGCAGAGGAGGCCGCGCAATTCGCACGACCGGAAGTTCTCCTGGATGAACGTGACCGAGGCCGCGTCCACCGAGGTAATCACGGCCACGTGGCCGACCGAGCCGTCGTCGTCTCCGCCGTCGAAGACGAGAGCGTCCCATTTCTTCGGCGGCTCGGACCCGCCGTTCGGGTACGCGACGAGGTCCTTCTCCCTCGCCTCCCAGAAGTACGAGTCCGCGTTCCCCGTTTTCGCGAGGTTGCGGAACCCGAGCTTCTGCGAGAACGCGCGGTTCGCGAGCTCGACGCACTGGTACTCGAGGCCGTACGTTCCGCGAACGTCGCTGCCGTCCGCCGAGTATACCGCGACTCCCTCGACCTCGCCCAGCTTCGTGCCGTGCGGAGGGAGGGAGAAGTGGTAGCCATTGTTGGATGCGGACCAGACAAGCACGGTCGCCGACCCGACGATCCACGCGATGACGCTGACCGCCACGCTCCTCAGTTTGCTACGCATTCCGCCTCCGATGTGACAAACCGCGGATACATGTCATACCCGTTCCGAACCCATCGGAACAGGCTGCGCTCGACGAGGCCGTCGCCCTGCTCGGTCCACGACTCAGGCAGATGCGAGATCCGCCGCGGGAAAAGCAGCGCCTTCTCGAGGTAGGCGTACGGCATCACGTTCTGGCAGAACGGCAGCTCCTTGGTCGTCTCCGGCATCCGGAGCACGTCGCGGTTTCCTTTCGGATGCACGCGCGAGATCCAGGTTGGAATGAGCTTCCCGTCCGAGAACAGGTCGTCGAGGCTTTCCGCGTAGAGCGGGTCGACGCCGGGCTGGCGGTGAATGAAATGGATCACCTTGCCGCGGACCCAGAGCCCGACGTGCGAGTTCTTGTCCTTGCCCGCCGCCTTCACGTCTTCCCAGAACGTCGTGTCCTCGTACAGGAATCCCATGAGGTACACCTGCGTCTGGTCGAACGGGAATGCCTTCACCTCGGCCTGGAGCGCCTCCTTCGTGCCGGGCGCGACCTTTCCATCGTCGCCGATGAGGTCCTGGCGGTTCCAGACCTCAGTGAGCTTCTTCGCGTTGTTGACGCACGCGTCGCACGGGCCGCTGCCGTCCTTCAGGTTCGGCACGTCCGTCCTCACGGTCCACGCCTTTCCGTGCGCGAACTTCTCGCCGGTAAACAGCGCCACGTACTTGATGGCCGTGGCCGAGCACATGACGTTGTCCATCTCCCACCACGGGAGAATCCGCGGATAGCGTCCCGTCTTGCCGACAAAGTTCAACAGGGCGGAGTGATCCTCGGCGGTCATCGTGTCCACCGAGCTCCAGAACGTCTTCTCCTCCGCGGAGTTGGCGGCCTTCACGTCCGGGTAGTGCAGCCAAAGCAACAAAACGATCGTCCCAGCCACCCCCGAAAGGGCGCACAGGACATTCAGGAATCGATACGCGAATCCACGATAATCCATGCGTCCTCCAAAAGGTTGATGGGACGCGGAATCGTATCAGAAAAATGCGAGTTTGTCAATGAATTTGGGTGTGATCATTGACAATCCGCCGAATCGATGGTGATATCCGTCGGCAGACAACCTGCAAGGAGCAACCATGGGTTTCAACTCTCGCAGAGGGATCGAACTGGCCCTCTTCGCCTATCACCCGTTTGTCACGGTCATGCGCAACCGTCACGACGACGCGCACCGGACCGGAAACAAGCTCAACACGTTCGTCATCTTCGGACGGTTCGAGACGCAACCGGACGGCCACCTCGCGCGTCTCAGCCGCGACGTGTTCACGGACGCCGACCGCGCGGCCATGCCGCCGATGATGGATCCGGCCGAGTTCGCGGACTACGTCGCCACGCACGTCGCCCCGCGGTACCCGAGCGGCACGGACGGCATCGCGCTCTACGAGGGAACGTTCGGCGTCGAGCCCTCGTTCCCCCTCCCTCCGGCGCACGTTCACTGTGCGCGGTGCGGCAAGGGATGGGAGATTGCGACGTGCCACGAGATCGGAAGCGATACGACGATCGAACACGTCAGCCTCGAGCCGTACGTTGGCACCAAGCTCCGCGACGCGCTGTTCTCCATCGCGCAAAAGACGGACGCGAGCCGAGAGTCCGCCGGGTCGCTGGCCGTTCGGAACGCGCGCTGGGAAACGCCGACGGACGGAACCGACAACCCGTCGCGCGATCCCGAGCAGCGTGGCTGGAGGAACGCGGACAGCACGGACGTTTCCATCTCGCCGGACTACGTGATCGCGACGGGCGACAGCACCTGCCTGCTCGCGACGAAGTTCTACCACGGGCCGTGCCTCAAGGAGCTGGCGACCGAGAACGCCGCCAAGGCACTCGACCAGACCTCGCTGGACCTCGCCGCGATGTTCTCGAAGCACGGCTTCGAAGACGTCCGCGTCAGCGTCGTCCCGATCCCGGAGCATCTCCGCGCGTGGCTCGCCGAGGACATCGGAGAGCTGGCGGCCATGATCCCCTACTACCGCGTCCAGACGCGACAGGGCTCGCTCGGCATCTGGGTCACGGCATACCCCGCCATCGACCTCCACGACACGGGAATCCTTCCAAAGGATCTCAGCATCGAGATGGATCCGGCCGACACCACGACGCCGCCGTGCGCCCCGTTCCTGGCCGACGAGACCCAGTTCCTCCGCCTCTGGCAGCTCATGACCAAGAGGCAGCGGAACACGCCCGCCGCCTCCCCCTGACCCTCGACGACCGTCGAGGGATTTTTGATTCGATCACCCCGAATCTATTGACAATTTCGAATTTTTCTGCTATTCTCCTTCTCGCAAACGAGGTTTCCAATGATTGCATTTTTGATCCTTCTGGCCGGCTGCGAAAAGCCGGAGACCGTGACCATCGATGCGCGGGACGTCGTCTGGACCGTTCCGCCGCCCACCGATGATTCCATCCGCACGCACGGGATGGACGATCTCACGAACGCCGACCTGGACATACGGGCGCTCAAGGGCGCGTATGTCTCGGACCAACTGACCGAGGTGACCGTCGAACCGCTCGAACAGTGGAGATCCGTCCTCGAGGACGGCGAGAAGTTCGACATACGAACGCGCAGGGGGTGTTGGTCCACGACCAAAAGGTCGGATGGATCAAGCGCGGCGAGGAAATTTCACGCATTACGGTCCTGGCGTACTTTCAATCGATGCCATCGACGTACGCCGATGGAAACGTGGTCGCTGACGTCAGGCAGAACTCGCAGATTCGACGCTACGATGTGTCCTTGAACAAGCGCGTCGACTACGTGGAGGTGAACGACATTCTGATGCTGCGAAAGAGCGTGACGATCGACTCCGTCACCTACGTCGGCGAAGTCGGGGCCGACGGCAACCCGCTTCAAAGGGCAACGATCAGATCGAATTTCTGACTCCGACGACCGTCGGGGTCGTTTTTTTCGCCCATTCTATTGACACCCGGCGCGATTCCTGTACCATCGGCGTTGGAGGCAACCATGGCAGGCCACAAGCAGGCTCGACGGGCGGATGTCGCGAAACAACTCATCTCTGACGCGGTGCGCAACGGCGGCGGCGAATGCGTGCCGCTCCACGACGGCGTTCTGTACGCGACGATCCCGGATCCGGGCGGACGAACGGATCCGACGCCCGTCCTGCTCACGATTCGCGCGACGAGCACTGCCGTTGCCCTCTACGAAGGCTACATGAGGACCAAGGGATTCGTTCCGGACGACACGAAGGACCTCCTTCGCGACGCGTATCTCCGCGAAAACCTGGAACTGCCACCCGAGCTGCACGACGACCGGTAAGCGATTCTCGCCTACCGGATTTTTTTATTCCTACTTCGGGCGCGCGATCCTTCTGATGACCGCGCTCGACTTCGCTTTCTCGGGCGCGAGCCGGATCGTCTGTGCCAGGTCAACCTTCGGCTTCTCACGCAGGAGAGCAAACAGTCCCGCGCCGGAAACCGGAACTTCAGACTCAATCCGGCCGATCAGCTTATTTCTCAGCTTGGCATCAGGGTTTCCTTCCGTTTCCGCCTGGACCAACTTTCGAAGGTCGACGGAATCAAACTCCACGACGGTCGTTCCGGTACCGGCGGCTTCTGCCCGCGCCCTCTCCATAATTTTATTGTTATAGTCTTCCGTGTTGCTGTCTCGTTTTAATGTTTTCAACTGAATCCCGATCGTTCCCCAGGGCAGCGTTCGAATGACAATATCGGGTCCGCCCGTAAGATCCTCTCGAACCGTCGAGTGCTCGACGGACGCGAGATGGTCGATTCCTTGTTCGCGAACAAAGTTCCGGAGCCACCAGATCGTCTGAAATTCCGCTCGAATGCCAGCCGACTCCTCCCGTTCCACGATGTCCAAAAGACGTGTCTGCAAAACGTTCTGAAGCCTGTTCCGTTCAACGGCATCCTGAATGCGAAGCGCGGATCGGTATTGCAAGTCGTTTTCGCTGCCCATGACATTGATCCTGGAAAAATACCTGTCCTCGATTCCCAGTTTCACGGAAGCCTCGTATCGCTCCAGGGCCGAGCGCTCCAGTTCCGTCGCATGAGCGCCGACGTTCGCCGACTGCTCGTACCGTGAGAACATGCGGATCATGTCCTCCGGAGTCAGTTTCCTCAGATCGACGCCATTCTTTGCGCAGTCGTTCGCAACGCTGACGAGAAACCTATCGAATGCGACGTTCGCGTCGTCATGTGTGACTTTACATCGCGTTGTTTATAGTTCAGTTGGATAAAAGTATTGTATCAGTTTTTCGAGCGGTGTGTCACCATCAATTCCCGCATGTGGCTTCACTGTGTTGTAATAGTTCACGAAACGAATAAGTTCTTTCTTCCGATGTTCCCGGTTCTTGAACTCCGTTTTTGTGTGCCAGAGTTCCATGAGCGTTTTAATCACTCGTTCTGCCTTGCCGTTCGTTTGTGGATGACGAATCTTTGTATGTCGCTGTTCGATATGGTTCTCCTTACAGACGTTCATAAATGCGTGAATTCCGGCTGTTCCTCGATATTCTGTTCCATTGTCTGAATATGCAATCTCGATGGTATACGGACACTCCTCGACGACTTGTTTGAGGAATGTGGCTGCAGATTCCTGTGTTTTATTGGGTAAAATAGCTGCATACAGTTCTCGTGAATAGTCGTCGATACCAACGAAGAGATACTCTCGCTGTTCCATAACGATCTCTCCATGAAGGAGCGGAAGCCGTTTTGTGTCGAAATGCACCATCTCTCCTGGATACTCTTTATTGTATCTTTTGGCTTGTTTTTTGAGTTTTTCTTCGAGTTTCTGCTCAACCTTTGCAAGCCGCTTCAATCCATATTCAATAACCCGATACCGTATGTTGGTACTGTCGTGAACAGTGAAGTCATTCGCTCGACCACGGCGAAGAATCTTATAAATAGTAGGAGGTGTTACCAGATATTTTCGCTGCAAATCTACGATTCGCATCTTCTTCTCATGTCGATCTGAGAAGATCTCTTTGCGTTGAAATGGGGTCAATCTCGTCTTTTTGTGGATAGTCATACGTTGGTAAACAGTGTGCCACAGGGCTACGACTGTATACAACGCGGCGAAAAGTCACACGTCATGGAACGAAATTCCCACGAGCGCGTCGAGCAACCCGCACGGTTCCTTTGCCCGGCCGCGAACGATTTCCGCCTGTTTCCGAAGATCGGAAGTTTTCATTCCCGCGTTTTTTCCTAGAAACATGTTCCTCATGTTTGCCAGCCCCTGAACGTACAGTCCCTGGTCCTTTGCGTTGTTCATCCCAACTTTCTCCATCAGCGCTGAAATCGAAACATTTGACATACGTGTCAATTTTACCAAAACCAAAGGGCCGCGCATAGCGCGGCCCTTTGGTTACGCGTTCACCCGGAAGTGGCACGTGTCGCCGTCCTGCATCACGTATTCCTTGCCCTCGACGCGGAGCTTGCCCTGCGTCTTGGCGCCGGACTCGCCGAGTTCCACGAAGTCCTTCCAGTTGATGACCTCGGCGCGGATGAAGTTCTTTTCGAAGTCGGTGTGAATGACGCCGGCGGCCTGCGGGGCCTTGGTCCCCTTCGTGATCGTCCAGGCGCGCGTCTCTTTTTCTCCCGACGTGAAGTACGTGATCAGGTTGAGCGCCTCGTAGCACTTGCGGATGACGCGGTCGAGGCCGGATTCTGTGAGACCGAGCTCCGTGAGGAACGTGGCCTGGTCTTCCTTCGGCATCTCCATGATCTCGGACTCGATCTTCACGCTGATCGGCACGGCAAGGCGGCTCGGTCCAAGCGGCGACACCCAGTTCGGGTCGGCCGCGCCGTCCTCGTCCACGTTCACCACGTACAGCATCGGCTTCCTCGTCAGCAGAGTCAGCGACTTCACCGCGGCCTCCTCGTCCTCGTCGAGCTCGATCGCGTTCGTGAGCTTGCCAACCTCGAGCGCCGCCATGAACTTGGCAAGCGCCGATTCCTCGGCCTCAAGCTCCTTCGACGTCCCGGCCTTCTTCTTTCCGCGCGCCGCGTCGAGCCGCTTCTGCACCGTCTCCATGTCGGCGAACGCCAGCTCCATCTCAATCACCTCGACGTCGCGCGCCGCGTCGACGGAGTTGGACACGTGGATGACGTTCGGATCCTTGAACCCGCGGACGACGTGCAGGATCATGTCCGTCTCGCGAATGTTCGCCAAAAACTTGTTCCCGAGCCCCTCGCCCTTGTGCGCGCCCTCGACGATTCCGGCGATATCGACGAACTCGATCGCCGTCGGAATCAGCTTCTCGGATCCCGAGGCGGCGGACAGCTGTGCCATCCGAGTGTCCGGAACCTCGACGACCCCGACGTTCGGCTCAATCGTGCAGAACGGAAAATTGGCGCAGTCGACCTGCTTCTTGGTGAGCGTCTTGAAGAGAGTGGACTTGCCCACGTTGGGGAGGCCGACGATACCTACTTGTAACATACGGGTTGCGAATAACGAATTAGTTACTTATTACACATATGCAACGGATTGCAACGAATAAGTACGGATTCGTGAGATGGCATCTTATTTAGTTCCGAATGAACGCGAGTGTACAGCCATGAGACACTTTTGTCGAGACAGATACCCAATTCGCAACAATTCGTTGCATATGTGTAATAAGTAACTAATTCGTTATTCGCAACCCCGCTTTCTCCCAAACAAAAACGACGCTCCCACCACATGGAAGCGTCAGAGTCCCTTCTTCCCCTCCAGCCCGAACGCGAGCTCGAGGTCTGCGATTCGCGACCTGGAGTCCACGATGGACGCCAGGTGCGTCTCCCGCAGCAGCTCGGCGACACGACGCTCGATGGCCGGCGTCAGGCGAATGAGCGCGGCGGAGTAATGCTCGACCAGCCAGTCCGTGAACGCGGGCTCGCCGTCGCCGACCTCCAGCTGAAGCGAGTACTCGTCCACGTCTGGGAGATCCCAGCTCTTTCGTTCCACCTTGCGTTCGAGCCTGTCGACCTCCTTGCCGATCCACTTCGTTCGAGACGAACGCTCGTCGTCCCCGTCCCGCAGCTCCCGGTACAGAAGTGCCAGGCGAAGTGCGATGTGGCGCTTGGCGATCTCTTCCTTCCCGGATACGACGCATGGTCGGATGAGGCCGGGGACAAATTCCTCCTCCAGGCGACCGTCGAAGATCCTGGTCGTGAGATTCTCGGCGGACCTCTCGATCAGGGATTCGTCGTTCATGGCGCCATCCTCGTGGATCCGCTGCAGCGACGCGAGCAGGCCGGTCATCGGGACGGCGAGGAGCCTGCAGATCGTCCGCGCGCCGTGCATCTCGTCGTCGACGCAGTGGATCAGGGTGAACGCCCCGATGCGGACCTCGTATGTGCCGATCGCCAGCGTGTCGAGCGCTTCGTCGAGTCGGAGGACGAGCTCATCGATCCACTCCTTCCCGACCGGCGGACTTGTGGCGACTCGGATGGAGCGTTCCGTGGCGCCCCCTTGCGGCGGGATGACGACGACCGTCGCCTCGAACTGAATGTCCTCTGGTTTCATCTACTCTCCCCTTCGGCTTGGTTGTGGTTCCGAAGTGCGACGAACCTACCAGGGTTCGACCGCCGCGTCAATCCTCCCACGCGTCTGAGAGAGCCTCGGCGGACGACCCCAAAGATAAAAAAGAACGCCCCGGCCGAAGGCAGTGAGCCTGTCGAACTGGACGTCAGAGGTTCTGGGATTCCGCATGGTACGCGATGCAGGTCTCGTACTTGAGACGGTCGATCTGCTTGCCGGCGTGGAAGTGATCGAGCAGATCGCGGAAGGTGAACAGCGGGCGGAGGCGGAGGTTCTGCTCGAACAGGCGCTGGTATCCTCCCTGCTGGCGGTCGACGACGCAGACGATGTCGGAGACCCGGAAGGAATGGCGCGTCATGACGGTGACGGCCTCCATGCTCGACGCGGCCGAGGTGACCACGTCCTCGATGCCGAGCGCGCGCCTGCCGCGGAGGGCGGAGACGTCACCCTCGATTCCGTCGACGCAGGTGGTCCCGTCGGCATTCTTCCGCTTGGTGAGGCGGATGACCGGGATTCCGAGGATGTGCCCGAGCTCCTCCGCGTACGGGGTGGCTCCGTCCGGAACCGCGAAGAGGCAGTCGAAGGCCTCGGCGTCGATCGTGCTCCCCACCATCAGCGTGGCGATGCGTTCGACGAGCTCCGGCGTGACCCTTCCCTCACCGCCCGGATGCGCGACGCTCCGGCAGTTGAAGTAGTGCGGGGACAGCGGAAGGTCGGGGCGGGTGCGGTGGATCTTGAGCCTGTGCTCTCCAAACTGGATCGCGCCGGCGGCAAGCAGATCGTTTGCGATGCCGGCGAACGGCTCGGAAAGAAGCTGGGATTGTGACATGAGATACCTCCGGGCGGGAGCGTACATGACGCGCTTGCCATCCGTCAAAAAAAATGCCCGTCATTACTAGGACGGGCGGAGGGCGAGGGATTTCAGTTCGTGGGCGATTGGGACGAGCCTCGCCCGCGTCGCCTCGACGAGGAACGGACTGCCGTCGATGATCTCGACGCGCGGGTCGCCGATTGGCCCGACGGTGATGGCGTAGCGTCCTTCCGTCAGGTTGGCGGAACAGGCGGCGAGGACGAGAGGCCCGAGAAGACCTTGGTTGGGAACGTCTTCGCGCCGCGCCGTTACCGTCGCGGAGCCGAAGCGATCGACGCCGATCTCAATTCGGATGTCAGGCATCACCGGTCCCTCCACCCATGAGAGGAACGGGGTGGCCGTCGTCGAAGACGGGTTTGCCGGCGAACCGGTACGCGCGGCCGATGGCGTCGGAAAAGAACTGGGTCTGCCGCGCGGTCCGGGCAAGCGCCTGGAACGTCTCGTGGGCCGTCTCCGCGGCCGCCCGGTCGTGCACGCGCGCGATGACGCGGTCGTACCGCTCCGTGACAAGGCTGCCGAACGGCCATTCGCCCGGCGCCACGCCGATGTACGCCACGACCCCGCGGTTTTCATGGACGAACACCGCGCGGTACCGCGTCGCCGAAAGCTCATCGCGCCAGACCGTCGCGTCCCGGTCACGCGCCTGGCGCTCAATGGAGTCGAGCTCGGCGGGCTGCCGGCAGGCAATCACCTTTCCGAACCCGGGACGCGCGTCCGTCGCCGTCCTATCCACGACCATGCGGTGGAAGATGGACGCGTAGAGGTCGCGCACGATACGCGCCGCCGTTTCCTCGTCCGGCACGGCCGACAGCGCCTCGCGAAGCCGCAGGAACGCCGCGTCCACGGGCGACTGGATCTGGTACGTGAGATTCCGAAGGTTCTGCGTCGTCCACCCCGCCGGGAGCCGCGCATCCGTGTACTTCGACGCGCCTGTCTTGTCGAATTGGAACTGCCCGGCGGGCAGCATCCGGACCACGTGGTCCGAGATGGCGGCCCGGATTCCCCGCGCGACCGACGACCCGATGGAATCGGGAACGGTCGTCACGCTCACGTTCGGCCACCGTTCCTCCCGCACGTTCCGCACGAACACGCGCACCGTCAGCCTTGCCGTTTCCGGCGATTCATTGTCCATTCGAACGCCTCCTGGTCTGGGTTGCAACCAACGCTCAACAAAGCGAAGGATGCCGCAACGCTACCGAAAATCGGGCCGCGCGTCAATGCGCCTTGACCCAATTTGGCCAGTGCGATATCCTATCGTCACAAAAGACATGGGCCGTTAGCTCAGCTGGTAGAGCGGTCCGATGGACATCGGACAGGTCAGCGTCGCGTTCTTTCTATGGATCGAGTCGGGGTGTACATTCTCAGGTGTTCCAACGGACGATACTATGTCGGCAGTACGCAGGACATAGAAAATCGTTTCACTGAGCATTCAGCGGGAAGGGTGACAGCGACAAAAAACTTGCTTCCAGTCGAGGTTGCACTGTTTCAACCATGTGCAACGGTAGTCGAAGCAAGAAAGCTGGAGTATCGTGTAAAGCAGTTGAAAAACCGAAGGATCATCGAACGGATGATCGCCGATCAAGAAATCAAATTGATAGTGGGCCGTTAGCTCAGCTGGTAGAGCGCTTCCATGGCATGGAAGAGGTCAACGGTTCGATCCCGTTACGGTCCACCAAAAGACACCCGGAACTTTCCGGGTGTCTTTTTATAGAAAGACGGACGAGCGGTCCGATGGACATCGGACAGGTCAACGGTTCGATCCCGTTACGGTCCACCAAAAAGACTCCTGGATTTTCAGGAGTCTTTTTGCTTAAGTAGACGAGCGGTCCGATGGACATTGGATTGACAGGACCGTATTTTTTTGATACGCTTTTCGGCCGAAACTTAGACGTCCGGCAACGGCGCTACGTCTCGTTGCTCCAACCCCCACCAGAGGATTTCCGATGCAACTCGTCATCATGGCCGTTGGCCTGCTTTCCGTCATGCCCGCCTACGCGGGCGGAGTGACCTGTCCCGCGGGAATGCGGGCGCTCGACATTCAGCTCGCGACCGATCCGGCCCTGTTCAAGGATGTCATTCTCCCGGGCTCCACCGACTCGTTTCGGATGGACCCCATGGGATGGACCTTCCTTAGCGTGTCGTCCTCGAAGGACGGAACGCAGCACACGTCGGTCGACCCCAACGGGGAGTACCGGGGATGCGTGCACCTCGACAAGGACGGGTCCGTCTACGTGACCCTCGTCGCGGACATTCTGAACAACGGCCGCTCCAGTCGTACCGAGCGGGTCCTCGGGATCACCGTCCCCGAATCCGGTGACGCGGAGATCATCCGCAGTCTCGAGTACGCGGTCGACCGCGCGGCCTGGAACGCCACATCCGGTATGGTCGTTCGTCCCTACGCGGGCGTGACCATCACCATCCGTCCCGCAACCCGCTAGAGGAGGACAACATGCAAGCAATCACCTTGGAGACGCTCGCTTCGCTCCTGGTTGGCAAGCGGGTCCGAATTTCTCACACGGGAGACAGGACCTTCCGCGACGGAAGCGGGAAATGCGCGGCGATCCACCCGAGGGAGTCGGGATTCGACGTCGAGCTGGTCAACGGAAGCCGGTACGGGATCATCCCGGATCAGATTTCCGACACATGGGTCGAAGGATCCACGGCCGCGTGGTCCAACGCGCGGCGAAAGATCGAGGTCGTCTCGGACTGAATACCAGCAACTGACCGCCACCCCACCGCGGTGACCCACACGGGTCATGCAGGCCGCGCTCTCGGGAGGCGGTTTTGCATTTTTATCCTCCCTCCAGCGTGATCGCAATAAAAAAGACGGCCCCGTTCGGACCGTCGCGTCAGGCGCGCTCGAGCGCGATGATGGCTTCCACCTGGTCGAGCGTCCAGATGGGGACACCGACGATTTCCACGTGCTTGCGTCGCGTGCCGACGATCTCGCGGTAGTCGGAGATGCCGGTGACGGACAGGAGGTGGGCGGTGCGCTCGTACATCGCCTCGACGTACGCGCGGATCCACTTCCCCCGCTCCACCGGGTCGATGACCTCGCCGTTCGAGGCGACGCCGGTGGGACACTCGCCGGCGATGTGGCACTTGCCCGCGGCGATGCAGCCGGTGGCGTACTTGAACGCGCGGCCCGTTGCCACGATGTCGGCGCCGAGGGCGAACATGCGGACGAGGTCCTCGGGCGTGTACCCGCCGGCCGATCCGACGAGCGTCACGCGATCACGGAGACCGTGCTTCCGAAGGAGCAGGTCGGCCACCTGGATGGCAACCGACGCGGGCATTCCCCCGCATTTCATCATCTCCTCGTACGCCGCGCCCGTCCCGCCTTCCCCGCCGTCGATCTGCAGGTAATCGGGAATTCCATGGGGGTAGGTGGCCCACGTCCGGCACATCTCGTCGAACTCCAGGAACGAGCCGATCGCGAGCTTGACTCCCACGACGCGCGACGTCTTCTGACGAATCCGACTGACGAATCCGACGAGTCCGGTCACTCCCGCGAACGCCGAGTGCGTCGGCGGCGAGAAGCAGTCCTTCCACGGCTCGATGCCGCGGCGTTCCGCGACCTCCGCGTCGATCTTCCACCCTGGCGCCTTCCCGCCGTCCTGCTTCGCGCCCTGCGACAGCTTGACCTCGACGGCGACGACGGACGGGTTGCTCAGGACGACGTTGCAAAGCGCCGCCACGTCGAACGCGCCGTCCTTGTCTCGGCACCCGAAGTATCCGGTGCCGACCTGGAACTCGATCTGCGCGTCCGGTCCGCCGACGAGGTGCTGCGGCCAGAGCCCGCCCTCGCCGGTTCCCATCAGGCACAGCCCGGCCGTCCCGCGCGCCATGGCCTCGGTGGCCTCGCACGTGATGGAAGGCGTGGCCATCCCCGACTGCCGGAACGCGCCGGTCACGAGGAACGGCTGGTCGCCCTGCGATCCGATGCGAACGTTCCGCATCGACGCGAGGATCGCCGGCTCCGAATTCGTCCGCAGGTTCTTCGTACGCACGAGCACCGACCCGGCCTTGTCCCGGTCGGCCCGGCTCCCGTGCCCGCCCATGGCCTTCTTGCCGTGGGTGATGTTCTGAATCCACCACTGCGCGTACCGGCTGGTCGGCCGGCGGCTCTCCGGATCCGCGAAGTAGTCGCGGAACTTTTCCGAAGACCATTCCGACAGCTCCCTCGTGGTCGCCGCCTGCCCGTACAGGTGGTAGATGGCTGCGTCCTCTGCGCGCGGCAGTAGACCTCGAACGCGCCGAGAATGACGACGGGCACGACGAGCGCGACCTTCCAGTGGTCGAGGAACACCAGCGGAAAAAACGACAGGGCGCTCGCGAACGCAAGCATCACGTGAATTTTCAGCATCGACCAGTGACGATCGACGTACGGTGCCGTTGAATGATTGCCTGACATGCAGCCTCCGAAGAATGAATGTTGACCAAAGAGCGAAGCGGAGATGATAACAATAAAAGACGCTTCGGTCAAGCGTCTTTGCCTCGCGGCGCTATGGGCCGGGCGGTATCTCGTCGATTGTCGCAGGATTGTCCGCGGTCGCCTCGCCTCGCCTCAGCCTCTCCAGCCTCTGGCCCGCGATCTCGTTCCCAGGATTGTACTCAAGCACTTTGCTCACCTGCTCGATCGCGCCGGCGACATTCCCCTCCTTCTCATAGATCGTCGCGAGGAACCAGCGGGCGTTCGAGTAGCTCGGGGTCAGCTCGACGGCGCGCTCGAGTTCTTTTTGCGCGAGGACGAGGTCACCCGCGGCGCCGCGGCGCAGGTACAGCAGCCCGAGCTGGAACGCGACGCCGACGTCGGTCGGATTGTACTTCCGGACGCTCTCCATCTTCGTGATGGCGTCACCGAGCCTTCCCTCCCGGTCATAGGTCAGCGACAGCTGGTAGTGGGCCGATGAGTCATCGGGCTTGAGCGCGATGGCCGCGTTGAAGGCGGTTTCGGCGGACGAGAGGTACGCGGAAAGCCTCTGCTTCGCGTCGGCCGCCACGGCCGGATCCGTCGAGACGGTCGCCTCCCGGAGCGATTCGCCGAGGGCGAGGAAGGTCTTGCCGAGCTCGATCTGGTCGCTCGGGTTGCTCGGCTCGAGCGCGATGGCGCGGCGGCCCGCCGCGACGGCGAAGTCGCCCGCGTCGGGAATCACCGGGACGAGGGCGCGATACACGACCGCCTGCGACAGCCAGTTCAGCGCCTCCCGCGGGGAAAGCTCCGTCGCGCGGATCGACGCGTCGACGGCGGCCGCGGCGAGCGCCTGGACGTACGCCAGCCTCGCCGGAGAAATCGCCGAGACGTCCGCGACCCCGTCGAGCTCCGCGCCGACGCGCATCACCAGCGCCTGCGCCAGGTCGCGCTCGGCGACGTCGTTCAGGCGGTTGGACGCGACGGCGCGGTCGAGCGCGGCCACGAGTTCCTTCGCGTCGCCGCTCTCCCCGGAAATGCGGACTGCGTTCGCGAGCGACACTTCCGAGACATAGCGGCCGACGCTTACGAAGACGATCGCCAGGATGCCGACGGACGCGAGGGCGATGGAAATGCCAAGCAGGGTCCCGGCGCGCGGATACGAGGCAAACGGAATTTCCTTCGCGGCCTTTTCCGTCTGGCCTGCCATCAGCGCGGCAAAGACGAACAGGAAAAACACGATGGTCACGTTTCCCGGATACAGGAACGCGGCGACGGCGAAGGTCGTCCACGCGGAGACGTCGACAAGGACGGTCGCCCACCCCCTGTAGGGCCCGGTACCGATCACGCGAACGGCCGACCGAACGAAGAACGAGAGGAGAAACGTCCCCCACGCGCAGAGGCCGAGAACTCCGAGCGACGTCGCGACGGTAAGCGCGAACGAAGAGGCGCGATCGAACCGCTGCGCCCACATCGGCGTGGCGTTGGTGGCGACGTCATGGAGGAGCGCGTAGTCGAACGCGTACGTTCCCGGCCCGGATCCCAGGATGGCCGACGGGCCGCGAAGGACGTTCGACGCGATCGACATGCCGGCGGAATGGCTCGGGGCCACCTCGACGGGGACGCGGAACGGAAGGGAGAGCGGAAGGCCGAGGAGCACGAGGACGGAGAGGACGAGGAACAGCATCGGAGGGATCAGGCGCCGCAGGTCATGCAGCTCCTTCGCGCGCGCGAAGGCGACCACGAGCAGAGTCAGCAGTCCTGCGACGAGGAGGATCCAGAGCATCCAGTAATTCAGGATTGCGAGGAGAACGAGCGTCTCGACGGAGACGACGGCGATGACGGCCCGCTCGGCGCGGCCGGCCCATCCGCCGTGCAGGACGGCATGGTCGGGACGGTTCGCCACGAGGAGCCCGCAGCCGAACGCGGTCATCGCCACGAGATACGCGCCGAGCGCGTTCAGCGTGCCGACCGTGTTGGCCGTGCCCCCGTGGACCGCCGACCAAATGCCGAACGCGCCGGCGACGGACGCGGACAGCACGAGAAGCCCGTGGACGACCCGGTGTTCCCGGTCGGTGCCGAGCACGTTGACGACGACGTAGTAGAGGACCGTCAGCGCGAAGACCGTCAGCGCGCTCATGTACTCCTGTCCCGATCCGCCGACCCACGAGAGATACGGCGCCGGCGACGCGGCGGCCGACGCGACCGTCGACCCGAGCACGAGAAGGGGAACCGCGTGGATCCACCCGGTCCGGACCGCGAACGCGCGACGCGCCACCATCGCGCACGACCAGGCAAGGAACGCCGAGAGCGTCAGGACGACGAGGACCGTCTGCTTGTGAATCTCAAGCGGGTCGAGCGCGTTCGGAACCATGGCGAGCGGAAGCAGAAAAATCAGCGCGTACGCGAGCCACCGCGCGATCGATTCCAATCCGCCCGACAGTACTTTTCCCATAGAAGAATCCGCCCCCCTTTACCGTTTACCTCCTCAGTATAACAAAAAACCACCCGATCGCTCAGGGCGACGGGTGGGGAGAGCCCTCTAACGGGCCTTGCACAGCGACATCGTCTCGTTGCACGAGACGGACAGGTCCTGGCCTGCCAGGACGGTAACGGATCCCGCGTTGACGGGGTCCGCCGACGCGCTGAACGTGGCGCGAATCTGGTACGCGCCCGGGGCGACGGCACCCGCGGAATGGGACACGCCGTCGGATCCCACCAGCGCGATGGAAATCGCACCCTTCACGAGGTGAACGGACCCGGTCTCGGGGACGGGCGCCGGGGCGACGGGAACGGGCACGGGGGCGACGGGGGCCGTCGTCACGGGGACGACGGGAACGTCGACCGGACGCCTCGGCTTCGCGATCGGCGAGACCTGGCTCCCAACGCCCGGTGCTGGCGGTTCTGGCACCGCGTTCGGTCCCTGCGGTGGAACGGGATCCGCGGGAACGTCGCTCCCAACGCTCGGGGCCGGGAGCGACGGGGTCGTGAGCGCGACCTCTGGGCCGGACGTTTCGGCGACCGGGTGCGGCTCGACGCTGGCGCGCACGATTCCGAACAGGACGAGCGCCGAGGCTGCCGCGACCAGCGCGGCCACGCCAAGCGTTCTGACGCGGCTCTTCGGGAGAGGCACGATGTCCGGAAGCACGTCCGCCGGGGCGTTCGGCGCCATATCCCCCTCGTCGAACCACTTCGTGTGGCCCGATCCGGACGGGACGCCCGGCTCCTCCGCCTCGGCGACCATCGTCATTCCCTTCCCGCTCGCCCTTCGCAGCGCGGCCTCGACGGGCGAGGCGATCTTCTTCTGCGCGAGCCAGTGCTCGAACGGGCCGAGCCGGTCCGCGCATCCGCGCAAGGCGGCCTCGATCGCCGTGCCGAGCTCCTCCGCGGTCTGGTACGCGCGCTCCTCGCGCTTGTAGCGGGTCTCTCCGAACGCGATGGTCCGCCATGGGTCCGGGATCGACGCGAAGTCCGCGTCCTCGAGTGTGAGATTGTGCAGGTCCTCGTTCGGGTCGCGTCCCGCGAGCATCGCCCACAACATCGCGCCGACCGAGTAGAGGTCGGCGCGATGGTCGACCTCCTTCGTGCTGCGGAGCTGCTCGGGGGCGAGGTAGCCGTCCGTGCCCATCACCACCTTGGTGCCGGTCTGCCGCGGGCCGACGTCCGTGTCGCGCGCGATCCCGAAGTCCATCAGCTTCACGGCGTTCGGGTCCCAGACGGTCGACCGGTGGCCGACCGCGTCCCAGCCGACCATCACGTTGGCCGGCTTGATATCGCGGTGAAGCACCCCGCCCTCGTGCATGACGCGGAGCGCGCCAAGCAGCGGGAGAAGGATGCGACCGGCGATCCCGGGGGACAGCGGCCCGAACCCTCCGCGCGAAGTCGGCCACATGCACGCCTCGACGGTCATCCCGCCGACGTACTCGATCGCCATGTACGGCGTCCGCGTTCCGTCGGCCAGGCGGTCGATCCCGACGTCGAGCATAACGACGACGTTCGGGTGAACGACCCGCCCGTGCGTCCGCACCTCCTGCGCGAACCGCTCGACGACCTTTTCGAAGCGAAGCTGGCTTTCGTGCGGGCGCTTGATGGCGACGGGAATGTTCCGCCGCGCGTCGATGGCGAGATCCACCGTGGCCATGCCGCCCTCGCCGAGGCGCTGGACAATCTTGTACCGGCCCTTCGCGAGCGTTTTAAGTTCTTCCAATGTGCGTTCCTCCGGAAACAGGGTGAAAAGAGCAGGGGGCGATCATACGCGAAACAGGCGACTTTGTAAAGATTCCCTTGACGGAACCGTAAATTTCTGGTGAATTGCGCCCGGAGGCATCATGAACGAACCCGATTACAACGGACGGCCCAAGGCCGTCACGGCCATCACGTCGATGAGCTCGCTGCTCGTGGGAGAGCAATCGCGACGGGAAGTGCGCGTTCCGCGAAGGGACCAGATCCCCGCGAACGTCGCTTGGCTCAAGGACAGGAACAACGTCGAATTCCCGGCCATCATCGGGATCACCGGCCGGGTGACGGAGGCGCGGTACGTCGGCGACATGCGGGTCACCCAGTGGAACCTGTCCTGCTTTCCCAACCACCCGCTCGCGCACGAGCGCCTGTCGCGACAGGACATGCAGGACCTCGTCGAGGACCTGCACAAGGACCTCGCCCGGATCGGCGTCCTGCGCGGATCCTGGTATACCGCGTACTTCTCCGTCCCGATGTACGGGGGGAACAACTTCTTCGAGAGTCACTTCGACGGCGCGAGCGCGGTCCGGCGCGAACGGGAGGCGGAGCTCCGAAAATCATGGAACCCGGCCGTCATCATCCGCCGAATGCTCGGCCGCATCCCGCAGATTCCCGACCCCTGGCTGGAAGACAAGGCCGCCGAGGCGCTGGTCACCCAATCCATCCGCGACCACGGAGCGAAGATCTTGGGCAAGGTCTGGGACAAGTGGTCGCAGGCTCCCGACGTGGCACCCACGCTCCGCATGCTTCGCGTCCCGCTCGACGACCCGCGCCAGACCGTCTACCGGCACGGCGACCCGCACCAGCGCATCTTCGACAACCTTCCGCCCATCAGCCGGAAGACGATGTTCCACCGGGACATCCCGGATGACTACGAGGAGGCGATCGAGCGCAGGCTCTCCGACCAGGCCTGACCCAGCACCGAGTGCCGGGTCTTTTTTGCGCAAAAAAAAGACCGGCCTCGTAGAGAGGCCGGAGGTTCACCAGTACGCGACGGTGAACGTCGTGAGGGCGACCGTCGCGATCCCGAGTCCGATGCTGGCGGCGAGGGCGCCGTCGGAACGGGAGCGGAGGCCGTCGAGCTGGGCATACGGCGTGGACGGGTCGTCATACTGCGCGTGCCAGGTTCCGCTGAGCGCGAGAAGCGTGCCGGCCCCGACGGCGGCCGTGCCCGCGGCGATTCCGATCGGGAGGCTGGGCTTCTCGCGAATCCTGGGGAGGACGCGCTGAAACGCGGTGGGCGGCGGTTCCCAGCGCGGGAGCTCGTCGGCCGGGGCGAGGTAGTAGGTCCTCGACACGACCCCCTTCCCAGAAACGAGCTGGAGGACGCACGGCCGGTCCTTCGGTCGGGTGAGCGAGGTAACCCCGTCCACCTTGACGATGCCGTCGAACGGCGGCAGGGCCTGCGATTCCGACGCGGGCATGGCGCGCGCCTTCTCGAGGATGGAGGCGAGCGGCCCGCCGGCAGGGGCGATGATCGCCGGGAGCCGGAAGTCGGGAGTGATCGCCAGCGCGGTCTGAAACGACCGTGCCGCCTCGTCGGGCTTGCCATTCATGAACGCGTCGAGCGCCATGAGCGAGTGGAAGGACGCCGCGTCGAGCGGGTTCAGCGGAGACGCGAGGCACTGGATTGCCGCGCGCGCGTCGGCCACGGCCGACGCGAATGTGTCCGTCTCGAGCGACGCCATGGCGAGCTGCGCCGTGGAAACGTCGGCCGAGATGGCGGAAACGTCCGCGGGCTTGTCACAGGCGGCAAAGGACGCGGACACGAGAAGAAGGAGCGTCAGCATGAGGAATTCTCCGGTAGTGTGGGTGGGCGGGCTAGGTGTCGGTGCTGCCGTTGCAGTTCTGGTCGACCGCGTCGCCCGTGATCTCGACCTGGTCCGGGTTGATGTTCGGATCCGTGTCGTCGCAGTCGCCGTCGCACGACGTCCAGTAGTCGCCGTCGAGGTCGAAGTCCTCGTCTGCATCTCCGTCGCAGTCGTTATCGAGGTTGTCGCACACCTCCGGGTTGCCCGGGAACATGCGCGCGTCCTGGTCGATGCAGTCGCCCGCGCAGGTGCTCCACCCGTCGCCGTCCAGGTCGTCGTTCTCGTCGATCCGGCCGTCGCAGTTGTTGTCGACCGCGTCGCACCCGTCGTACGCGCTCGGGCTGATCGCCGGGTCGGCGTCGTCGCAGTCGCCCGTGCACGCGGTGTACAGGTCGCCGTCCGCGTCTGGGGCGTCGTTCTCGAGACCGCTGCAGTCGTTGTCGACGTCGTCGTCGCAGACCTCTTCCGCATCCGGATGGGTTGCCGCGACCGTGTCGTCGCAGTCTTCCCCCCCGTAATCGGCCGACTCGAACCCGTCGCCGTCCTGGTCGAAGTCGTCGTCGCCTCCGCAGTCCTCGTCGACGCCGTCGTACCAGACCTCCGGCGCGTTCGGATACGCGTCCGGGTTCGCGTCGTCGCAGTCCACGTCGGCCGTGAACCCGTCGCCGTCCGCGTCGGTGTTGTGGTCGAGGCACGCCTCGGACTCGTCGACCGCGCCGTTGCAGTTGTCGTCGATGTCGTTGCACGCCTCAGTGGCGGTCGGCGAGATGGACGCGTCGGCGTCGTTGCAGTCGCCGTCGTTCGTGACGAAGCCGTTCGCGGACAGGTCGTCGCACGAGACGGTCCCGGACGCTCCGGACGCGCCTTCCCCGTCGCCGTCGGCGTCGGGGTACCACTTGGTGTTCGCGCCGACGGTCGCGTCGGCGTCGTTGCAGTCGGTGAGATAGCCCACCCCGTCCTGGTCCCGGTCGGTTGCGAGTGAAACCTCCTCCTTCGTGATGAAGCCGATGCAGCCGAACAGGCTGAGCATGAGGCAAAAAAGAGCTGCCATGTGTATCCTCCTGCGACATTTGGCCACAAAAACGCAAGTTTGTCCAGTGCCCGGGCCCAAAACAAAAGCCGCAGGCGTGGGGCACCTGCGGCTTTCCGCGGGGAAAAGGACGGTTCTGACGGCAACGGCACCCCTAGGGGGTCGCCGGCGCGACGTCGGAATTCGACTCCGTGGAATCGGTTTGAGGAGCGGCCTCCGGGGCGGAGGTCGTGTCGGAACTCACCGACGTGTCGGCCGGGACCGCGTCGCCCGTAGGCGAGACGGCGGCATCCGGGATCGGATCGGCGGCCGTCTGGATATCGGCGGCCGGCGCCGTTTCCCCCGTCGTGGCGGCGGGAACCTCCTCGGCCGTAGCCGGGACCGATTCCGTCGGCGCGACCGCGGCGGCAGGCTCGAAATCCTTGCGGAACGCGCTGACCATCCAGTCGAAGGTCACGCCGGAATCCGAACCGTTCATCTGGCGGACGCCGAAGCCGTCGTTGTTCTTCTCATACACGTACAACGACACCGGTCCGTTCGGCGTCACGACCACGCGGATCGGCGCGGAGGTGGACGTCACGTCGTTGAACGTCGGGCTGAGATCCTCGAACCGGATCACGGCCTCGCCGTTTTCGAGCGTCGCGGTCCCCACGAGCGTGATCTGCACGTCCGGAGAGGTGACCGCGGTCGTCTCAATCTTCTCGCCCTGATACGACTCGATGACGCTCTTGAACGTCGACTGCGTCCTCACGGTCCCGTCCTCATCGAGCGACCACCGGTCCGAAAGGCCGGCGATGCGCCGGACGCCGAGGATATCGTTGCCCGCGAGGTAGACGTTCCCTTCCATGTTCAGTGCCGTCAGGTTGTTCGCGTTCTGGTTGACGATAATGGTGGAAGCCGCGTTGCTCGTGCCGGGCGTGGGGCTCACCGGTCCGCCGCTCCAATATCCCGCGTTCACGAACGCGACGATCCGGTCGTCCGTTCCCGCCGAGCCGGAATACGCCTCGAGCGCATACCCGACGATCGGTCCGGACGCGACCGCCTTCATCGCGTACCCCTTGGTGGCGGATGCCGTCAGCGGATCGCCGATCGCGATCGGGCCGTTCTCGAGCGAGACCTTCGTCGGCACGCGTCCGGCGAGCGCGATCGGGTAGTCCCCGGTCCGATTCTCGCCGGCGAGGAATCCCGGGCGCGTCGAAACGATACCCGCGAGGCTCGCGGACGACCCCGTCGATTTCAGGACGCTCTCGTTCGACGTTCCGAACATGACCACGTCACCGGCCTCGAGCGCGTCGACGGACGGGAACATTTCCGCGAAGTCATAGGACCCGGTCGCCCAGCCCGAAGCGTTCGTGCGCATAAAGTCGCCGCCGCTGCCGGAGGAACCGTCGTAATAGATATACTTGGAGGTCTGCAAGGTTCCGCGATCCGACGGGTAAAGCCGGCCGGAAATGGCCATGTCGCCGGCCTGCGAGACGTACGCGACCTCGGACCCGGCCGTATTCTTGATGGAAAGGCGGTAATCCGACGCGCTCGTCACGTCCGTCGCCATGGACATCTGGACGCCCTGCCCGGCGGTCCCGTCCCATCCGGAACCGCGAAGCTCGAAGGAACCCGAGTCGAATCCGGTCGTCGTAGCGGTCGCCGTGCCCGTCGGCGTCAAGGCCAGGTCGCCGGAAACCGTCGTCGCGGACCCGTCCGTCGCAAGGACGGAGCCGACGTAAAACTGCGGGCTGACGAATGCCGTGATCGATCCGACGCCCGTGCCGGAATACGCCTCGAGCGCGAACCCGACGATCGTTCCCGCCTGCGTCGACTTCATTCCGACGCCCGGGGTCGAGCTCGACGCGATCGGGTCGCCCGCGGCGATCGCCCCGCCCTCGTCCGAGACGTTCATCGGCACGCGCCCGGCGAGCGCGATCTTGTACCCGGGAAGTTCTGATCCAAGAAGGAGTCCCGGAAGCGTGGACACGACGCCGATCGCGTGCGAATCGTACGCCGATGAGGTCCGGAGGACGCCAACCGAGGATGGGTCGACCGAAACCAGCTCGCCCGGAGTGAGCGTGTCCGTCGACGGGAAATTTTCCGCGACGTCCACGGCGTCCGCGACCCCGACCGTCCCGTCGAGGAACAGGTCGCCGTCGCATTCGAATCGGAAGATCGTGTCCGGCGTTCCGGCTGCATCCTCCCGGATCTTGATGATCGCCCCGTCGTTCTGCGTGCCGTCCGCCGCGCCGCAGTTCTTGTTCGTGTCGATCGCGAGGGCCTGGGTCCCGAGCAGGTCGCCGACGGCGGCGTCGAGGTCGTTCTGCACGATGTGCAGCGCGGAGCCGTTGTCGGAACCCGCGTCCGTCGCCCCGGACTCAATTTCCATCACGTACCCGTCCCAGCTGGCATTTGCCGCGTAAAACTTCGAAAGGGCGCCTTGCGAGGACGAACCGCTCTGATTCGAGTATACGGAAAGGCCGTATCCCGTGTTTCCCGTGTTCGTGATGTGCAGCGCTCCGCCGACCGCGTCGCTGACCGTTCCGCCCGTATCCCCGTTCGCGTCGATGAAAAGACTCGATCCCGAACCCGCGTTGATAAACTTCGCGACCGGGCCCGTAGAGGCAGAGTCGGTGTCCAGCTGGCTGACGTTGAGAAGCCCTGCCGAACTCGTGAAGTTCGTCGCTCCGCTGTGCGAGCGCTGGATGAGGAGCGCGGAACCGGCCGTCTGAGTGGCGTTTCCGTTTTGCAATATCTCCATTCCGTTTCCTGTAGTGATCCCGTTCGCGTTCACGACAAGCGCGCTAGCGGTTGTCACGGAATTCGCGGTAAGTGTCATCGCGTTGTCGACGGTCGCCGCCGTGTTGAATGAGAATTTGTCCACGCCCGTTCCGTCGCCGAACGCGACGCCGCCGATTGCGGTCAACGTCCCGGACTGATCGAGGGTCAGTTCCGTGGCACCGCCGTTTACGTTGACATCGAACTCGCCAAGGCCTCCGAAGCCCGGAATCGTCTGCAGCGTCGTCGGGTAATTCTGGTTATCTAGCTGTCCAATCGCGTTTCCAGGATTCGAATCGTAGGTGCCTCGAATGGTAAGAAGCGGGGAGGATTTCGTCGTTCCGTCGGCGGAAATATCAGCCGCGCGAAGAGTTAGGTCGTCTCCGACGCCCCCTTGAATCGTTCCGGCGGTGGCCGAGCTTGCGTCGAGGGTTAGAATGGTTCCGATTCCCGTCGTCATGTCCCCGGCGCCTACGAAGTCCAGAGAATTGCTGTCGAGTCCCGTACCGCCGAAGCTTAAGAGCGATGAGCTTCCTCCCCTGATCGTCATCGTCCCTGTGTTCGCGCCGATCCCGATGACGTCCGCGCCGGCGCCCGTGCCGATATTGATCGTGTCGACGCCGGCGCCCGTGCCGACGCTGACCGCGTTCGTTCCGCCGCCCGTGGAGATGTTCACCGTGTCGCTTCCCGTCCCCTCGTTGTCGAGC
>CAIMOJ010000034.1 GCA_903843045.1 Candidatus Uhrbacteria bacterium
ATCGGGCATCCTGTCCGGGATCGACTCCGCGAACTCGACCGGGACGACGATGTCGCCGGGGAGCACGGCGTCGTACTCCACCTGCTTCGCGGTGTCCGCGAGCAGCGCGGCGAGCGCATCCTCGCGCGTCGTTCCGCCGCCTACCGATTCCACCGGTCCGCACCACCCGTGAACCCGTTCGCGCCGAATCCGCGCCACATACTTGCTTGCCTTCATGACAACCTCCGGTTGTGCCTCGCCGCAGTTTATTCCGCGGAGAGAGAAGTAGAAAAACACCGGAGACGTCTCGCAGAACTTCCAACGTTGGTCGTCGGAAGCTCTGATAAGAGGGCGACCGCGCGGGGTCGCCAGGGGTCAGGCTGCCCTTCGCATGAGGGCTTCCCTCTCCGGCGGAGACATGTTCGTCGCGCCCCTGTCGCACAGGTTCGCGTCGAAGAAGATCTCCGCCGTCGGGTCCCATTCCTTGTACGGCTGCGCGTTCTTCCCGTCGGCGTCGTAGACCAGGAGGCCCTTCCGCGGATCGAGGAACCAGACGGTGCGCGCGATGTCGTCCCGCGAGCTGAACACGAACGCCTGGTACATCTGGTACCAATCGTACCGCTCGCCCGATCCGGCGGGAGAGTAGACCGTGACCTCGGGCACGGCCTCTTCCTTGCACAGACGCATGAAGCGCTCCACCTGGGACAGACGAACGCCGTGCTTTGCGCGCAACTCACGAAGAAGAGAAAGGGATTTTTCCATGATGGCCTCCAAAGGTTTCTCGCAGAGCCGCCGAACCGTTCGGCAGCTTTGATAAGAGGGCGATCCGACAGGGTCGGATCGCCAGTGCGGCTAGGGCGCGTCCGCGGGACGGCTGCCCCAGCCGCCGCCGGGGGGCTTGGCCCTTTCCTCCGCGTCCCAGCGGTCGCAGGCGTCGCGGTCGTACGCGATCCAGGCGCCGTCGCGGAGTTCCATCGTGCCGGGCGGCATGGTGGGGTTGCCTTCGCGGAAGCACTCGCTCTTCGACACGTGCGACGGCTCGACCGTGACCGTTACGGTGGCAAGCACTATTTTGCGATGACGGAAGTCGTCGCAGAACAGCGTTTGCTCGCCGAACGGAAGGGCGAAGAAGCGCCTGTAGTCGCCGAGCCCGTCGTCGCCGGTATCCCGGACGAGCACGATCCCGTATCCGTCCGGCGGCGCGAGCGGCGTGACACCCTCGTCCCCTCGGTACGGGAGGTCGATGGCCGTCCGCGGAACCCACGCGCCGTCCGCGAACTCGATCGACTCCGGAGGGAGCGAGATCCCGTCGCTGACGAAGAATCCGTCGCGGTGGCGCAGAATCACCGGGCCGCGCCCGATGGTTCCGGTGACCCTCCCGTACGCCTCCTCGCGGTCGTACGGTTGGCCCGACCGCCAGACAACGGCCGCGTTGCCGTCGACGGTGTCCTCGGGCGCATGCCGAACGGCGAACGTTCGCCACTCGTACGGAACGTTCGTGGCCGGCGTCTCGTAGTCTCCGTTCCAGGAGCTGTACGACCGCTCAAGCACGAGGTACTCGTACCCGATCGGCAGCGCCGGGAGCGCCGCGACGACGTCGGCGTTGAGGTACCCCTTGCCGAACTTCGCCAGCGCCTTCGCCGTGGCGGCCGCGTCGGCCATCATGGCGTCGTGCGCTTCCTGGCGGGTGTCGCCGTAGAAGCGAGCGCCC
>CAIMOJ010000035.1 GCA_903843045.1 Candidatus Uhrbacteria bacterium
ATCGGGCATCCTGTCCGGGATCGACTCCGCGAACTCGACCGGGACGACGATGTCGCCGGGGAGCACGGCGTCGTACTCCACCTGCTTCGCGGTGTCCGCGAGCAGCGCGGCGAGCGCATCCTCGCGCGTCGTTCCGCCGCCCACCGACTCCACCGGTCCGAACCACCCGTGAACCCGTTCGCGCCGAACCCGCGCCACATACTTGCTTGCCTTCATGACAACCTCCGGTTGTGCCTCGCCGCAGTTTATTCCGCGGAGAGAGAAGTGAAGAATCATCGGAGACGTCATCTCGCAGAACCGTCGACTTTGCGTGTCGGCAGCTCTGATAAGAGGGCGACCGCGCGGGGTCGCCAGGGGTCAGCCTGTCCTTCGCATCAACGCTTCCCTCTCCGGCGGGGACATGTTCGTCGCGCCCCTGTCGCACAGGTTGACGTCGTAGAACACTTCCGCCGACGGGTCCCAGACGTCGTACGGCTGTTCGTTCTTTCCGTCGGCGTCGAACACCAGGAGTCCGCGTCCGGGTACCATGCACCAGACGGTTCCGGCGATGTCCTTCCGCGCGCTGAACACGAACGCCTGGTACATCTGGTACCAATCGTACCGCTCGCCCGATCCGGCGGGAGAGTAGACCGTGACCTCGGGCACGGCCTCCTTCTTGCACAGGCGCATGAAGCGCTCTACCTGAGACAGACGAACGCTGTGCTTCGCGCGCAGCTCACGAAGAAGAGCAAGGGATTTTTCCATGGTGGCCTCCAAAGGTTTCTCGCAGAGCCGCCGAACCGTTCGGCATCTCTGATAAGAGGGCGATCCGACGTGGTCGGATCGCCAGGGAGGCTTGCTCCTCCTAGGCGTCGCGGTGGTCGTAGTTCCACCGGTAGCCGTTGCCGGGTACGTCGTGCGCGTACGCGACCCATGTTCCCTCGCGGAGCCACATGGTGCCGGGCGGCAGGATGGGGGCTCCGTAGTCGAAGCCGTCGCCATCCGTGACGACCCGTGTCGGCTCCGCGGTCACGGAGGCCGTCGCGAACTGGACGACGGTGTCGGTTTCATCCATCCACCACACGGGATGTTCGCCGAGCGGCATCGCGAAGACCGTGAGCCATGGTTCCTCGTGTCCGTTGTCCACCAGGATCGCGATCCCGTACCCGTCCGGCAGCGCGGGCAGAGGGTTGCCGAACCTGTCGCGGGCAAGCAGCTCGATGGCCGCGCACGGGACCCACGCGCCGTCCGCGAACTCGAGCGAGTCGGGGAAGAGCGCGATCCTGTCGCCCTCGAGCGCCGTGTCGCAGATGTGCAGGACCGCCGGGCCGCGCCCGACGTTTCCCGTGACGTGGTCGTCGCGCCGCGTTCCCGGATGCCAGGCGGTTGCCTCGTCGCCCTCGGCTCCTTCGGGGACATGACGAATGGCGAACGTCCGCCACTCGTAGCCGACGCGGACATACGTCTCGTCGCCGTAGCCGCCGTCGTAGCCTGCGGGTTCAAGGCGGATACGCTCGAGTACGAGGTACTCGTACCCGTCGGGCAGCGCCGGGAGCGCGTCGACGACGTCGGCCGGGAGGAAGGCCTCACCGAACCGTCCGAGCATCCTCGCCGTCGCGGCCGCGTCGGCCATCATGGCGTCGTGCGCTTCCCGGCGGGTGTTGCCGTAGAAGCGAGTGCCCTTGCTCACGACGCAATATGCGCCCGTAGTTTCGTTCGTGTCCATTGAGACCTCCTGGGTGGACCCACTCCCGCCGTCGCCGACCATCGGCGCCAACGTTCGTAGAGTATGTGGTGTTGTTCTCGCAGAGCCGCCGAACCGTTCGGCATCTCTGATAAGAGGGCGATCCGACAAGGTCGGATCGCCAGGGCGGCCTAGGGCTCGTCCGCGGGACGGCTGCCCCAGCCGCCGCCGGGGTGCTTGGCCCTTTCCTCCGCGTCGCGGCGGTCGCAGGCGTCGCGGTCATACGCGGCCCAGGCTCCGTCGCGGAGTTCCATCGTGCCGGGCGGCATGGTGGGGTTGCCTTCGCGGAAGCACTCGCCTTTCGACACGCATGCCGGCTCGGCCGTGACTGTCACGGTGGCAAGCACCATTTTGCGACGACGCCAGTCATCGCAGAACAGCGTTTGCTCGCCGAACGGCAGGGCGAAGTGGCGCGTGTAGTCGCCGAGCCCGTCATCGCCGGTGTCAGTGACGAGGACGCGCCCGTATCCTTCCGGCGGCGCGAGCGGCACTCCTCCGTTGCCGTCGCGGTACGGCAGGTCGATGGCCGTCCGCGGGACCCACGCGCCGTCCACGAACTCGAGCGAGCCGGGAAGGAGCGCGATCTCGTCGGTGCGGTACGCGACGTCGAGGTGACGCGCGAACGCCGGACACTGGCCGACCTTGCCGCGCAGCCCGCTGTGGCCGTCGTCGGGGATCGTGAGGGATACCATTGGCAGGCCGGGCCGGTATCCGCCTCCGTCGCTGTCGTGGAATGTGCGGGTCTTGCCCGACCTCCACGCGATGGACGCATTGCTGTCCGTGCCGACCGCGACGCGCCGAACGGCGAACGTCCGCCACTCGTACGGCACGTTCGTGGCTGGCGTCTCGTAGTCGCCGTTCCATGAGCTGAACGCCCGTTCGAGCACGAGGTACTCGTACCCTTCGGGCAGCGCCGGGAGCGCCGCGACGACGTCGGCGTTGAGGTACCCCTTGCCGAACTTCGCCAGCGCCTTCGCCGTGGCGGCCGCGTCGGCCATCATGGCGTCGTGCGCTTCCTGGCGGGTGTCGCCGTAGAAGCGAGCGCCC
>CAIMOJ010000036.1 GCA_903843045.1 Candidatus Uhrbacteria bacterium
CCAGACGGTCTCCGTCCTCGGCCAGACCAGCGAGGCGGGCGGCACGGCCTCGGACACGATAAACCTCTACAGCTACCCGTCCGACTCCGACCTCAACCCGGACAGCGCCGTCCTGTACATCCCGGCGTGCAGCGTCGGAACGCAGATCACGGCGGACGTGGATTCCACGTCGAACGTGATTCCGCCGAGCGTGGACATCGTGTTCGTCACGGATTATACGAAGACGATGGGATCCTCCGTTGATGGAACCGACACGACTCCCGACACGGGAACAAGTCGCATTGAATACACAGCCACTGCGACACTTGAGGCTATCTCAACGCTCTTCTCATCGCTCGGTGGGGCCGGCAGCACGGTCCGCGCGTCCGCGGTGAGGTTCTACGGAGGAAAGACAGGCGGCGTGGACAGCGATGGCGACGATGATTCCGCTGGGTTCGTCGTCGATCAGGAAATGACGGATTCCCAAGAAGACCTTGAGACGGCCGTTCTCGCATATGGAACCGCCGACCTTCAGACGTATACCCCGCACTACAAGGGGTTGGCCGGAGGACTCGATCAGCTTGCGGATTCAACCGCAGAACAGAAGATCGTCGTGTTCCTATCCGACGGCATTCCGAACATTGACGCCGATGGAAATTATACGAATGACACGGGCGAGACCACGCAGGATCTCATCGAGGAAGTCTACAACGAACTCGTCGACGCACTTCCAAGCGACACAAAAATCTTTACGGCCGCGATTACCTCGGTGGGTCAGTACCAAGGCTACATGGCTCACATCTCGAGTGATACGTGCACAACGGATTGGGGGCATAAAACCGACTGTGACCCGACAAATAATGTTGAGTACGCGTATCAGGCCACAAGCGCCGCTGAAATAACAACGATGTATCAGGATATCGTAAACTCAATCCTTGATGTGACGGTGGGTCTCACGTCTGAGTCTTCGACGGGAACGTCGGAAACGACGACCGGAACGGTTTCGGACGGAAACGATAAGTCCCTTCCATTCCCCCCGGAATTCGAATGTACGCGCGAGGACATGTCCATTCCCATGTCCGTCACGTTCAGCGGAACGGGCTATATCACCTTCAGCAACATGAACTTCACGTATTGTCCCGCACCATAACCCTATGAACGGCTTCGACCAATCAACCGAAACGCAGCGTCCGCCATGGAAGATCGTCGCCCTCGTCGCGGGGGCGGCGGTGCTTGCGGTCGGATTGATCGTCGGGGCCGTTCTGTTCGTGCGGAGCAGGCAGAAAGTGGAGATTGCCACACAGAACATGGATCGCGTGGAGGCTCAGCTCACCGCGTCGCTGGCGGGGTGCGCCGAGCAGCCGGATCCGGATGAGTGCCGCAAAAAGAAAATCGTGCTGGCGGCGCAGGCGACGGGCGCGGCGAGCGTGTGCGAACAGCTGGAGGGAGTCGACCACGACTCCTGCGTCTGGACGATCGCGAGGGATCGGGAGGATCCGGAAAGCTGCGCGGTGATTCTCGATGAGACGCGGCGGACCGAGTGCTCCGACGTGCTGTACCTGAAGGCGGCGATTTCGGCGAAGGATCCGGCAACGTGCGAAAAGATCGTTGGCGAGAAGGCGAAGGCGAACTGCGCCACGACGCTCGCCGGACCGCTCACCGAGGCGAACTGCAAGGAGCGAGGGAAGGACGCGGCGTACTGCGCCGATCTGGCGGCGATGAACGCGTCGATTTCGAAGAGTGACCTCGAGGCGTGCAAGGCGATTGGAACGTCCGATCTCCGCGCCGAATGCGAGGACGCCATCGGAATCCCGGATTTCGACAAGGACGGACTCAACGCCGAGGAAGAAGCCCAATACGGTTCCAGCGACAAACTCGCCGACACCGACGGCGACGGCTACTCCGACGCGATTGAGGTCGCGGGAGGATACGATCCCGCCGGCCCCGGAAAACTCCAACCGTAGACCTCACCCCGACCCTCTCCTTCCAAAGGAGAGGTGGACGAGTCGCGACTACCATTCGTAGCAATTCGTTGCATACGTGTAATAAGTAACAAATTCGTTATTCGCAACCGTATGTTCGAGAACGTAAAACCCCCCGAAGACATCTTTGCCGGAGTCGAGCCGATCGCTCCTCCGTCCGCCCTGGTTCCGAAAGACCTTCCGGAGACGCCGGCGATGCCCGTATCGGATTCGATGTCGTCCGTGCCTCGGTCCGTTTCGTGGAAGCCGATCGTCATCGTCGCCACGGTGCTGGTC